>NZ_JAESPG010000040.1:0-58692 GCF_016756915.1 Pseudomonas sp. HB05
TGACGCGGCGCGGTCGCGCAGGTAAACCGGTCTTGTGGCGAGGGGATTTCTCCCCGCTGGGCTGCGCAGCGGCCCCAAACCAAACAACTCGGTGTGCCAGTAAGGTCAAAGTCGTTGCTTATGGGGCTGCTGCGCAGCCCAGCGGGGATAAATCCCCTCGCCACAAATGTTTCGATCGGCTTGGAACACAAGACTGCCACAGTTGGCTGTGTAAAACCGCCGCAGCTGGTTTTCCGCCAAGTTGATTTCAATCAAGGGCCGAGGGTAGGGGCGAGCCGCAGAATGGTCGCCAAGATCCTGTCTTCAAGCCCTGGCGCTCATGACCCGTCCCTTAGCGATGCTGCACCCATCCCGTTCCTGGTTTCCCGGGCTGTTCCTTCTACTGCTGATACTTGCCGGCATTGCCCAGGCCAAGGACTACGGTGAAATCGAGCAACAACGCATCCATCACGTCCTGGGCCAGGTCGATTCGACTTCCGAACCCGAAGGCCCTTTCAAGGTTCGCAAGCTCTCCGCCGCCGGCAAGGTCGTAGGCTACGTGTTCCAAAGCCTGGATGTGGTAAACATCCCGGCCTATTCAGGCAAACCGATAAACGTCCAGGTGGTCCTCGATCCCGCCGGTGTGATCCTCGACGCCTACGTGCTGGAACACCACGAACCGATCCTGCTGATCGGCATCGCCGAAGAAAAACTCCACGCCTTCAGCGCACGCTACAGCGGCATCAAGGTCAACCAGCGCGTGGTGGTGGGGCATTCCAGCGACCCGAATGCGGTGACGGTCGATGCGATCGCCGGCGCCACCGTGACGGCCATGGTGGTCAACGAAGTCATCATGCGCGCCGCCCACGACGTCGCCGTGTCCCTGGGCCTGGTCAAGGGCGATGCCGGATTGGCCGTGGCGCCGGCCCGCGTGCGGGACGATTTCTACCAGCCCGCCGATTGGACCACCCTGGTGGGCAACGGCGCGGTGCGGCGCCTGCACCTGACCCGTGGCCAGGTCGACGCCTCGTTCAAAGGCACCGAAGCCGAACACGTCGAAACCGCCAGTGGCGAGCAGGTGAACGACACCTTCATCGACCTCTACGTCACCCACCTCAACCCACCCACCATCGGCCGCAATCTGCTGGGCGAGACGCAGTACCGCACGCTGATGGCCGAGCTCAAGCCAGGCGAGCAGGCGATCGCGGTGATGGGCAGCGGCCGCTATTCGTTCAAGGGCTCGGGCTACGTGCGCGGGGGGATTTTCGACCGGGTGCAATTGCGCCAGTCCGGCGACACCATCAGTTTCCGCGACCTGGATTTCCAACGCCTGGATGACGTCGCTGCCGCCGACATGCCGGACTTCGACGAGATGGCGATCTTCATCATTCGCGCCGCCCACCGTTTCGACCCCGGCGCGCCGTGGAGCCTGGAACTGCTGGTGCGGCGCCAGACCGGGCCGGTCAGCGGTACCTTCAGCAGTTTCGAACTCGGCTACCAACTGCCCGAGCCTTATCTGGAGCGGCCATTGCCGACGGCCGAGCAACTGGCGGCGGCCGAAGAGGCCAGCCGACCGATGTGGCTGACCCTCTGGTACCAGAAAAGCGTCGAGATCAGCGTGCTCGGCGCCGCGTTGCTGGTGCTGACGGCGATCCTGTTTTTCCAGGACTCCCTGGCCCGGCGTCCAACGTTGCTGCATTGGGTGCGTCGCGGTTACCTGGTGTTCACCGTGGTGTTCCTCGGCGGCGTCGCGCTGGCGCAGTTGTCGGTGGTCAACGTACTGACCTTCGTCCACGCGCTGTTCGAAGGTTTCCGCTGGGAACTGTTCCTCACCGATCCGCTGATCTTCATCCTCTGGGTGTTCACCGCCGCCAGCATCCTGCTCTGGGGGCGCGGGGTGTTCTGTGGCTGGCTGTGCCCGTTCGGCGCGTTGCAGGAATTGATCAACGAGCTGGCGCGCAAGCTCAAGGTGCCGCAATACGAACTGCCGTTCGCCGTTCATGAGCGCCTGTGGGCAATCAAGTACATCATTTTGCTGGTGCTGTTCGGCGTCTCGCTGGAGTCGATGGCCACCGCCGAGCGACTGGCCGAAGTGGAGCCGTTCAAGACCGCCATTACCCTCAAGTTCGATCGCCAGTGGTGGTTCGTCGCCTACGCGGCGGGGCTGCTGCTGATCAACCTGTTCACCCGCAAAGTCTATTGCCGCTACGTCTGCCCACTCGGCGCCGCGCTGGCGATGCCAACCCGGCTGCGCCTGTTCGACTGGCTCAAGCGCCGCAAGGAGTGCGGTAACCCGTGCCAACTGTGCGCCAAGGAATGCGAGATCCAGGCGATCCACCCCGACGGCCGGATCAACGCCAACGAATGCCACTACTGCCTCGACTGCCAGATGACCTGGCACAACGAAAACAAATGCCCGCCCTTGATCAACAAGCGCAAGAAACGTGGCAAGGCAAACCCGGCCGACCCGCAACGAATCCCGGTGGTGCAGGTGGAGCCGACGCCTTGAAAGGCGCGCAAGACCTGGCCTCGACCCTTTCATTCTTCACGGAGCACACACAGCATGAGCGATAAAAAAATCCCGACGCCTGACGCAGTGGAAGAGCCCAGGGGCGTCAGCCGGCGGACATTCCTCGGCACTGGCGCGGTCACTGGCGCCGTGTTGGCGGGCGCCACCGCACTGGGGGCCGGTACATTCACCCGCGAATCCTGGGCGGCAGCGGCCAAGGAGGCCAAGTCGAAGATCCACGTCGGCCCCGGCGAGCTCGACGAATACTACGGTTTCTGGAGCGGCGGCCACCAAGGCGAGGTGAGGGTGCTCGGCGTGCCATCGATGCGCGAGCTGATGCGCATCCCGGTGTTCAACGTCGATTCGGCGACCGGCTGGGGCCTGACCAACGAGAGCAAGCACATCCTCGGTGACAGCGCCAAGTACCAGAACGGCGATTGCCATCACCCGCACATCTCCATGACCGACGGCAAGTACGACGGCAAATACCTGTTCATCAACGACAAGGCCAACTCGCGGGTCGCGCGCATTCGCCTCGACATCATGAAGTGCGACAAGATCCTCACCGTGCCCAACGTGCAAGCGATCCACGGCCTGCGCCTGCAAAAGGTGCCGTACACCAAGTACGTGTTCGCCAACGCCGAGTTCGTCATTCCGCACCCCAACGACGGTCACACCTTCGACCTGCAGGACAAGAACAGCTTCACGATGTTCAACGCCATCGATGCCGAGAAAATGGAGATGGCCTTCCAGGTCATCGTCGACGGCAACCTGGACAACTCGGACGCCGACTACACCGGCAAATACGCCGCCAGCACCTGCTATAACTCGGAGAAGGCCTACGACCTGGGCGGCATGATGCGCAACGAGCGCGACTGGGTCGTGGTGTTCAACATCCCGCGCATCGAGGCGGCGATCAAGGCCGGCAAGTTCATCAACCTGGACGGTTCCAAGGTGCCGGTGGTGGACGGCCGTAAAGTCGATGGCAAGGACAGCGAGTTCACCCGCTACATCCCCGTGCCGAAGAACCCCCACGGTCTCAACACTTCGCCTGACGGCAAATACTTCATCGCCAACGGCAAGCTCTCGCCGACCGTCTCGATGATCGCCATCGACCGCCTGGATGACTTGTTCAACGACCGCTACAAAGACCCGCGCGAAGTCATTGTCGCCGAGCCGGAACTTGGCCTGGGGCCGCTGCACACGACCTTCGACGGACGCGGCAATGCCTATACCACGCTGTTCATCGACAGCCAGGTGGTGAAATGGAACATGGACGAGGCCATCCGCGCCTACAAGGGCGAGAAGGTCAATTACATCAAGCAGAAACTCGACGTGCAGTACCAGCCCGGGCACAACCATGCGTCCCTGACCGAAACCAGCGATGCGGACGGCAAGTGGCTGGTGGTGTTGTGCAAATTCTCCAAGGACCGCTTCCTGCCCACCGGGCCGCTGCACCCTGAGAACGACCAACTGATCGACATCTCCGGCGACGAAATGAAACTGGTCCACGACGGCCCGGCCTTCGCCGAGCCCCACGACTGCATCCTCGCGCGGCGCGACCAGATCAAGACCCAGAAGATCTGGAACCGCAACGACCCGTTCTTCGCCGAAACCGTGGCCCGGGCGAAGAAGGACGGCATCAACCTGGAGACTGACAACAAGGTCATCCGCGACGGCAACAAGGTGCGGGTCTACATGACCTCCATGGCGCCGGCCTACGGCCTGACGGAGTTCACCGTCAAGCAGGGCAACGAGGTGACGGTAACGATCACCAACATCGACCAGATCGAGGACGTGTCCCACGGTTTTGTCATGACCAACCACGGCGCGAGCATGGAGATCAGCCCGCAGCAAACCTCTTCCATCACCTTCATGGCCGACAAGCCAGGCCTGCATTGGTACTACTGCAGCTGGTTCTGTCATGCGCTGCACATGGAAATGGTCGGGCGCATGCTGGTTGAAAAAGCCTGAGTCATTCATCGAGGAGGCAGGTGCAATGACCGGGAACATGTCGCATGCAAACGCTCATCGAACGGTCATTGCGCTGATGTTCTGTCTGTTGTCGGGCGGCGCGTCCAGCGCGCCGCAGTCGATCATGGACTTGCCATTGCAGGCCGAGGGCGACCAGCAATGGCGTCTTCCGGCCGGTGAATACCGTGGCTCGTTCAGCATCGATCAAGCCATGACGCTCACGTGTGCGCCGGACGCGGTATTCCAGGGGCAGGGCGAGGGCAACGGCCTGGTGATCCGGGCGCCGAACGTCCAGGTCCAAGGCTGCACCTTCCTGGACTGGGGCCATGACCTGACGGCCATGAACGCCGCCGTGTTCATCCAGCCTGCAGGGCAAGGCGCGGTGGTGCGGGCGAACCGCATGCAGGGCCAGGGCTTCGGCATCTGGGTCGATGGCACGCGGGACGTCAGCCTCATCGACAACCGCATCCAGGGCGACCCGGGCCTGCGCTCCCAGGACCGTGGCAATGGCATTCACCTGTACGCGGTGCATGGCGCGCGGGTCATCGGCAACCAGATCCGCGACACCCGCGACGGCATCTACATCGACACGTCCAACGGCAATCTGCTGCAGGGCAACACCCTGGAGGATTTGCGCTACGGCGTGCATTACATGTTCGCCAACGACAACCAACTGCTGGGCAACATCACCCGGCGCACCCGCACCGGCTACGCGCTGATGCAAAGCCGTCAATTGACGGTGATCGGCAACCGCTCCGAACAGGACCAGAACTACGGGATCCTGATGAACTACATCACCTATTCGACCTTGCGCGACAACTTCGTCACGGACGTGCGCGACGGGTCCACCGGCGACACCATGATCACCGGCGCCGAAGGCAAGGCGCTGTTCATCTACAACTCGCTGTTCAACCGCATCGAAGGCAATCATTTCGAGCGCAGCGCCGTGGGCATCCACCTCACCGCCGGCTCGGAGGACAACTGCATCGCCGGCAATGCCTTCGTCCATAACCAGCGCCAGGTCAAATATGTCGCCACGCGGCTGCAGGAATGGTCGGCGGACGGGCGCGGCAATTACTGGAGCGATTACCTGGGCTGGGACCGCAACAGCGACGGTCTCGGTGATGTTGCCTATGAACCCAACGATAACGTCGACCGGCTGCTGTGGCTGTATCCCCAGGTGCGCTTGCTGATGAACAGCCCGGGCGTCGAACTGCTGCGCTGGGTGCAGCGGGCCTTCCCGGTGATGAAATCCCCAGGCGTGATGGACAGCCACCCGCTGATGCAAGCGCCCATACAATCTCTTCAACGCAACGTTGCCCAGGAGGACGCGTCTTGAACGTCGTCGAAATCGAAGGCGTCAGCCAGCGTTATGGCGACGTCGCCGTGCTGCACGGGCTTGACTTGACCCTGGCCCAGGGCGAAGTGCTCGGGCTGTTCGGGCACAACGGCGCGGGCAAGACCACCACCATGAAGCTGATTCTCGGTTTGCTGCAGGCCAGCTCGGGGCAGGTGCGGGTCTTCGGCCGCGAGCCCAGCGACCCGAATGTGCGGCGGATGCTTGGCTATCTGCCGGAGAACGTCATGTTCTATCCGCAGTTGAGCGGGCTGGAAACCTTGCAGCATTTCGCCCGGCTCAAGGGCGCGGCGCCTACGCAGGTCGAGCGCTTGCTGGAGGAGGTGGGGCTGGCGGGCGCGGCACGACGGCGGGTGCGCACCTATTCCAAAGGCATGCGCCAGCGCCTCGGGCTGGCCCAGGCCTTGCTCGGCCAGCCGCGCCTGCTGCTGTTGGATGAGCCGACCGTGGGCCTGGACCCCATCGCCACCCAGGATCTCTATCAATTGCTTGATCGCCTGCGCTGGCAGGGCACCAGCATCATTCTCTGCTCCCACGTCTTGCCGGGTGTGGAGGCGCACATCAACCGCGCCGCGATCCTCACCCGAGGGCGGCTGCTGGCCCTGGGCAGCCTGGCGCAATTGCGCGAGGACGCGGAGCTGCCGACGCTGATCCGCGCGTCGGGCCTGTCCCGGGCCGACTGGTTGCGCCAGCACTGGCGCAGCGAAGGGCACGTCACCCAGGGCTGGGGCGCCGAAGGCGTGCAGGTGTCCGCGCCGGATGGCAGCAAGTTGGTGTTGCTGCGCCAGTTGCTGGCCCAGGACGACCCGACGGACGTGGAGATCAAGCCTCCCTCGCTGGAAGATTTGTACCGCCACTACATGACCCGCGCGGCGACCGAGGAGGCCGGCCAATGAACCCGATCTGGAACATGGCCCGCAAGGAACTCAGCGACGGCCTGCGCAACCGATGGTTGTTGGCGATCAGCTTGTTGTTCGCGGTTCTGGCGATCGGCATCGCCTGGCTCGGCGCGGCGGCGTCCGGCCAATTGGGCTTCACCTCGGTGCCGGCGACGGTGGCGAGCCTGGCCAGCCTGGCGACGTTCCTGATGCCGTTGATTGCCTTGCTGCTGGCCTATGACGCGATTGTCGGTGAGGACGAAAGCGGCACGTTGCTGCTGTTGCTGACGTATCCGCTGGGCCGCGGGCAGCTGTTGTTGGGCAAGTTTGTCGGCCATGGGCTGATCCTGGCCCTGGCGACCCTGATTGGCTTTGGCTGCGCGATGCTGGCCATTGCCGTGCTGGTGGATGACGTCGAGCTGAGCCTGCTGCTCTGGGCCTTCGGTCGCTTCATGCTGTCCAGCACGCTGCTCGGTTGGGTGTTCCTCGGGTTGGCCTATGTGCTGAGTTGCCTGTCGGCGGAAAAATCCACCGCGGCGGGGCTGGCGCTGGGCGTGTGGTTTTTCTTCGTGCTGGTGTTCGACCTGGCGCTGCTGGCGTTGCTGGTGCTGAGCGAGGGCCGGTTCAGTCCGGAGCTGTTGCCTTGGCTGTTGCTGTTGAACCCGACTGATGTGTATCGACTGATCAATGTGTCGGGGTTCGACGCCGCTTCCAGTGGGGCCGGCGTGTTGACGCTGGGCAGCGATTTGCCGGTTTCAGCGCCGCTGCTGTGGCTGTGCCTGGGGTTGTGGTTGGGGGTGCCGTTGTGGCTGGCCTATCGGTTGTTCAATCGCCGATGCCCATGAGTTTCTGGTCTTGATGAGGAAGGATGTGATGAACAGGGTTTATTTCAAGGTGAGCCGTGTCCTGGCCGGGGTTCTGGTGTGCCTGGCGCTGGTGGCTTGCGACAAGGCTCAATCGCCGCCGGCTGCCCAGGCGGGACTGGCTTTTCATCCAGGGGATGAATGCCATGTGTGTGGCATGGTCATCACCGATTTCCCCGGGCCCAAGGGCGCGGCGGTCGGTGCCGGCGGGACGAAGAAGTTCTGCTCTCCGGCGGAAATGCTTGGCTGGTGGCTGCAACCGGAAAACCACCGCGCCGACGTGAAGCTGTATGTCCACGACATGGGCCGCAGCCATTGGGACGCACCGGACGACGCCCACCTGATCGACGCCCGCACCGCCTACTTCGTGATCGGCTCCGGACTCAAGGGCGCCATGGGCGTGGTCCTGGCCTCCTTCTCCGACCCCGAGGCGGCACAAAAACTCGCCCACGATACCGGCGGCAAGGTCCTGCGTCTGGAGGACATCGACCAGAAGCTGCTGGGGCAGGCCGGAGCGATGTCCTCAATGAGCCACTGACCGTTTTCGGCCTTTTGGGGTTGCTGCGCAACCCAGCGGGGCGGTGCGACGTTTCGCTAAATCCCATCGCCACAGGTATTCCAATCGCTTTGCAGTACACAGGCTGACACCGATCCCGTGGCGAGGGAGCTTGCTCCCTCGCCACGGGGATTGGGTGGCTGGAAGAAAGGGTTATCAACGCAGCCCCCCCCCTCCGACTCCCCCCCCCACCCCACCACCCCCCCGCCCCCCGCCCCGGGGGGGGGGGGCCCCCCCCCCCCCCCCACGGGGATTGGGTGGCTGGAAGAAAGGGTTATCAACGCAGCCCTTGTGGCGAGGGGATTTATCCCCGCTGGGCTGCGCAGCAGCCCCTGGAACAGTCACCGAGGTGGGTCAGGTTGATTGGGCTTGGCCTTTTTGGGGTCGCTGCGCAACCCAGCGGGGATAAATCCCCTCGCCACAAATGCTTCGATTGGCTTGGAACACAAGGCCGACACCAATCCCGTGGCGAGGGAGCTTGCTCCCGCTGGGCTGCGCAGCAGCCCCCCACAATGCCAGGTCAGTGCGAGGTCCCCTCGGCAAACTCGATCTTGTTGCCCACGTTGTATTTGCCCGACGGTTTGTTCATCGGCAGGCGTTTGATCTCCTTCAGGGTGTTGCTGTCGTAGACAATCAACGCACCATCGGTATCCCAGATGCTCAGCAGCAGGTAGCGGCCGTCGCGGGTGAATTCGACGTGGGCGGCGGTTTTGCCGGGCATCGGGCGCAGGGTGTGGGCGATTTCCAGGGTCTGTTTGTCGATCAGGTGGATGGCATCGTTGTCGGGGCCGAAAAACACATCGGTCCAGGCATAGCGGGAATTGACATGGCTGCGCAGGAAGAAGCCCGGCCCGAGGGTGGGGATCTGCTTGATGACTTTCCAGGTGTTGAAGTCGATCACCGAAATCAGCCCCTTGCTGATATTGGGCGTGGCGAACACCCATTGCCCATTGCGTTTCCAATAGGTCCCCGAGCCCAGGTGCGGCATGCCCGGCAGCGCGATATCCGTGACGATCCGCCCGGTGTCGAGGTCGATCACTTGCCCGCCCTGGGCCTTGCGCGAGGTGGCGAGTAGCTGCCGATAGTCGGGCGAGAAGGAAAAGTCATCCAGGTAATCCTCGGCCTCGATGCGCCTCGGCACAAAGTCCGGGTTCGGACCGGTGGACAGCTCCCAGACTTCCTTCACGTCCTTCAGCGCGACGATGAAGCTGTCCCGCGGCGGCGCCGTATAGACCGCGCTGACCCGCGATGCCTGGCCGTCCAGCCCGACCGTTGCAACGGTCTTGACCAGCGACAGGTCACGGGCATCCAGCACCACAAGATTGCCCGGCAAGGTATTGCCCACCAGCACCCAGCGACCGTCCTTGCTCACCGCCAGGTTACGGGTATTGAGCCCGGCGCGGACTTCGGCGATGAGCTTGAGGTTGTGCAGGTCGTACAGGCTGATCCAGCCGTCCCGTGACGCGAAGTAGACGAAACGGCCGTCCGGGGAGAATTTCGGGCCGCCGTGCAGGGCGAAATGCGAAGCGAAACGCGCCAGCACCTCGAAGCGATCGCCGTCGACGATATCGACATGGTGATCGCCGGCCTCCACCACCACGAACAGGTTCAGCGGGTCGGCGTTGTGCCGGGGGTTGTCCGGCAGGGTGGCGAGATCCGCCAGCAGGCGATGACTGCGGCGAGTGTCGTCTTCGTTCCAGGTCGGCTCGACGGCGGGTGGGCGCTGGAGATAGTCGGTCAGCCCATCGATCTGCGCGGCATCCAGCAAGGCGCCAAACGCTGCCATCTGACTGGCGGGGCGGCCGTTTTCGATGACCTGGCGGATTTCGGCGGGCTTGATCCGGCTCAGGCTTTGCGGCAACAGCGCCGGCCCGGCTGCGCCGATGCGATTGACGCCGTGGCATTGCTGGCAGTGCTGCTGATAGTTGCGCTCGGCCTGGTCCAGGTCCGGCCCTTTGACGTCCGCACCGTGGGCCACGCTGATCCACAGCACTGGAGTGAACCACCAGCCCTTCATGACGCCACCTTCGAGGCGAAGGGTTGAGCCCGTGGCGTCGGATGAATACGCGCCGGATGCTGCACCGGCTGCTGGGCAAACAGGCCGACGACCTTGCCGATCACGGTCAATGTGGGCAGCCCGTCGAGGCAGGCCTGGGCCATGTCCGGCAACGCCCCAAGCGTGCCGCGCAGCACCTGTTGGTCAGGGCGCGTGCCGTTGCTGATCAACGCCGCCGGGGTGTCTGCCGAGAGCCCGGCCGCTATCAATCGCTCGGCAATGGTGCGCAGGTTCGACAAGCCCATGTAGAACACCAGCGTCTGGCTGTCATCGGCCAGGCTGCGCCACGGCAAGTCCAGCTCACCGTCGCGCTGCAAATGACCGGTGATGAACCGGCAGGAATTGACCAGGTCGCGATGGGTCAGTGGAATGCCGGCATAGGCCGAGCAGCCGGCCGCGGCAGTGATGCCGGGCACCACCTGGCAGTCGATGCCGCGAGACAACAGGTACTCCAGCTCTTCAGCGCCACGGCCAAAGATGAACGGGTCGCCGCCCTTGAGCCGGACGACTCGCTGGCCCTGGTCCGCCAGATCGGCCAGCAGTTGGTTGATCTGCGGTTGGGGCAGGCTGTGACAACCGGCGGCCTTGCCGACGTAATGGCGGGCGCAAGCCAGTGGGATCAGGCTGAGCAACTGCGGGCTGATCAAGCGGTCGTAGACCACCGCGTCGGCTTGCATCAGCAGGCTCCAGGCTCGCAAGGTCAACAGGCCCGGATCACCGGGACCGGCGCCGACCAGGGCGACTTCCCCAGGCCGGAAGGACGATTGCAGGGCAGCGGGCAAAACGATGGGGGCAGGCATGGGACTTCCTTGGTTCTTCATCAGGTTCGCCGTCGGGCTATCGGGCTATATCGGGCTCAGCGCCACGCTGGGAATCGCGTGCACGCCGATTTCTTCATCGCTCAGGTGGCAACCGGGGTCTTGGCCCCACAGGTCGCCGTCGGCCCAGGCGCGGGTGCGGGTGTTGCCGTTGCAGATCGCCAGCCAGCGGCATTGGCCGCAGCGTCCGCCGACGGCGCGCGGGTGCTCGCGCAGTTTTAGGAGAAGCGGCTCGGGGCGCTCCAGCCAGAGGGTCTTGAACGGTGTCTGGCGGACATTGCCCACCGAGTGCTGCCACCAATACGTGTCGGGATGGACCTCGCCGGTGTTGTCGATGTTGGCGATGCCGGCGCCCGAGGCATTGCCGCCCCAGGCCCGCAGCATTTGCTCCAGCGCGGCGGAGTGTTGAGGCAGGCGCCGGGCGGCCCATTGCAGCAGCAGGATCGCGTCGGCGTCGTTGTTGCCGCTGACAAAGTCACTGTCGCGCCCCTGTTCGACGTCCGCCCAGGCGCGCTCGAAAATCAATTCCATCGCCTCGCGGCTCATCTGCTGGTGGGCGTCGAGCTTGCGGCTGCGCTTGCCGCGACCGCTGTAGTTGAGATGGGACAGGTAGAACTTCTGCACATCGTATTCGTTCATCAGTTCCAGCAGGGTGGGCAACTGCAAATGGTTCTGCTGCGTCAGCGTCGTGCGTAGACCCACCCGAATCCCGCGCGCACGACAGAGCCGGATCGCCGCCATGGAACTGGCGAAACTGCCCTTGAGTTGCCGGAACTCATCGTGGGTCGCTTCGAGGCCATCGATGCTGATGCCCACGTAATCGAAGTTCGCCGCCGCGATCTGGTCGATGTTGGTGGCGTCGATCAGCGTGCCGTTGGTGGACAGGGCGACGAAGAACCCTTGGGCGCGGGCATAGGCGCTGAGCTGGAACAGGTCCTCGCGCAGCAACGGTTCGCCGCCGGACAGGATCAACACCCGGACCCCGGCGTCGTGCAGGTCGTCGATCACTTGCAGGGCTTCGACGGTGTTCAACTCATCGCGAAACGCGCTGTCGGCGGAGGTTGCGTAGCAATGCTTGCAGGTCAGGTTGCAGCGCCTGAGCAGGTTCCAGATCACCACCGGCGCGCGGCGACTGCCGGGGGGCGCGACGCGTGGAGCGGGGCATTGCCCGGCCAGGGCGCGCAGGTAATGGCTGATCCTCAACATAAAACGCTCCTTCGGTTGGCATGCAGGGGTTGGCGTGCAGGCTCAACGCGCGGTCGGTGTCAGGCGCAGGCCGGTTTTTTTCAGGATCCGGCTGCTCACCAGCATGTCGTCGGCGGCGCAGGCATCTCCCAGCAGATAGCGCAGGTGCTCGCGGTAGCTGTCGATTTCCTCGCGGCTACGGCCGTGGACCATGGCGAACAGGTTGTAGCGCCAGCCGGGGCGGCGCGGTCGGCGGTAGCAATGGCTGACGAAGGGCTGCACGCCCAACAGCGCGCCGAGGCGCGGCATGTCGGTATCGGCGACATCCCAGACGGTCATGCCGTTGTGGCGGTAGCCGAGGCGATAGTGGTTGGGCACGGCGGCGATGCGGCGGATCGCGCCTTCGGCCTGCAGGCGCTTGAGCAGGTCGAGGGTGGACTCGACGCTCAGGCCCAGTTGTTCGGCGAGCCAACTCCAGGGATCTTCCAGCAACGGCAGGCCGGCCTGGGTCAGTTCGACCAGGCGCAGTGCCAGCGGGGTTTCTTCCGGGCTCAGTGGGTGTTGCCGCAGCGAATCAAACCGGGAAATACAGGCCGACATGGTAGGTCTCCTCCTTGGGCAGGTTCAGCGGCACCAGGCCGGTCAGCCGCTCGATGCGCAGCAGGGTCTCGGTGATCGCCTGTTCGCTGGGGCAGGCGAGCACGAACCACATGTTCCAGGCGTGCTCGCGGCGGTAGTTGTGGGCCACTTCGGGCATATCGGCGAGCAGCTCGGCGATGCTGTCGAAACGCGCTTCAGGCACCGACAGGGCGGCGAGGGTGAACGCGCCGCCGAGGCGATCGATGTCGAACATCGGGCCGAAACGGGTCAGCACGCCTTCATTGAGCAGCTCATGCAGGCGGTCGAGCAGCTCGGCGCTGTTGCTGTCCAGTTCGCGGGCCAGGTGCTCCCAGGGATGGCGCACCAGCGGCAAGCCCAATTGCAGGCGATTGATCAGGCGACGGTCGAGGTCATCCATCGATCGAGGCTCCGGCCGGTGCGGCGAAACGTCCGCCGCATTGCTTGAACAGGTGCGTGCTGAACAACAGTTGGTGCGGCAGGTCATCCAGCATATGTTCCTGGAGCAACGCCTGGACCTGGGCCTCGACGCGGTCGCGCTGGCGCCCGTGGATCATGCAGAACAGGTTGTATTGCCACTGCGGCAGACGTCGTGGCCGTTGGTAGCAAAGGTTGATGCCCGGGGCTTGGCCAAGGCGTCGCCCGACTTCATCGACCAAGGCGTCGGGCACGTCCAGCACCAGCATGGCGTTGGCGGAGAACCCCAAGGCCCGATGGTTGACCACCAGGCCGACGCGGCGGAACAAGCCTTGTTCGTGCCATAACCGCATCTGATCGAGCACCTGCGCTTCACAGGCCTCGATCTGTTCGGCCAAGGCCTGGAAGGGGCGCGGGGTCAGGGGCAGGCCGGTTTCCAGCAGGCGGCGCAGCGCCAGGGATTGTGCCTCGCTGAGGGTGATGTTCATGGGGCGGTCTCCAGGGCAAAGCCCAGGTCGATGCGGTAGGCGGTGAGCATGGGCAGGTCTAGCGGCGTAAGGCCGGTGTCCTGCTCCAGTTCCTGGAGGATGATGTCCAGGTGGGCGCGATCGGGGCCGGTCAGCACGAACCAGAGGTTGTAGCGATGCTCCCGTGCGTAGTTGTGATTGACTTCCGGGTACTGGCTGACGCGCGCCGCCACCTGGTGCAGGCGCTCCGGCGGCACGGCGAGGGCGGCGAGGGTGCTGGCGCCAGCCCGGCTGTGCTCGAACACTGGTCCGACGCGCGACAATGTCCCCGCCAGTTTCAGGTGTTGGAGGCAGTCGATGACCTGGGCCTCGCTACAGCCCAGGGTTTCGGCCATGGCCTTGAAGGGTTCGGCACACAGCGGCAGGCCGTGTTGGAAGCGGTCGATCAAGCGGCGGGCGAGAGGGCTGGATGTCATGGTCAATACCCTGGCTTGTGCGCGCGGCTGCTGAAGAAAATGCCGCTGGGGCTCAGCGACGGCAGCGTGCCGATCCGTGCCAGTCGATAGGGATCCCAGACTTGCACTTCACCGCCATCCCGGACCGACAGCCATAACTGGTCTCCGCGCGCAGTGAACTCCATGTGCAACACCGCCGGCCCGGGCCGAAGGTCGGCGACGATGGCGTGGGTCTGGGTGTCGATGACCTGGACGCGGTCGTTGTCCGGGTAGGCGAAGTTGACCCAGAGCTGGCGTCCGTCCGGCCGCGCGGTGACGAACACCGGTTGCCCGGCGACGGCGATGGCATCGACCTGTTGCCAGGTCGTGGCGTTCATCACCAACACCTGATGGTGACCGACGGCGGGCACGAAGGCCTGTTGGTCGGCCACGGCCCAGCCTTCCAGGTGCGGCATCTTGTACACCGGCAACCGGGCCTCGCCGCGTCCGTAATGCCCCAGCACGCGCTTGACCCCATGCTCCGGATGCCAGAGATCAAGTTGCGCCATGCCGTCTTCGCCGAAGAGCCCGGCCATGTAGTAACGCCCTTCCGGGGTGATCAGCGCGTCGTAGGGTTGCTGGCCGATGCCGGTGAAACGCTCGATGCGCGGCGTGGGGCCGTCGCTGAAATCGGCGGTCCAGATCTCGCCGGTGTCGAACAGGCTGAACACGAAACGCTGGCCCGGCGCGTCCACCAGGCCCACCACCCGGGAGCGTTTGCCGGCGTCCGGCAGCGGCGTGGCCGGGATGTCGGCAAGCTGTTCCAGGGTCCGGGCATCGAACACCTTCACGCCACCCGGTTCGTAGTTGGACACGGCGATCAGCTTGCCGTCCTGGCTGATCGCGCCGCCGATGCTGTTGCCGCCCTGGAGGATGCGGCGGTCGATGCGGGCGGTCAGCAGGTCGACTTTGCTCAGGCCACCGTCGCGCCCGAACACGTAGGCGTAGCGCTGGTCCCGGGAGAACACCACCGAGGCATGGGACAGGTCGCCGAGGCCGTCGACGCGGGCGAGCAGGGTGTGGCTGTCGCTTTCGATAATTTGCAGGCTGCCGTTGGCGCGTTCCACCACCACGCCCAGGTCTCCGGTGCCGCGCAGGGTGGGCTGGGCGCAACCGGCGAGCAGGGTTGCAGCGGTGGCAATGGACAGAAGGGAACGGATCATCGGGCGGGTTTTCCTTGAAGAAGCCGGTCCACCAGCCAGCGAATGTCGTCGGGGCCGAGCAGTGGCGCCCAGCCGGGCATGGCGCTGCCGGGGCGGCCGAGGGTGACGGTGGCGATGAGGCTGTCGCGGGATTTTCCCGCCAGCGCTTCGCGAGTCAGCGGCGGGCCGAGGCCGCCGGTCATGCGCAGGCCGTGGCAGGCGCCACAGTCCTGGTCCAGAAGATGTTGGAGTTGGGCCTGGCGCGGCGGGTCGGGAGCGGCCAGCGCGCAGGCAGGGATAAGCAGGAGGAGGGCGATGATCGAGGGGGTGAAGCTGTGTCGTTCCATGACGTCCTCCGATATTGAATTTTTGCATGTCCCCTGTGGCGAGGGGATTTATCCCCGCTGGGGTGCGAAGCAGCCCCAGAAAAGCAGAACCTATCTGCCTGACACACCGCGCTGTCAGGTTTCAGGGCTGCTTCGCACCCCAGCGGGGATAAATCCCCTCGCCACAAGTGATTTGCGCCTTGTAAGTTATTTAAGGGTCAGAACCCAAGCCGCCAGCGTCTTGGCCTCTTCTTCCGTCACCGGGTTGGCCGGCATCGGCATCGGTCCCCAGTTGCCTTGGGTGCCTTCCTTGATGTGTTTGGCCAATACGTCCTGGGCTCCGGCAACGCCGGCGTTTTTTGCCGCGACGTCCTTGAGCGCCGGGCCTACCACCTTGGTGTCGATGGAATGGCAGGCCGCGCACGGCTTGCTCTTGAACAGTGTCGGGCCATCATCGGCCAGGGCCGGCAGGCTATAGGCGGCGGTCAAGGCCAGTGCGATCAGAATAGGCTTCATGGTTTTTCCTCTTATTGATGGGGCTCAATAGATGTCGTGTTGGGTGTTGTAGACGTTGAATTTCCCGGTCGGGGTGATCAGGCGCTTGTCCTTGATCACGTTCTTGAGCTTGAGGGTCTTGTCGTCGATCACTACCAGCGCCGACTCGTCTTCCTGGCCGCTCCAGACCGAGAACCAGACTTCATCGCCGGCCTTGTTGTATTCCGGTTGCACCACGCGCAACGCGCCTTTCTTGATACCGGCGTATTCAGCGATTGGCAGCACGGTGTAGCCGGCGTCGAGCTTGTCGATGTTGAACACCGCCACCGATTGGCTGAGCTTGGCGTCCGGGCTGAGGGTGGTGTCGACGTACAGGTGACGGGACTGTGGGTGGGTCTTGATGAACAGCGAACCGCCGCCCTGGCCCTGCAGCGAACCCACCTGTTTCCAGGCGTATTGCGGGTGCTTGACCGGGTCGGTGCCGATCAGCGAAACCCCGGCGTCGCCCAAGTGGCTGGTGGCCCAGACCGGTCCGTAGAGCGGATGATTGAAGTTGGCGCCGCGTCCCGGGTGCGGGGTCTTGCCGACGTCCACGAGGGCGGTGAGCTTGCGTTCCTTGGAGTCGATCACCGCGACTTTGTTGGAGTTGTTGGCGGCCGTCATGAAGTAGCGATGGCTGCTGTCCCAACCGCCGTCGTGCAGGAACGGCGCGGCGTCGATGCTGGTGATGGTGAGGTTCTTGATGTCCTGGTAGTTGACCAGCATCACCTTGCCGGTTTCCTTGACGTTGACGATGAACTCCGGCCATTCGTGGGAGGCGATGATCGCCGCGACGCGAGGTTCGGGGTGGTATTGCTGGGTGTCGACGGTCATGCCCCGGGTCGAGACGATCTGCTTGGGCTCCAGGGTCTCGCCGTCCATGATCGTGAACTGCGGCGGCCAGTACGAGCCGGCAATCGTGTACTTGTCTTCGTAGCCCTTGAACTTGGAGGTTTCCACCGAGCGGGCTTCGATGCCTACCTTGATTTCCGCGACCTTGGTCGGCTCTTTCGGCCACAGGTCGATCATGTCGATCTTGGCGTCCCGACCGATCACCAGCAGATAACGTCCGGAGGCCGAGATGCGCGAGATGTGTACCGCGTAACCGGTGTCGATCAGCTTGACGATTTTCTTGGTGTCGCCGTCGATCAGGGCGATCTTGCCGTCGTCGCGCAGGGTCACCGAGAACAGGTTTTGCAGGTTGAGGTTGTTGAGTTGCCTGGTGGGTCGGTCCTCGGGCTTGACCAGGACTTTCCAGGTCTTGCGGGTTTCGGCCATGCCCCATTCCGGCGGTGTCGGCGGGGTGTGCTGGATGAACTTGGCCATCACCGTGATCTGGTCTTTGGTCAAGGCGTTGGAGGTGCCCCAGTTCGGCATGCCGGCGGCGGAGCCATAGGTGATCAGCGCCTCCAGGTAGGCCTGGCCCCGCGCCTGGGTGATATCGGGTGTCAGGGGCTTGCCGGTGGCGCCCTTGCGCAGCACGCCGTGGCAGCCGGCGCAGCGCTGGAAGTAGATTTCCTTGGCCGCGTCGAAGTCGGCCTGGCTCAGGTCCGGCGCGCCGTCGGTCTTGACCATGCGCGGGCTGTCCTGCGAGGTGGCCTGCGCAGGGGGTTGGTCGGCGAAGACGTAAGGGGAGGCCAGCACTGTACACAGCGCCGTGACCCTCATCGCCCACGATTTTTTGTGGCTGATCAGCATTCCATTTCTCCTCAGGCATGACCCGCGCTGCCCCCGTAGATGTCGTCCGGCGCGCAGATTCTTGGTGCGCTGCAAGGCTATGCCGGGGGAGATGGTTAACCGCTTGACGGCGATCAAGTTTGCCGGCCGCAAGCCTTGCCAGGTTGTCGCAGGGCCTCGTAGTTTGAGTGGCAATCCGCTGTCTGATCAGGCCATCTCATGAACGCAATCCCTACCGCGCAACACCCCGGCGAACCCTTCTATCAAGCCCAGGACAACGAACAGGCGTTGTTCGAACAGGCCTGGCGCCACGGCATGCCGGTGCTGATCAAGGGGCCGACGGGCTGCGGCAAGACCCGTTTTGTCCAGCACATGGCCCATCGCCTGAAATTGCCGCTGTACACCGTCGCCTGCCACGACGACCTCAGCGCCGCCGACCTGGTCGGCCGTCACCTGATCGGCGCCCAGGGCACCTGGTGGCAGGACGGACCGTTGACCCGGGCGGTGCGCGAGGGCGGCATCTGTTACCTGGATGAAGTGGTCGAGGCGCGCCAGGACACGGCGGTGGTGCTGCACCCGCTGGCGGACGATCGTCGGCAGCTGTACCTGGAGCGCACCGGCGAGGTTTTGCAGGCGCCGCCGTCGTTCATGCTGGTGGTGTCGTATAACCCCGGCTACCAGAACCTGCTCAAGGGCATGAAGCCGAGCACGCGCCAGCGTTTCGTGGCCATGCGCTTCGGCTACCCGACGGTGCCCGACGAAGAGCGCATCGTTGCCCGCGAGGCTGGCGTCGACATGGCCTTGGCCGCCCAGGTGGTGCGCTTGGGGCAGGCGCTGCGCCGGCTCGATCAGCACGACCTGGAGGAGGTCGCGTCCACCCGTCTGCTGATCTTCGCGGCCCGCATGATCGGCGCCGGGATGGACCCGCGCCAAGCTTGCCTGGCGTGCCTGGCCGAACCCTTGAGCGACGATCCACAAACCGTGGCCGCGCTGATGGATGTGGTCGATGTCCATTTCGGCTGAGAGCGTTGGAATGTCCCGGCGGTTGCCCGGCGACCTGGCGATGTGGTTCTTCATCCTCGCCGAGCTGACGGTGTTCGCGCTGCTGATCCTCGCGTTCACCGTCGCCCAGGCGCTGCGCCCGCAGATGTTCAGCGAAGGCCGCCAGTTGCTGGACCGCTCCACGGGCCTGGCGATGACCCTCAGCCTGCTCACCGCCGGGCTGTTCGCCGCCCTGGCCCTGGAGCAAGCCCGGCAAGACCGACCGCGTCGAGCCGCGCTGTTGCTGTGTGGCGGGTTGCTGCTCGCCTGTGGCTACGTGGGGATCAAGCTCGGCGAGTACGCCCACCTGCTGGCGAATGGCCTCGGCATGGAGCACAACACCTTCTTCACCTTGTACTGGATCCTCACCGCGTTCCATTTCCTCCACGTACTGCTGGGCATGGTCATCCTCGCATGGCTGGCCGAGGGCTGCCGCCGCCGGCGCTACGGAGCACGACAACACAGCGGGTTGGAATCCGGCGTGCTGTATTGGCACATGGTGGATCTGGTCTGGGTGCTGCTGTTCCCGGTGGTCTACATCCTCGATTGAGTGGAGGTGCCCATGTCGACGTCCCGTGTCCTGATCATCTGCTGGGCCATGCTGGCCGTGCTCAGCACCGCCACCGTTGCCTTGGCCCAGTTCGCTGCCAACGGGCTGGTGGCAATCGCCATCCTGGCAGTCGCCGTGACCAAGGCCTGGCTGATCGCCGACGGCTTCATGGAACTGCGCCATGCGCCGCGGTTGTGGCGGCGGTTGGTGTTGAGCTGGGCGGTGGTGCTGGCGGTGGGGGTTTCGTTTGGGGTTTGAGTCCCTGCGTAAACCCCCGTGGCGAGGGAGCGGGCCCCCTCGCTACGAATGTGACACTGGACGAACGTGGGGAGGTTGCTAATTAGGGGAGTGGTTGGTCTGGAATACGGACGTAGGGACCGACCTCTTATTTGTTCTCCGCAGCCAGGCGAATGGCTTGGAGCTTGCGCAGGTCCGGATTATGTGAACCATCGGCCACCACGGTGCCGTCGGGGTAGGTAAATTTAATGAAGCTTCCAACTTTATGTATTTTCGTTCCTTCGGAGGTGACCAGGTAATTGGAATGCAGTATGGGTTCGAAAAATACTTGCCGGGCCTGTAGGGCTTGATACTTGAGGTAGAGACTAGCTTCGCCTGCCAAACTGATGCGCTTTACATATCCGTCTAGGAAGTTTTCCTTTAACCATGGGTAGTAATCCTTCTTGATCATTAAGTCACCATCGATCTTGAAGTCAGCTCCCCCTCGTGGAGAGTTGTTGTGATCGAAGATGACCACAATGCCGCCGCCGCCACCAACAACCACGCTCTCGCCAAAACGAGTCGGGTCGGCATAAACGACACCGAAGGTCACATTGCTCAAGCGCCATTGGCACGCGCCTCCACCGTCCATAGGAAGCTCGGCTCGATAGATGTCACTCTGTCCTTGACGCACAGGCCATACATCAGCTCGCTGATACTCGTCACGTTGATAAGGCTTACCCATTGCCGTGTGGTCGGTGAAGGTACAGATGGTGGAGCGGTAAACGACCTGCATCACTTCATTTGTCAGCTCCTCGGGCAGTTTTACCGTTACCGTCACTTTTTCGCTGTCCGCCGGTGGCGCCAGGCTGTAGTCCTTGGCGCAGCCGCTGAGACTGACGACCATTGTCATTATGGCGAGGGGTATTTTCTTGATCATGATCCACTCCTTGGTCGTGTCGACGGACTCAGCTCCAGGTTTTCGTAAAGTAGGTATTCGGGTTGGCCACGGCATCGAAGCGCTGTAACGCCTCAAGACCGCCCTCAACCCCCCTTGTGGTGCCCAAAGCCTGGGGCAGCAAACCCTGCAAACCCAGGAAGACCCGGTTGCGGTCCCGCTCGTGTTCGTGGATGTGGCTGAAATGCTCGTGCATCTGCTGCTCAAAGCGTTGTCGCTCAAGCTGCTCCTTCATCAAGGGCTCCCGCTCGGGGTTGATCGACTCCAGCAGATGGTTGTGCAGGTAGGGTTGATACTCGGACATGAAATGGTTGCCGAGGCCACTCAGTCGGCCCCTCTTGGGGTTGCCCTGGGGTGGGAAATATCGGGCCCGATCACCCGGCCGCAGCGTGCCGATCAGGCCTTCCTGCGCTTGCTTGGCCTGTTGGTCGTCCTCAGGACTCAGGCTGGGTACGAGGTAGAACTTGGCCTTTTCATGCAGGGGACGAGCGATGGTGGTGTAGTAAGGCGCGCCGAGCCCGTCCTTGTTGCGATAGGCCGGGTATTGCGAGCCACGTTCCTGCACGTGTTGCTCGGCCCTGAAGAACATGGCGATGTCACCGTGGTGACAAAAAGGATCGCCATGCTTGAACACCGTGCTGGCCGTTAGCTGAAGCAACGACCAGGTAAATCCCAGGGTGGTGCCCAACGGGCCGTACAAGTCGTACAGGTAATTATCCAGCGCCGCTTCGGGCGGTGCGCTGGGAATGGTGTCGGTGTCGTTGACGTGCCGGAAGTGTTGCAACTCGCCTAGGCCCTGCACAGCCTTGAGGGTGAAGGTGCGCGGCATGCCGTAGGTGTATAGCAATGGGTTGCGCGCTTTCAGCGAGGCAGCATGAATCAGACCGAGGGCGCCGCCAAGGCTGTGCCCACAGATGAACAACTGTTTACCACCTATAGCTTCAGGAAGCTTTTCGCCCAAGTCCTTCGCATAAACTCTTCTTGCGACCTCATAGGCATCCCGAAAGCCCAGATGCACGCTGCCTTCCGGTGTCAGGTCCGCACAGGGCACCTTGGGTTCGCAGTTGGCCGCAATTTCTGGCTGGACCGGTCGAAAGGTCACGTCTGTCGCCAGGTCGGTAAAGGGGTAGGCCATCTCTGTGCCGCGCCAGGCCACCAGCACGTGGTTTGCATTGATGGCGTAGAACAGTTGCGTATCTCCTTCCGGGGGGCGCGCCTGACGGGTATCCAACGGTTCGGCCGTTGTATAGCGCTCATCAAAAGGCACATCACTGACTAGACAAGGCCAATTCTGACCCCCGTCCCATATCCTCGGCGTACGTGACAGGTCCAGGCATTGCTGGTTGAAAAATTCCTTGACGGAGCCTCGGTCCTGCTCCGGCCATGTGCTGTACGACAAGATGCTCATCAGCCCCAGGTTGTAGGCGTTGGCAAGGCTGTAATGGGGCTGGTGATGCAGCACCAGCGACCAGGCCCGGAGCGGACAGACCTCCAGCACATGGCGGCGGTCCAGTTGTTCATCGTCGACCGTAAAACCACTGAACGTCCGGTCCGGGAAATGAAAGGCTGGCGGTTGACTGGCGTCGGTCAATGGCGGGGACAGATTGGGCAGCTGATCGCACAACTGGCCGATACGCAGGTAGTGGTAGCCATGCCCGGCTTCAATGGCCTGTCGTTCGATTGGAGAAAAACCCGAACGCTGCGGGCTGTACAGCGGGGTACGGTCGCCAATTACAGGCCTGGGCGGCTCAGGCCGTTCGGCGCGCAAACGACGGGTTTGCAATTGCCCGGCCAGTGAGTTGGCCTCCAGCAGCAAGGTGATGGCCAATGGGTGCAAACCCTCGATACGGATCACCCCATTGGCATCGCTGACGCCGGCGTATTCGGGAACATAGGCCGTGCGCGTGGCCTCGTTCTGCGCACGGAAGGGCATATTCGCCAAGGGGTCACCTTGCTCGTCCAGCAACTGGAATTCGATCCAGTGCTGTTTCTGTTTGCCGACGATGATGACTTTGAATGGATTAAGCGTATCCGTACGGTGCCGGGTGTCGTTCATTGATCGTTCCTTGATGGTTTTCCTTCACTGCGAATGGGCGCCTTGCCCAACGGATGCAGTCATTTCCGAAGCGAGCCTGCCCCACCCCAACGACTTACTCCACCAACACCACCTCGCTTTTACAATTTTGGGAAATT
This sequence comes from Pseudomonas sp. HB05, assembly GCF_016756915.1. Classification (NCBI taxonomy): domain Bacteria; kingdom Pseudomonadati; phylum Pseudomonadota; class Gammaproteobacteria; order Pseudomonadales; family Pseudomonadaceae; genus Pseudomonas; species Pseudomonas sp. HB05. The sequence goes on from NZ_JAESPG010000040.1 coordinate 22,809, forward strand.
TCCGAAGGATCCATCACTCCACGCTGTAGGCCACAAACCCTCCAAGCCCATTTCCGCCAACAACAACCCACCAAAACCATCGGAGATTCTTGATCGCCATCAAGCGGTTCCGGACCCCTCGCTTCCTAGAATGGGCACGCCAAGCAATGAGGAAGTGACCATGTCAGATACCTTCACCAAAGGCATGGCCAGGAATATTTACTTCGGGGGAAGCATCTTCTTCTTCCTGATATTCCTGGCCCTGACCTACCACACGGAACAGACCTTTCCGGAGCGCAGCAACCAGGCGCAGTTGACGGAGTCGGTGATACGCGGCAAGGGCGTCTGGGAGCGCAACAACTGCATCGGCTGCCACACACTGCTGGGCGAGGGCGCGTATTTCGCGCCGGAGCTGGGCAACGTGGTGAATCGGCGCGGGGGCGAGGAGGCGTTCAAGCCGTTTCTCCAGGCGTGGATGAAGATGCAACCGCTGAACGTCCCCGGTCGTCGGGCCATGCCGCAGTTCAACCTGAGCGAGCAGGAGGTCGACGACATCGCCGAGTTCCTCAAGTGGAGCTCGAAAATCAACACCAATGGCTGGCCGCCAAACAAGGAGGGCTGAGAGATGAGCATGGCTAATCCGCATCTGAAATTCGCCTCGCAGGCCGTCGCCAAACCTTATTTCGTGTTTGCCCTGATGCTGTTCCTCGGGCAGGTGCTGTTCGGTTTGATCATGGGTTTGCAATACGTGGTCGGCGACTTCCTGTTCCCGCTGATTCCTTTCAACGTGGCCCGCATGGTCCACACCAACCTGCTGATCGTCTGGCTGCTGTTCGGCTTCATGGGCGCGGCGTATTACCTGATACCGGAGGAGGCCGATCGCGAACTGCACAGCCCGAAACTGGCGCTGCTGCTGTTCTGGGTGTTCGCCGCTGCCGGCGTGGCGACGATCCTGGGCTACCTCTCGGTGCCTTATGCGACGCTGGCGAAGTTCACCGGCAACGACCTGCTGCCGACCATGGGCCGCGAGTTCCTGGAACAACCGACGATCACCAAGATGGGCATCGTCGTGGTGTGCCTGGGCTTTCTCTACAACATCGGCATGACCATGCTCAAGGGTCGCAAGACCACCGTCAGCATGGTGATGATGACCGGGCTGATCGGCCTGGCGGTGTTCTTCCTGTTCTCCTTCTACAACCCGGAAAACCTCGCCCGCGACAAGTATTACTGGTGGTGGGTGGTGCATCTTTGGGTGGAAGGCGTGTGGGAATTGATCATGGGCTCGATGCTCGCCTTCGTCCTGATCAAGATCACCGGCGTGGACCGGGAAGTGGTGGAGAAGTGGCTGTACGTGATCATCGCCATGGCGCTGATCACCGGGATCATCGGCACCGGTCACCACTTCTTCTGGATCGGCGCGCCCGAGGTCTGGTTGTGGGTCGGCTCGATCTTCTCGGCGATGGAACCGTTGCCGTTCCTGGCGATGGTGGTGTTTGCCTTCAGCATGGTGAAAAACCGTCGCCGGCATCACCCGAACCGCGCCGCTACGTTGTGGGCCAAGGGCACCACGGTCACCGCGTTCTTCGGCGCTGGCGTCTGGGGTTTCCTCCATACCCTGGCACCGGTCAACTACTACACCCACGGTTCGCAACTGACCGCGGCCCACGGTCACCTGGCCTTCTACGGCGCCTATGCAATGATCGTGATGACGCTGATCAGCTACGCCATGCCACGCTTGCGCGGCTTGGGTGAAGCGGCGGACGAGCGTTCCCAGCGGCTGGAGATCTGGGGCTTCTGGCTGATGACCTTGTCGATGGTGATGATCACCTTGTTCCTCACTGCTGCCGGTGTCGTGCAGGTGTGGCTGCAACGCTGGATGACGGATGGCAGCGCCTTGCCGTTCATGGCGACGATGGATCATTTGAAGCCGCTGTTCTGGGCGCGACTGGTCAGCGGCCTTGGGTTCCTGGCCGGGTTGCTGTGCTACCTGCTGAGCTTCCGCCAGCGTGGTCGCGCGGCGCTGCGGGCGCCGGCGGCGGTGGTGGCTTCATGAATCACCACAACGACTAAGCCGGACCCATTTGTGGCGAGGGGATTTATCCCCGCTGGGGCGCGAAGCGGCCCCCTACATTCTGTCTGAAACACCGCAGTAGCAGACATTTCTGGGGCTGCTTCGCCGCCCAGCGGGGATAAATCCCCTCGCCACAATGGGTTCCGCTTAAGAGGAAATAACCATGGCATTCACCCTCGAGCTGGAAGAGTGGGTCGGCAGCGTCTGGCACCGTTTCATCACCCGCCGGGCCAGTGCCGATTTTCCCGAGGCACGGGTCGAGTTGGTTCCGCGGCAACGCTCGCTGCAGGTGCTGTTTCGCGCCACGGGCGGTGCCCGGCACCTGGGCGTCGAAGCGGTCAGCGACCGGGATTTACTGCTGCGACGCAACCTGTTGCAGCAGATCGCCGGCACCTGCAAGCAAGTGCCGCTGGCCTGGTGCGATGGCGACAACCTGCGGCTGCCGGCGAGCCTGGCGGCGTTTCCCGATGTCGGGCTCAACGAAGAACTGTATCGCTGGCTGGCGTTGCTGGCCGCGCAGTCTGGACCGATGCGGCATTGGGGGCGGGACAACCAGCGCTGGACCCTGGCGGTGTTGAAACGCTACCCAGCGCTGCGCCCTCGTTACCGGCGATTGGTGGAGGCGCACCTGTCCTTGCGCCCTGATCCGGATTCATTGAATCCCGCCGAAGCCGCCCTGGAGCGCGCGTTGTGCCAAGCCTTGCGCGAGCCGGGCAGTGTCGAGCATTTCCCCCGTAGCGAGCGGGCGGCCTGGCCGTTGCCGTTGTGGCTCTATCCACCGCAACATCTGGCCAATCCGCAATCCGCCGACCTCGAAGAATCCGAGCAATATTTGGCGACGCCGCCCGGCGAACAGCAGGGCGGTCGCAAGCGCGCCGAACGCATTGACGACACCACCCGCGACGGTGGCCTGCTGATCGTGCGCCTGGAAAACCTGTTTAGCTGGACCGAGCACGTCGACCTCGATCGATGGTCGGACGACAGCGAAGACCCGGACGCCGCCCGCGTCGCTGAAGACCTCGATCAACTGACCCTTTCCCGCACGCGCTTGCGCAAGGGCGGCGGCTTGAAACTGCACCTGGACTTGCCACCGGCGGATGTCGATGACGTGCCGCTCGGCGAAGGCATCCTGTTGCCGGAATGGGACTATCGCAAGCAGCGCCTGCAGGACGATTTCGTCAGCGTGCAAACCTTCGTCCCGCGTGACTGTGAACCCCAGCCATTGCCCTTGCGCCTGCGAGGGCCGGCCCAGCGCCTGCGTCGCCAGTTCGAACACTTGCGCAATGATCGCCAATGGCTGCGTCAGCAGACCCAGGGCTGCGAACTGGATTTGCAGGCCTGGCTGGATTTCCACGTCGAACGCCAGCACGGTCATTCCAGCGAACGCGGGCTGTTCATGGATCAGCGCCAGACTCGCCGCGACCTGGCCTGCCTGCTGTTGGCTGATCTTTCGATGTCCACCGACGCCCACCTCAATGACGAGCACCGGGTCATCGATGTGATCCGCGACAGCCTGTTGCTGTTCGGCGAAACCCTGTCGGTGCTGGGGGATGATTTTGCCCTGTACGGGTTCTCCTCCTTGCGCCGGCAGAACGTGCGAATGCATGAACTCAAGGCCTTCAACCAGCGCTACGACGACCAGACCCGCGGGCGGATCCAGGGCCTCAAGCCGGGTTACTACACGCGCATGGGCGCGGCGATCCGCCAGGCGACCCAGCGCATGGCGGGGTGCAAGCGGCGGCGCAAATTGTTGATGTTGATCAGTGACGGCAAGCCCAATGACCTGGACCTCTACGAAGGCCGCTACGGTGTCGAGGACACCCGCCAAGCGGTGCTGGAAGCGCGACGCCAGGGGCTGACGCCGTTCTGCATCACCATCGACCGGGAAGCGGGGGATTATCTGCCGTACATGTTTGGCGCCAACGGCTACACGCTGATTCGCCAGCCCGAGCAACTGCCGTTGCGGTTACCGCAGTTGTATCGGCAGTTGACACAGGATTGAGGATTCAGGCGATGCTGCGTGGCAACCAGAAGAACATGACGATGCAGAAGATCGTCAAGCCAACGCAGAACCAGGTGAAGCGCCGCAGCCGGCGCTCACCGGCCAGCGCCGCTTCGGCCGGCAGGGGCATGCCGCATTGGCGGCACTCGGTTTGGCTGATGGCATTGGCGTGTTGGCAGTACAGGCAAGTGGGCTGCGCGATCATTCGAACTGCTCCAGGCGCGGGCGGTCGAGAATGGCGATCTGGCGACCGTCCTGGGTGATGATCTTTTCATCGATCAGGCGACGGATGATCCGCGAGAACGTTTCCGGTTGGATCGACAGGTGCCCGGCGATCAACTGCTTGGCCATGGGCAATTCGAACTGGCTGTCGACGGTTTGCAGGCGCACCAGTTGCGTCAGCAGGTAGCGCACCACGCGGTGGGTGGCGTTCTTCAGCGACAGGGTTTCGATCTCGTTGACCCGCTGGTGCAAGCGCACGCAGAGCTTGCCGAGCAGGGCGAAGGTCAGCCGGCTGTTGCTTTGCAACAGGCGCATGTACGTGGCGTTGGACAGCCGATACAGCTGCGTCGGGCCCACGGCTTCGGCGGAGGCGACGTAGTTGGGCGTGTCCATCAGCATCATGGCTTCGGCGAAGGTCTGGCGCTCGCCAATCACCTCGAAGACTTTTTCCTGGCCGTCCGGGGTCAATCGGAAAATTTTCACCGCCCCGGAGATCACGAAGTAGAACGCTTGCGCCGGTTCACCCTGGCGAAACAGCGGATCGCCCTTGTCGATGTTGAGCAGTTGGCTGTGGCTCATCAATTCGTCGAGCTGTTCCTCGTTCAGTGGCTCGAACAGGTGATGGCTGCGCAGAATCTGGTGATGGACGCGGTGGAGCACCATGGCGTGGATCCTTGTGATAGCAAAGAAGTGATCGGGGTCAGACCAGGCTCAGGGACAGGCCGCTGGCAAGCGCCACGACGCAGGAGAGCACGACGAACCAGGTGAGCGGCAGGACGACGGATTTCATGGAAGACCCCGGAAGTAGAAGCTGATGCCGTGCTTGAGCAAGAGCTGGGCCATTCCTGGGGGCTTTGATTCATGGGACGTTGGGGCTGGGCAGGGTAGAAATGACCCCAGGCTTGAAGGGTAGAAATCACCATGACGGGGTTGAAATGACCACTCCCTGTGGGAGCGAGCTTGCTCGCGATAGCGTACTAACATCCAACATCGGCGCCGACTGATCCATCGTCATCGTGAGCAAGCTCGCTCCCACAGGTTTCCCGATCAAGTTGCGAATGGGTTCGGCAAGCCCTTTGCAAGCTTCTGGCCGAGGCATGCGGTTGCCGATGCGCCGGCTTGATCTGAGACAAGGCTCGTGCGCGTCGATAACCGATCATTCGAACCTGGTTTTATCGCGCCTCGCGGGCGTTCCGGCGGGGGCTGAGGAGTGGTGTATGCAAGTGCTTGATCGTCGCAAGGCCATGGCGATTCCACCGCTGTGGCGCCTGGCGTTCCGGCCGTTCTTCCTGGGCGGCTGCGTGCTCGCGCTGCTGGTGGTGCCGCTGTGGCTGGCGGTGTTCAGCGGGCGGCTGTCGGCCTGGCAGCCGGCCGGTGGTTGGTTGGCATGGCACCGTCATGAATTGCTGTTCGGTTTCGGCCTGGCGATCATCGCCGGGTTCCTGCTGACAGCGGTGCAAACCTGGACGGGTACGCCGGGGCTCAGCGGCAAGCGGTTGGCAGCGCTGGCGTTGGTGTGGCTGGGGGCGCGACTGGCCTGGTTGGTTGATGCACCGCTGCCCTTGCTGGCGGTCCTGGAGCTGGCTTTCGCCTTGGGTGTCGCCGCGTTGATGGGTCTGACGTTGTGGCGTGTGCGGCAGAAACGCAATTACCCGATCGTGTTGGTCTTGCTGCTGCTGGCTGCCGCTGACGGCTTGTCGGTGTACGGCCTGATCCAGCACAACGAAAGTTTGCAGCGCCAGAGCGTGCTCACCGGCTTGTGGCTGGTGGCGGCGATGATGGGGCTGATTGGCGGACGTGTGATTCCGTTCTTCACCCAGCGTGGCCTCGGTCGTGTGGAAGGTGTGGCGCCCTGGCCGTGGCTCGATCGCTTGTTGCTGGCGGGTTCCGCACTGGTGGCGCTGCTGTATGCCTTCGGTCCGGCGCTGGCGGCCAACGTCTGGGTCGGCCTGTTGTTCGCCGCGTTGGCGGTGGGCCACGGGATTCGGCTGGTGCGTTGGCATGACCGGGACCAGTGGCGGGTGCCGCTGCTGTGGTCGCTGCACCTGGCCTACGCTTGGCTGGCGGTGGCGTGCCTGGGCATGGCGCTGTGGCACGTCGGCGTGCCGGTGAACCCGAGCCTGGCGGTGCACAGCCTGACCATCGGCGCCATGGCCGGGTTGATCCTGGCGATGATCGCCCGTGTCAGCCTGGGCCATACCGGGCGCCCCCTCGAACCACCGGCGGGCATGACCCTTGCGTTCATCCTGTTGAACCTGGCGTGCCTGAGCCGCGTGCTGCTGGTGCTGCTGTTGCCGTTCGCCGCGCTATGGCTGGCGGGAGTGTGCTGGACCTTGGCGTTTGGCCTGTACGCCTGGCGCTATGGGCCGATGCTGCTCAAGAGCCGGGTGGATGGGCATCCGGGATGAGCCGACTGCGGGGAGGGAATCGATAAATGTATGGGGTCTTGCTGATCACCCACCTGTTGGCGGCCATCGCCTTCATCGGCACGCTGTTCTTCGAGGTGTTCATCTGGCATGCCGCCCGTCGGCCTTTGTCGCAGGCGGTCAGGGAGGGCGTAGATCAGGCGATTGCCCAACGCTCAAGGCACGTACTTCACGGCGTGGTGCTGGTGCTCTATGGCGCCGGCATCGCCCTGGCCTGGCAGCATCGCGGCGCATTGAGCCAGCCGTTGAGCAACAGCTTCGGGCTGTTGCTCAGCTTGAAGATCCTGTTGGCCCTGAGCATCGTCGGGCATTACGTCTGGCTGGCGTACTGGCTCAAGAGCGGCCGGCTGACACCGAGCCGGGCCTGCTGGCTGCGGCGCAGTATCCTGGGGCATATGGTGTTGATCGTGGTGTTGGCGAAGGCGATGTTCTATTGGCAGTTTTAAAGCTGAAGAAAACACCGCCGAACCCTGTGGGAGCGAGCTTGCTCGCGATAGCGGTGGATCAGTCACTTCAAGGCTGGCTGACCTGACGCTATCGCGAGCAAGCTCGCTCCCACAGGGGTAATGCAGGGGCTGAAAAATCAGTGGGCAGGCTTCATCGCATTGACGAACAACACGTTGTTTTCCAGGTGGATGTGCTGCATCAGGTCATCGCGAAACTCCACCAGTCCGCGGTACAGGGCGCGCCAGGTGTTGCAGGCGTCGGCGGGCGGGGTGATCTGGTCGGTCAGGGCGAGCAGGGTTTCCAGTGCTTCACCATGTTGGTCGTGTTCATAGCGCAGCACCTGGATCGGCGCCGAGGCGCGTTCGCCCAGGCCGCGTTGCAGCATCGGGAATAGCACTTGTTCTTCCTTGAGCATGTGGCCTTCGAGTTCCTGATACATGTCCTGCAGATGATCGGCCAGGCCGTTGGGGCAACTGGCGCGTGCGCCATGAACGGTTTCGACGCGCCGTGCCAGGCGAATGAGTTCCGGCAGTTGTTCGCGATGGCGGGCGTGGTAGCGTTCGAGGATGTGGCTGATCAACAGCGCCTGGGGTTCATCGCGCCAGTCATGGCCGCGTTCGCCAGCGGCTTGCAAAGTGCGCAGGGCATCGGCGATCAGCAGCGGGTTCAGGCCCTTGCTCAGCGCCGCTTCGCGCAAGGATTTTTGCCCGCCACAGCAGAAATCGAGGCTGTAATGATGGAAGGTACGGGTAGCACCGGGAATGTCGCAGGCCAGTTGGCCGAGGCTTTGTTCCAGCAGGTCGAGGCTCATCATGTTTCCTTGGGTTGAATCCCGGGAGGGACAGATGACCGCTCACGTTGCAGCCGACGTGCCAGATTCAACCCGTTGAAAATAAAGCAATAAGTTTTTGGCAGGGTGATTGTCACCCTGACAGTGAAGGGTCAAACGAACCCTGGAGGGTCATCACTACCATGCTGCGTGAAAGCCTGGCCGCCGACCTGATCGTCGAGCTGCCCAATGCGGTGCGATTGCAGCGCCTGGTGCAGACCCTGCGCGAATACTTCAACAGCGGCGCCGTCGGTTTGCTGCGCCTGGACGAGGACAGCCTCCGGCCGGTGGCGACCGTTGGCCTGGTCCACGAAGCACTGGGCCGGCGATTCGTGATCGCCCAGCACCCGCGCCTGGCAGCAATCATGGCATCGCGCGAGCCGACCTGGTTCGAGCCGGACAGTCGTTTGCCGGACCCGTATGACGGCTTGCTCGTTCATCACGTCGGCGAGCCGCTGCCGGTGCACGACTGCATGGGCGTGAGCCTGTACGTGGAAGGTCAGCTCTGGGGGGCGATCACCCTGGATGCGCTGCACGCCGGCACGTTCGACAGTCGCGCCCGGGAAGAGCTCAAGCGCTGCACCTTGCAGATCGAGGCGGCGGTGCGCGTCACTCGGTTGGAGCAGGAGAACCGTAGCCTGCGGGCGTCGCGCAGTGACCCGGCGGACCTGCGCCTGCCGACTGAAGAGGGCGAAATCCTTGGCCGCAGCGAAGGACTGCAGCAATTGCTCAACGAACTGGACGTACTTGCCGACTCGGAACTGCCGGTGTTGCTGCTGGGCGAAACCGGCGTGGGCAAGGAATTGTTCGCCCGGCGGCTGCACCGCCTCTCGCGGCGCGGGCATAAGCCGTTGGTGCAGGTCAACTGCGCGGCACTGCCTGAATCCCTGGCCGAAAGCGAGTTGTTTGGCCACGTCAAAGGCGCGTTTTCCGGCGCCACCACCGACCGCGCCGGGCGCTTCGACGCGGCCAATGGCGGCACGTTGTTTCTCGATGAGGTCGGCGAGTTGCCGTTGAGCGTGCAGGCCAAGTTGCTGCGCACTTTGCAGAACGGCGAGATACAGCGCCTGGGAGCGGACAAGCCGCTGCACGTTGACGTGCGGATCATCGCCGCGACCAACCGGCACTTGCCCGACAGCATTCGCGACGGGCTGTTTCGCGCCGACCTGTATCACCGGTTGTCGGTCTACCCGGTGCCGATCCCGCCGCTGCGCGAACGCGGCCACGATGTGCTGATGCTGGCCGGGCACTTTCTCGAATTGAATCGCACGCGACTGGGCTTGCGCGGGCTGCGCCTGTCGCCGGCGGCCGAACAGGCGTTGCTGGCGTACAGTTGGCCGGGGAACGTGCGGGAGCTGGAGCACGTCATCAGTCGCGCGGCGCTGAAAGCGTTGAGCCGTGGCGCCAATCGCGGGGTGATCATGACCCTCGAACCGCAAGTGCTGGATCTGGACGTCAGCGCCAGCGCTGCCGCCATTGATACGCCAGAGGAAAGGGTGGACACGCCGTTGCGGCCCCTGAGCGTCACGGTGGACGAATGCCAGCGCCAGGCGATCTTCAGGGCCTTGGAGCGTTGTGGGCAGAATTGGGCGGGGGCGGCGCGGTTGTTGGAGATTGATCCGAGCAATTTGCATAAGTTGGCGCGGCGGTTGGGGCTTAAGTAGGGACGGAACACCGAGGCGGCTGCATCGCGAGCAAGCTCGCTCCCACAGGGGGCTTGTGTCCACCGCAGTTCAACTGTGGGAGCGAGCTTGCTCGCGATGGCGCCCTGAAACCCACCACAGGCCCAGGCATTGACAACGATCAAGGCCACCCATCCCAGCCGACTCCACACTGGCCCAAACCCAAGTGGAGATCACCGTCATGCCCCTTTCCCTGGCCAACATGCGCCGCCAATACACCCGCGATGGGCTGGACGAAGCCCAGTCGCCCGACGATCCCTTGGCGCTGTTTGATGTCTGGATGCAACAGGCTCGCGAGACCGAAAGTCCACCCGTGGAAGCCAATGCAATGGCCCTCGCGACAGTGGACGAGCAGGGTCGGCCACACTGCCGGGTGTTGCTGCTCAAGGGTTTCAGCGCAGACGGCTTTTCGTTCTTCGGCAACTATGAGAGTGGCAAGGGGCGCGACCTGACGACCAATCCCTGGGCGGCCATGACGTTCTTCTGGCCGGCCCTGGAGCGACAGGTGCGCATCGAAGGTCCGGTTCACAAACTCGATCCGGCACTGTCGGATGCCTACTTCCATTCCCGTTCCGTCGCCAGCCGTCTCGGCGCCTGGGCTTCGCCGCAAAGCCGTCCGCTGACGAACCGGGCGGCGCTGGAGGCCTTGCTGACGGACACCGAACAACGTTTCGCCGATCAACCGGTGCCACGTCCCGAGCATTGGGGCGGTTATTGCCTGCGGCCCGAGCGGGTCGAGTTCTGGCAGGGGCGCGCCGATCGTCTGCATGACCGTCTGGATTTCCGGCTGCACGACGGTGTTTGGCAGCGCAGCCGCCTGGCGCCTTGAATGAATGCCTTGTAGGAGCTCCTACGCAGCTCGGCCAAGGGAGGTACCTCCATGGAGGAATAGGCCCGGCATTGATTGCAGTTCAGGCTGGGCCATCTTTTCCGACAGGACGGCTGGCCATGGCCCATCTGACCCAACGCGTTTTCCAACCGCTGAACATTGCGGTACTGACCATCAGCGATACCCGCACCTTCGAAACCGATTCATCAGGCCAGACCCTGGCCGACCTGCTGCAAAGCGCCGGTCATAACCTGATCGACCGGGCGCTGGTGAAGGACGACATCTACCAGATCCGCGCACAAGTCTCGCAGTGGATCGCCGACCCCAAAGTACAGGTGGTGCTGATGACCGGCGGCACCGGTTTCACCGCGCGTGACAACACGCCCCAAGCGGTGGCGCCGCTGCTCGACAAGCAGGTCGATGGCTTCGGCGAATTGTTCCGCCAGGTGTCGCTGGCGGAGATCGGCATGTCCACCCTGCAATCACGGGCGTTGGCCGGCATGAGCAACGGCGTGCTGGTGGTGTGCTTGCCGGGTTCGCCAGGCGCTTGCCGGACCGGCTGGGAGAAAATTCTCGTCGGGCAACTGGACGGGCGCACCGGGCCGTGCAATTTCACCCCGCACCTCAAGCCCCAGGAAGGCATCGCACCAACAGCCTGCGAGACACGCCCATGAGCGGCAAGGTGTGTGACAGCGGGGTATTGACGCCTGTGGATGAGGCGATCCGGCATCTGCTGGACCAGGCGCCGCCGCCTCCGCCGGTGCAACGGGTTGCCCTGGATCAGGCCTTGGCGCGGGTGCTGGCCGTTGATGTCCCGTGCCCGATGAACCTGCCGGCCTGGGACAACAGCGCCATGGACGGCTACGCCTTGCGCGCCGAGGACCTGCCCATTGCGGGCGGTTGCCTGGTGCTGGCCGGGCGGATCGCCGCAGGTGACGGGCCGGGCGAGCCGCTGCCGGCGGGCCGGGCGGTGCGCATTTTCACCGGTGCGCCGTTGCCGCCGGGCGCCGACACGGTCGTGCCGCAAGAAAGCTGCCGGGTCGAGGGCGAGCGGGTCTGGCTGCCATCGGTCAATCGCGGCGACCACGTTCGCAAGGAAGGCGAAGAGCTGCGTCGGGGCGATCGATTGCTCGCTGCCGGCACGCGCCTGCGGGCCCAGGAGTTGGGGTTGCTGGCCGGTGCCGGGATCGACCGTGTGGAGGTCTTTCGTCCGTTGCAGGTGGGTTTGCTCAGCAGCGGCGATGAACTGCGCGAACCGGGCGAGCCGTTGGCGCCGGGGCAGATCTACAACAGCAATCGCCACAGCCTCGCCGCGTTGTTGCGTGGCTGGGGCCTGGAAGTCCATGACTTCGGCGTCATGCCCGACCAGCTATTGGCCAGTCGCCAAGCGTTGCGCCTGGCCGCGGCCGAATGCGATGTGCTGATCACCTCGGGCGGTGTCTCGGTGGGTGAGGAGGATCACCTCAAGCACGCCATCGAGGCCTTGGGCAGCATCGATCTCTGGCGCCTGGCGATCCAGCCCGGCAAGCCCCTGGCGTTCGGTGACGTGGAGGGCAAGCCGTGGATCGGCCTGCCGGGCAATCCTTCGGCGGCGCTGATTACCGCGTTGATCGTCGTGCGGCCATTCCTGTTCCGGGCCCAGGGCATGCGGGATGTATTGCCTACGCCGTTGTTGGTGCCGGCGGGGTTCGACTGGTTGAAGCGCAACCGCCGTCGGCAATACCTGCGGGCTCGATTGGTCGCGGGCGTTGACGGGCATCTGTGCGTTGAACTGCACCCACAGCAAAGCTCGGCGATGCTGACGGCGGCCTGTTGGGCCGATGGCCTGGCGGTGGTGGAGCGTGATGCTCAAGTGCACAAGCACGATCCAGTGATGTACCTGCCATTCGCGAGCCTGATGCATTGATGGCAATTGACTGCCGTCAAGGTCGCCGCCGGTTGGCTGGCTAGACTGGCGGCGCCCTTAGTTTCCTCACGAGGATGCCCCATGCAACTGGTTTGCCCGGCAGGGAATCTGCCAGCCCTCAAAGCGGCGGTGCGCCAAGGCGCCGATGCCGTTTATGTCGGCTTTCGCGATGACACCAATGCCCGGCACTTCGCCGGGCTGAACATGGATGACAAGCAGTTCGACGCAGCGGTCGCCCATATTCGTCAGCATCAACGCAAGCTGTACGTGGCGGTCAATACGTATCCGCAGCCCAAGGGCTGGGAGCGCTGGCAGCGGGCGGTGGACCGCGCCGCCGATTTCGGCGTGGACGCATTGATCGCCGCCGACCCCGGCGTGCTCAGCTACGCCAGCCAGCGTCATCCTCGACTGGCGCTGCACCTTTCGGTACAAGGCTCGGCCACCCACGCGGCGGCGCTGGCGTTCTACGCGCAGCGCTATGACATTCGTCGCGCCGTGCTGCCGCGGGTGTTGTCCCTGGCCCAGGTCCGGCAGGTGGCGGCGGGCAGCCCGGTGCCGATCGAGGTCTTCGGTTTCGGCAGCCTTTGCATCATGGCCGAGGGCCGTTGCCACTTGTCTTCGTACATCACGGGCGAATCGCCGAACCTCTGCGGCGTCTGTTCGCCGGCCAAGGCGGTGCGCTGGAGCGAGGACGCCGATGGCTTGAGCGCCCGCCTGAGCGAAGTGCTGATCGACCGCTACACCCCGGAAGAACCGGCCGGCTATCCGACATTGTGCAAAGGCCGCTTCCTGGTGGGCGGCAAGCGCTTCCACGCCCTGGAGGAACCCACCAGCCTCGACACCCTCGACCTGCTGCCGGAACTGGCGGCCATCGGCGTCGAAGCGGTGAAGATCGAGGGCCGCCAGCGCAGTCCGGCCTACGTCGAGCAAGTGACCCGGGTCTGGCGCGCCGCGCTGGATGCCCATCAGGTCGCGCCGCAACGCTTCCGCGTGCGGGAAGAATGGCGCCAGGTGCTGGCCGGTCTGTCCGAAGGCAGCCAGACCACCCTGGGCGCCTACCATCGATCATGGCAATGAGGGAGGCCTGATGAAACTCAGCCTGGGACCGGTCCTGTTCTATTGGGACAAAGCGCAATTGGGAAATTTCTACGCAGAGATGTCGGCCTTGCCGCTGGACGTGATCTACCTGGGGGAAACCGTCTGCTCGAAACGCCGGGCCTTCTCGCTGGATCAATGGTTGGGCCTGGGGCGCGAGCTGCAGGCGTGCAGCCAGGCGCAGATCGTGTTGTCGAGCCTGACGCTGATCGAGGCGGCCTCGGAGCTGTCTTCGCTGCGCCGCTTGTGTGACAACGGCGACGTGTTGGTGGAAGCCAATGACATGGGCGCCGTGCAGTTCATGGCCGAACGCAAACTGCCTTTCGTGGGCGGTCCGGCGCTGAACCTGTACAACGGCCACGCCCTGGGGCAACTGCTCGACAGCGGCATGATTCGCTGGGTGCCGCCGGTCGAATGCTCGGCGGCGCTGATCGCCGATGTGCTGGAACAAGTGCGGGACATGGACCGTGATCTGCCGGAAGTGGAAATCTTCGCCTACGGTCATTTGCCCTTGGCCTACTCAGCGCGCTGCTTTACCGCCCGCGCCGAAAACCGGCCCAAGGACGACTGCCAATTCTGTTGCATCAACTACCCCGACGGCCTGGCATTGAGCAGCCAGGAAGGGCAGCAGTTGTTCACCCTCAACGGCATCCAGACAATGTCGGGCGAGGTGACGAACCTGCTCGCCGATTACCCCGCGCTGGCTGCCTGCGGCGCCGACGTGCTGCGCCTCAGCCCCCGCGCCCAAGGCATGGCCGACGTGGTCACGGCCTTCGACAAGGTCCGCCAGGGCGAGGCACCACCGCTGTTCGTGGACGGTTGCAATGGTTATTGGCACGGCCACGCCGGCATGTTGAAAGTAGAGGAGGCGGGCCTGTGCTGAGTCCGAAGAAGTGGGTGCTCAAAAGTGCGGATCGCTTGCTGCCGCTGGTGGGCAAGGTGCCGTTCGTGGTGCAGCGGCTGGCCTTGCAACAGGCGCTCAACCGCTGCCTGGCCGAGCCGCTGCGCGAGGGCGGGTTCGAGGTACTGCGCGATCGTTGGTTATGTCTGCGGGTGCTTGATCTGAAGTTGTGCTGGTACCTGACCCTCGGCCGCGACGGCCTGCGCATCGCCGAACGGGCCGAGGCGCAGGTGTCCATCAGCGGCAACTGGCGGGAGTTCCTGTTGCTGGCCAGTCGTCAGGAAGACCCGGACACGCTGTTCTTTCGGCGGCGGTTGGTGATCGAGGGCGACACCGAGTTGGGGCTGGCGCTGAAGAACCTGATAGACAGTCTTGACCCGGATGTCCTGCCGCCGTGGCTCTGGCGCAATCTGGAGCGGGCGGGCAAAGGGCTGGCGACCGTGTGATGAAAACCTCTGACGCGCTTCCCTTGGTGTATTCGTGTTCCGGTTGCTCGAACGTGGCGCAACTGGCCAACACCGTTGCGCTGCGCCTGGACCGTGCGGGCCTGGCGGAGATGTCATGCATTGTCGGGGTGGGCGGGCAGGTGCCGCCGCTGGTCAACAAGGCGCGTTCGGGGCGGCGGATCGTTGCGTTGGACGGGTGTCCGTTGCAGTGCGTGCAGGCTTGTCTGCGATTGCAGGGTTTGACGGCGGATGTGCATGTGATCCTCAGCCAGCTGGGGTTGCGCAAGCGGTTTGGGGTCGATTGCGGTGAGTCTGAGATGGAGCTGGTGTTTTCGCGGGTGGTTGGGTTGATGGATGTGGGGTAGGTATGCCCCCCGACTCTTGATAATCGCCGCTCCCACATTGGATCTTCAGCAGCCACAAAATTCATGCACACCACCGCCCCACTGTGGGAGCGAGCCTGCTCGCGAAGAGGCCCGTACAGTCAGCATCTTCATTGACGGTCATGCCGCCTTCGCGAGCAAGCCCGCTCCCACACGGGATCTTCAGCGGCCACAAACTCGATGCACGCCACCGCCCCACTGTGGGAGCGAGCTTGCTCGCGAAGAGGCCTGTACATTCGATATCTTCATTGACTGTTGCTCCGCCTTCGCGAGCAAGCTCGCTCCCACAGGGGAACTCGGTCCGCCTCACGACTACTGCTGATAGGCCTCCAAGTCATCCTCGGACAAGATACGAATCTGCCGCCGCTCCATGGCAATCAACCCCCCATCCACCAACCGATGAAGAATCCGCGAAAACGTCTCCGGCTGGATCCCCAATTTGGAAGCCACCAGCCGCTTCGATACCTGCAACACCACCTGGCCATCACGCGGATCACGCTCCTGCAGCAGGAAGTTGATCACCCGCCGACTGGCACTGGCCAAGGTCAGGTTATCGATGTCCTTGAGCCGCTGATGCAAATGGATGCTCATGCTCGCCAGGATCGCCAGGCAGACCTTGGGTTGGTCTTCCAGGGCCTTGCGGTAATGGGTGCCCTCGATACTCACCAGCACGCTGTCCTTGATCGCCGACGCGCTGACCGGGTAGCAACGGGCCTGGCTGAACAGCAGGGCTTCGGCGAAGGTCTGTCCGGGCTGGATGATTTCCACCAGGTTTTCCTGGCCCTCGCCGGTGACCCGGAAGAGTTTGATCTGGCCGCTGACCAACAGGAAAAACCGCTTGGCGGGATCGCCCTGGTGCATCAGCGTGCTGTTGCAGGGCAGTCGCTTGAGCACGGCGAGGTTGCACACGTCTTCGAAGACCCGCTCCGGCAATTGGCTGAACAGGTGATGACGTCGCAACAGTAGAACGATGGAAGGGTGGGTCAGCATGGCGTACCTCCGCGTGCCGTCATGGTAGAGCCCAAGGCCCCGCCGGCCTATGCCTCGGCAGGCCTACCTCGGAAGAGGGATGGGGATTCACTGTTGACGCGGACCTGTGGCGAGGGAGCTTGCTCCCGCTGGGTTGCGCAGCAACCCCAAAAAGGCTGAAATGCGATCGATCTGACCCACCTCAGCGGCTGAACCAGGGGCTGCTGCGCAGCCCAGCGGGAGCAAGCTCCCTCGCCACGGGGTGTGTGTTAATTCAATGAGCTCCAGAGGGTTCAGCCCGCCCCACGCAAATGCTCCATCGCCCAAACCGCCGCTTCGACCCGCGAACGCAAGCCTAGCTTGTGCAGCAGGTTCTTCACGTGCACCTTCACCGTGCCTTCGGTAATGCCGAGCTTGTGGCCGATGACCTTGTTGCTGAAACCGCCGGCGATGGTCCTCAAAACCTGGCGCTCACGTTCGGTCAGTTCCACGTCGGCCTGGCGTGGCGGCGAGCGCAGGGCCTGGGCCATGACGCGGGTCAGGCCGGGGCTGATCACCAGGGCGCCGTTGAGGGCGTCGCGGATGTATTGGATCAGCAACTCGGGTTCCATGTCCTTGAGCAAATAACCGTTGGCATCCAGGCGCAGGGCGTCGCGGATGTCGTCCTCGGCGTCGGACACGGTGAACAGCAGGACCTTGCCGGTGTAGTCCATCGCCCGCAGGCGGCGCAGGGTCTCGATGCCGTTCATCTGCGGCATGTTGTTGTCCAGCAGCACCAGGTCAGGCTTGAGCGGTTCGATCAGCGCGAGGGCTTCTTCGCCATGGCTGGCTTCACCGACGATGTGCAGATCGTCTTCGAGTTCGAGCATCTGGCGGATCCCGCGACGCATCATCGGATGGTCGTCGACCAGCAGCAGGGTGTGGCGCAAAGGGGCGTTCATGTTGCGATGCCTTCGGAGTGATGGCCCAGGAATTCCGGTTGGAAGCGCACCTGGAGACGGGTGCCCTGGGGCGTTCGAGAGAGTATGTCGAGTTGGCCGCGCAGGCTGCGGGCGCGTTCGTTCATGATGTTCAGGCCGTGGTGTTCGCGCTGGTCCACTTCGCCGCTGAAGCCCCGGCCGTCGTCCTCGATGGACAGGCGCACGGTCTCGCCTTCCTGGCGCAGTTCGAGCCAGGCGTTCTCGGCATGGGCATGACGCAGGCAGTTGGACAGGGCTTCGCGGGTGATCTGCAGGATGTGGATCTGCTCGCTGGCCGACAGCTCGAAGGCCAGGGTGTCAATGAACAGGTGCACGTGGAAATCGCCGCGGTTGGAGAACTCCTCGGCAGTGTCCTTGAGTTCCTGCACCAGCCCGTCGTCGCGGATCTGCAAACGGAAGGTGGTGAGCAATTCGCGCAGTTGGCGATAAGCGTTGTTGAGGCCCTCACGCAGTTCGCCGGTGACGTTTTCCAGGGTCTGCACCGGTTCGCCGCGACGCATCAGGGTCTGCATGCGGCTGACTTGCAGTTTCATGTACGACAGGGCCTGGGCCAGGGAGTCGTGCAGCTCCCGAGCAATGATGGTGCGCTCGTCGAGCAGCAGCAGGCGATGGTCCTGTTCGCGCTGGCGCTTGAGGGACAACGTTGTGCCGATCAGGTTGGCCAAGGCCTGGATCAGCGCGATTTCCCAGGGCTGCGCGGCATGGCCGTCGACAAAATGCGCCTTGAGTTCACCCAGCTCGGTGCCCTGGTTGCTGATGCTGAAAGCCTGCGGGCGCGCGGCGTTGTGTTTGTGGCAACTGGCGCAATCGCTGGTGGCGCAGACTTGGCGGCTGGCGGCACCATGCAGGGCCAGCAGGTGCCGGGCCGGTGCTTGTAGCTGTCCTTGCAGGCACAGCGTCAGGCGCAGGCCAGGCAGGCGCTGCTGGAAGCGCCGGATCAACTCATCCAGGCCTTCGGCATTGGCCTGGCGTGTCGCCAGGCTGCGGCTGCTCTGGTAGAGCAATTCAAGGGCGGCGTTGGCCTGTTGCAGGTTCAGGGTCTTTTGCTGCACCTGGGCTTCGAGGGTGCGGTGGGACTCCTCGATGGTCTCGGCCATGGTGTTGAAACTGGTCGCCAACTGGCCCAGCTCATCCTCGGACTGGTGATTGACCCGCACCTGGAATTCGCCACGGCGAAAACGCTGGGTGGCGTCCACCAGTTCTTGCAGCGGCATGACCACGCCGTACTGCAATTCATACAGGCCGATCAGCAGGATGATCATGGTGCTGAACAACGCGATGCCCTGGATCGCCTGTTGCCAGCCTTGTTTGTGTTCGCTCTGGCGCTGCAACAGGGTGACGAACTGGTCCAGTTGCTCGACGAAGGAGTTGGCGCTCGCTTGGAAAAACGTCGAGTCGCCGCGCTCGATGGCGGGGCGCAAGGTCTGGTTCCAGCGCTGCATGAGGTCGCGATAGCTCTTGTGCAGCGAGGTTTCCGGTCCGTCTTCCAGCACCACGCGCAGGGCCGGGCTGTCGAGGCGTTGCTGCAGGCTGTCGACGACCGAGGGGATGTCACCGGCGTCACCCGCCGCGAGTTTCCAGCTCAGGTGGTAGGTCTCCATGCGTACGGAGCCGGCGGTATTGATAGCCGCCGCGTCGCCCTGGCTGAACCAGGCGATCAGTCCGGCGCTCAAGGAACTGGCCAGGGCGAGAATGGCGATGAGGATCACCGCCAGCCCGGCGCGAGCGGGCAGGGAGCTGCGCAGCCAACGCATCATGGACGCTGGCTCCTGGAGAAAATCGGTAGACCGAGCATCAAGCGCGCCCTGGGTCGTGGGGTGTTGCAGCCGATCCTGGGCGCACTACCTCTAAAGAGTTGTCGGCCGTTCCGTTTCCATAAAAGCCTTGGCCGACTTGCTCAAGACATTGATAAACAAAGGGTTCTATCGATATCAGGATCTACCTCCTTGGAGGTAGACGGGCCAAGCATAGGCCAATGCCCCCTTGGCGCTCGTTGATCCAGGTCAAGTTTTCGCGGGGTAGGCATCACTAGTCTGCGCTCAACGAATTGACTGGGGTGCAGCGTAATGCGAGCGCAAGTGCAACAAGGGCTGGTACTAGGGATGAGTACCCTGGCCTTCACCGTGTGCTTCATGGTCTGGATGATGTTTGCCGTGCTCGGCGTTCCGATCAAGGAACTGCTGGCCCTCAACGAAACACAATTCGGCCTGTTGGCCGCCACGCCGGTGCTCACCGGTTCACTGGTGCGCTTGCCCCTGGGCCTGCTCACTGACCGCTTCGGCGGACGCATCGTGTTCTTCCTGCTGATGTTGTCCTGCGTGTTGCCGCTCTATTTGATCACCCTGGCCACGGCTTACTGGCAGTTCCTGGTGCTGGGCCTGTTCGTCGGCCTGGCCGGCGGCTCGTTTTCGGTGGGCATTGCCTACGTTGCCAAGTGGTTCGACAAACACAACCAGGGTTTTGCCATGGGCGTGTTTGGCGCAGGCAACGCCGGTGCCGCGGTGACCAAGTTCCTCGCGCCGGCCTTGATCGCGGTGGGTACATGGCACCTGGTGCCGAAGGTGTTCAGCGCGATCCTGTTCATCACTGCATTACTGTTCTGGTTTCTCACCGCCGAGAAAAAAGAACACCGCAGTGCCGGCGGCGCCACGCTGCGTGAGCAACTCAAGTCGCTGAAAGATCCTGCGGTGTGGCGCTACTGCCAGTACTACTCGATCGTCTTCGGCGGCTACGTGGCCCTGGCGTTGTGGATGACCAAGTACTACGTGCAGGAATACGGTTTCAGCCTGCAAAGCGCGGCGCTGCTGGCGGCGTGTTTCTCCCTGCCGGGCGGCGTGCTGCGGGCCGTCGGCGGCTGGATGTCCGACCGTTGGGGCGCCCAGAGCGTGACTTGGTGGGTGCTTTGGGTGAGCTGGATCTGCCTGTTCCTGCTGTCCTACCCGCAAACCCAACTGCAAGTGCAGACCGTCAACGGCATCGTCGATTTCCACATCGGCCTCAACGCCACGCTCTTCACCGTGCTGCTGTTCGTGATGGGCATCGCCTTCGCGTTCGGCAAGGCCTCGGTCTTCAAATACATCGCCAATGACTACCCGCAGAACATGGGCGCGGTGTCCGGCATCGTCGGCCTGGCCGGCGGCCTGGGTGGTTTCGTGCTGCCGATCATGTTCGGCGCCCTGGTGGACCTCACCGGCGTGCGCTCGTCCTGCTTCATGTTGCTCTACGGCGTGGTCTGGGTCTCGTTGATCTGGATGTACCTCAGCGAGGTGCGCAAGCGCCCGTTGCTGGGCAAACAACCGCCGGCCAGCCAATCCCCGTTTTCCAGCATTGCCCAAGGAGAAGAACATGTCCGTTCTGCAAACGCCTGAAAAAGGCCCGGTCATTCATGACTGGCGCCCGGAAGACCCGGCCTTCTGGGGCCGCAGCGGCAAACAGACCGCCCGGCGCAACCTGTGGATTTCCATCCCGGCGCTGCTGTTGGCCTTCGCCGTGTGGATGGTCTGGAGCACGGTGATCGTGCGCCTGAACGCCATCGGCTTCAGCTTCAGCACCGACCAGTTGTTCTGGCTGGCGGCATTGCCGGGGCTGTCCGGCGCGACCTTGCGCATTTTCTACTCGTTCATGGTGCCGATTTTCGGTGGCCGTCGTTGGACAGCCCTGAGCACCGCATCCCTGTTGATCCCGGCACTGTGGATGGGCTTCGCCGTACAGGATTCGTCCACGCCCTACAGCGTGTTCGTGTTGATCGCGCTGCTGTGCGGTTTTGGTGGCGGCAACTTCGCCTCAAGCATGTCCAACATCAGCTTCTTCTACCCGAAGTCCCAACAGGGCACCGCCCTGGGCCTGAACGCCGGGCTGGGCAACCTCGGCGTGTCGGTGATGCAGTTTTGCGTGCCGCTGGTGATTTCCTTCGGTGTGTTCGGCTTCATGGGCGGCCAGCCGCAGGTGTTGGCCGATGGTAGCTCGCTGTGGTTGCAGAACGCGGGTTTCATCTGGGTGCCGTTCATCCTCGCCGTGACCCTGATTGCCTGGTTTGGCATGAACGACCTGTCCAGCGCCCGGGCTTCGTTCAGCGAACAGGCGGTGATTTTCAAGCGCAAGCACAACTGGCTGATGTGCTGGTTGTACCTGGCGACCTTCGGCTCGTTCATCGGTTTCTCCGCCGCGTTCCCGCTGCTGATCAAGACCTCGTTCCCGGAAGTCATCGCCCTTAAATTCGCCTTCCTTGGCCCATTGGTGGGCGCCCTGGTACGGCCGCTGGGCGGCTGGCTGGCGGACAAGCTCGGTGGCGCGAAAGTCACCCTGTGGAACTTCGTGTTGATGATCGTGATGGTCTTCGGTGTCCTGCACTTTCTGCCAAAAGGCGGTGAGGGCGGCAGCTTCTACGGCTTCCTCGGCATGTTCATGTTGCTGTTCATCACCACCGGCGTGGGCAACGGTTCGACCTTCCGCATGATCCCGGTGATCTTCCGCACCCTGCATGAGAAAGCCGCCCTCGGCAAAAAGCCCGAACAGCGCGAGCAAGCCCTGAAGAATGCCGGCAAGGAATCCGCGGCGGTGCTGGGTTTCAGCTCGGCCATGGGCGCCTTCGGAGCCTTCTTCATCCCCAAATCCTTCGGCACTTCGATGGCCCTGACCGGCGGCCCGGAGATGGCCTTCTACATGTTCGTCGGCTTCTACCTGAGCTGCATCGTGGTGACCTGGTGGTGGTACGCCCGCAAAGGCGCGGCGACACCTTGCTGAACAAATTCGAATATTGCGTGGGCGGGGCGCAGACCCCGCGGAGCAAGCCTGAGAGGAAGACACTGTGAGTCATTTACTGGATCAACTGCGGTTCTTCAACCGCAAGCAAGGCGAGTTTTCAGACGGCCATGGCGAGACCCGCAAGGAGTCCCGCGACTGGGAGAACGTCTACCGTTCCCGTTGGCAGTACGACAAGATCGTGCGTTCCACCCACGGGGTGAACTGCACCGGTTCGTGCTCGTGGAAAATCTACGTCAAGAACGGCCTGATCACCTGGGAAACCCAGCAGACCGACTACCCGCGCACCCGCAACGACTTGCCCAACCACGAGCCACGCGGCTGCCCTCGTGGGGCGAGCTACAGCTGGTACATCTACAGCGCCAACCGCCTCAAGTACCCGAAGATCCGCAAGCCCTTGCTCAAGCTGTGGCGCGAAGCCCGGCAGACCCTGCCGCCTGTCGAGGCGTGGGCGAGCATTGTCGAGAACAAGGCCAAGGCCGACTCGTACAAGAGCAAGCGCGGCATGGGTGGCTTCATCCGTTCCAACTGGGAAGAAGTCAACGAGATCATCGCCGCCGCCAACGTCTACACCATCAAGGAACACGGCCCGGACCGAGTGGTCGGCTTCTCGCCGATCCCGGCCATGTCGATGGTCAGCTACGCCGCCGGCTCGCGTTACCTGTCGCTGATCGGCGGCGTATGCTTGAGCTTCTACGACTGGTATTGCGACTTGCCGCCCGCCTCGCCGATGGTCTGGGGCGAGCAGACCGACGTGCCGGAATCGGCCGACTGGTACAACTCCAACTACATCATCGCCTGGGGCTCCAACGTCCCGCAGACCCGCACCCCCGACGCACACTTCTTCACCGAGGTGCGCTACAAGGGCACCAAGACCGTGGCGATCACCCCCGACTATTCGGAAGTCGCCAAGCTCACCGACCTGTGGCTCAACCCCAAGCAGGGCACGGACGCTGCGCTGGCCCAGGCCTTCAACCATGTGATCTTCAAAGAATTCCACCTGGACAAGCCGAGCGCCTATTTCACCGAATACGCCAAGCGCTACACCGACCTGCCGGTGCTGGTGATGCTCAAGCCGATGCTCGGCGTGGCGCCGGGTTCGGGTTACCAGCCGGACCGTTTCCTGCGGGCCAGCGACCTGACCGACAACCTCGGCCAGGACAACAACCCGGAATGGAAAACCATCGCCCTGGACGCCAACGGCGAACTGGTTTCGCCTCAAGGTTCCATCGGGTATCGCTGGGGTGAGAAGGGCAAGTGGAACATCCTGCCCCGTGAAGGCGGCGAAGGCCGCGACATCGACCTCAAGCTGAGCCTGATCGGCGGCGACGTCGCCGAGGTGGCGTTCCCGTATTTCGCTGGCGAGTCCCAGGAATACTTCCAGCACGTGGCCGGCGATGCGGTGCAATACCGTCGCGTGCCGGTGCACAGCGTGGTGCTGGCCGACGGCAGCGTGGCGAAAGTCGCCACCGTGTTCGACCTGTCGGCGGCCAACCTGGCGATCGACCGTGGCCTCGGTGGCGCCAATGTCGCCAAGGATTATGACGACGCCTCGGTGCCCGGCACCCCGGCCTGGCAGGAGCAGATCACCGGTGTGAGCCGCGAGAAGGCGATCCAGATCGCCCGCGAGTTCGCCGACAACGCCGACAAGACCCGTGGACGCTCGATGATCATCGTCGGTGCGGCGATGAACCACTGGTACCACATGGACATGAACTACCGTGGGCTGATCAACATGCTCATGCTCTGCGGTTGCGTCGGCCAGACCGGTGGCGGCTGGGCCCACTATGTCGGCCAGGAAAAACTCCGTCCGCAATGCGGCTGGCTGCCCCTGGCCTTCGGCCTGGACTGGAACCGTCCGCCACGGCAGATGAACGGCACCAGCTTCTTCTACGGCCACAGTTCGCAATGGCGCCACGAGAAGATGAGCATGCACGATGTGCTCTCGCCCTTGGCGGACAAGTCGCAGTTCCCCGAGCACGCCCTGGACTACAACATCCGCGCCGAACGCGCCGGTTGGTTGCCCAGCGCGCCACAGCTCAACACCAACCCGCTGCACATCTGCCGTGATGCCGCCGCCGCTGGTCTTGATCCGAAGGAGTACGTGGTCAAGTCGCTGCAGGACGGTTCCCTGCGCTTTGCCTGCGAACAGCCGGACAGCCCGGTGAACTTCCCGCGCAACATGTTCATTTGGCGTTCCAACCTGCTCGGGTCATCGGGCAAGGGCCACGAGTACATGCTCAAGTACCTGCTCGGCACCAAGAACGGCGTGATGAACGAAGACATCGGCCAGGTCGGCGACTGCAAGCCTACCGAGGCCGAATGGGTCGACGAGGGCGCCATCGGCAAGCTCGACCTGGTGACCACCCTGGACTTCCGCATGTCCTCGACCTGCGTGTATTCCGACATCGTCTTGCCGACCGCGACCTGGTACGAAAAAGACGACATGAACACCTCGGACATGCACCCGTTCATTCACCCGCTGTCCGCAGCCATCGATCCGGCCTGGGAGTCGCGTTCGGACTGGGAAATCTACAAGGGCATCGCCAAGGCGTTCTCGGCCATGTCGGTCGGTCACCTCGGTGTCGAGAAAGACCTGGTCACCGTGCCGTTGATGCATGACAGCGTCGGCGAACTGGCCCAGCCGTTTGGCGGCACCGACTGGAAGAGCGCCGGGGTGGCGCCGCAACCGGGCAAGAACGCGCCGAACCTGCAAGTAGTCGAGCGCGACTACCCGAACATCTACAAGCAGTTCACCTCCCTCGGCCCGATGCTGGAAAAACTCGGCAACGGCGGCAAGGGCATCAACTGGAACACCGACACCGAAGTGAAATTCCTCGGTGAGCTGAACCACAAGGAAGTCGACGCGGGCATCAGCCAGGGCCGGCCAAAAATCGACAGCGCCATCGACGCCGCCGAAGTGATCCTGTCCCTCGCACCGGAAACCAACGGCCATGTCGCGGTGAAAGCCTGGGCGGCGCTGTCGGAATTCACCGGCATCGACCACAGCCACCTCGCCGTGTCGAAAGAGCACGAAGCGATTCGCTTCCGCGACATCCAGGCCCAGCCGCGCAAGATCATCTCCAGCCCGACCTGGTCCGGCCTGGAAGACGATCACGTGAGCTACAACGCCGGCTACACCAACGTCCATGAGTCGATCCCATGGCGCACCATCACCGGTCGCCAGCAGTTCTACCAGGATCACCCGTGGATGCAGGCGTTCGGCGAGCAACTGATGAGCTATCGGCCACCGGTCAACACCCGCACCATCGAAGGCGTGAAAGGCAAACGCAGCAACGGCCAGCCCGAGATCGTCCTGAACTGGATCACCCCGCACCAGAAATGGGGCATCCACAGCACCTACAGCGACAACCTGCTGATGCTGACCTTGAGCCGTGGCGGACCGATTGTCTGGCTCTCGGAAATCGACGCCCAGCGCGCCGGGATCGAGGACAACGACTGGATCGAATGCTTTAACGCCAACGGCGCGCTGACCGCCCGGGCGGTGGTCAGCCAGCGGGTCAAGGAAGGCATGGTGATGATGTACCACGCCCAGGAGCGGATCGTGAACGTACCGGGGTCGGAAACCACCAAGACCCGCGGCGGCCACCACAACTCGGTGACCCGCGTGGTGCTCAAACCCACCCACATGATCGGCGGCTACGCCCAACAGGCCTACGGCTTCAACTATTACGGCACGGTCGGTTGCAACCGCGACGAATTCGTCGTGGTGCGCAAGATGGTCAAGGTCGATTGGCTCGACGGTTCCAGTGGCGATGATCTGCCGCGTCCACTGCCGACTGATATCGAGGAGAACTGAGATGAAGATTCGCTCACAAATCGGCATGGTCCTGAACCTGGACAAATGCATCGGCTGCCACACCTGCTCGATTACCTGCAAGAACGTCTGGACCAGCCGCGAAGGCATGGAATACGCCTGGTTCAACAACGTCGAATCCAAGCCGGGCATCGGCTATCCCAAGGAGTGGGAAAACCAGGACAAGTGGAAGGGCGGCTGGGTCCGCAACGCCGACGGCTCGATCAACCCGCGCATCGGCGGCAAGTTCCGGGTGTTGGCGAACATCTTCGCCAACCCCGACCTGCCGAGCCTGGACGATTACTACGAACCGTTCGACTTCGACTACCAGCACCTGCACACCGCACCGCTGGGCGAGCACCAGCCCACCGCGCGACCACGCTCGGTGGTGTCCGGCAAGCGCATGCAGAAAATCGAATGGGGCCCGAACTGGGAAGAAATCCTCGGCACCGAATTCGCCAAGCGGCGCAAGGACAAGAACTTCGACAAGATCCAGGCGGACATCTACGGCGAGTACGAAAACACCTTCATGATGTACCTGCCGCGCCTGTGCGAGCACTGCCTGAACCCGGCGTGCGCGGCGTCGTGCCCGAGCGGGGCGATCTACAAGCGCGAGGAGGACGGCATCGTCCTGATCGACCAGGAAAAATGCCGCGGCTGGCGCATGTGCATCAGCGGTTGCCCGTACAAGAAAATCTACTTCAACTGGAAAAGCGGCAAGTCGGAAAAATGCATTTTCTGCTACCCGCGCATCGAAGCCGGGATGCCGACCGTTTGCGCCGAGACCTGCGTGGGCCGGATCCGTTACCTCGGCGTGCTGCTGTATGACGCCGACCGCATCAGCGAAGTGGCAAGCACAGCCAATGAGCAGGACCTGTACGAGAAACAACTGGAGATCTTCCTCGACCCGAACGACCCGGCGGTGATTCGCCAGGCCCTGGCCGATGGCGTGCCGCAGTCGGTGATCGATTCGGCGCAGCGTTCGCCGGTCTACAAGATGGCCGTGGATTGGAAACTCGCACTGCCGCTGCACCCGGAATACCGCACCTTGCCGATGGTCTGGTACGTGCCGCCACTGTCGCCGATCCAGAACGCAGCCGCCGCCGGCACCGTGGGCATGAACGGGGTGATCCCGGACGTCGACAGCCTGCGCATCCCGCTGCGTTACCTGGCGAACATGCTCACCGCCGGCGATGAGAAACCGGTCAAGCATGCCCTCAAGCGTCTGCTGGCGATGCGCGCTTACAAGCGTTCGGAACAGGTGGATGGCGTACAAGACCTGCAAGTGCTCGCCGACGTTGGCCTGAGCGTGAACCAGGTGGAAGAGATGTACCGCTACCTGGCGATTGCCAACTACGAAGACCGTTTCGTCGTGCCAAGCGCCCACCGCGAAGATGCCATGAGCGACGCATTTGCCGAGCGTTCCGGCTGTGGCTTCAGCTTTGGCAGCGGTTGCAGTGGCAGCTCGGACACCAACATGTTCGGTGGCAAGAAGGCCAACCGCCGTGACGTGATCAAAACCGTCCAGTTGTGGGAGGAATGAGCATGCGCATTCTCAAGGTGATTTCGTTGCTGCTCGACTACCCGACCGAAAACCTGGTGGCCGGACGCGACGAGCTGGAGCAGGCGATCGTGCAGGCGCGGGAAATCAGTCCCGCCCAGCGCGCCGGGTTGTTCGAGCTGCTGGAGTTGATCTGCGGCCAGGACCTGATGGACGGCCAGGAGCACTACGGCGCGCTGTTCGGCCGCGGTCGTTCGTTGTCGCTGTTGTTGTTCGAACACGTCCATGGCGAGTCCCGCGACCGGGGCCAGGCTATGGTCGACATGATGGCCCAGTACGAAGAAGCCGGGTTTGCCATCGGCATCAAGGAGCTGCCCGACTACATCCCGTTGTACCTGGAGTTCCTCTCCACCCGCGAAGACCTCGAGGCCCGCGAGGGCCTGGCCGACGTCGCGCATCTGCTGGCCTTGCTGGCGGCGCGCCTGGACGAACGGGAAAGTGCCTACGCCAGTTGTTTCCGGGCCTTGTTGCAAATCGCCGGGGCCGAACCCCAGGCGGCGGTGGCCGAGATGCTTGAACAAGTGAAGGCCGAGACCCGCGACGATTCCCTCGAAGCCCTGGACAAAGTCTGGGAAGAAGAGGCGGTGGATTTCATGAAGGCCGAGCAGCAAGACCGTTGCAGCTCGATGCCGAGCGCGCCGGGCCGGGCCCGGGAAGAAAGTGCAGTGCCGCTGCACTGGGTGGATTTTCAGCATGAAGGGCTGGCCGCCGCGCCGGCCGGGGAGGTGGGCAATGTCTAAATGGGATCTGTTGTTGTTCGGGGTCTATCCGTATGTCGCCCTGGCGATCTGCCTGATCGGCAGTTGGGCGCGGTTCGACCTGTCCCAGTACACCTGGAAGGCCGGTTCGAGCCAGATGCTCAACAAGCGCGGCATGCGCGTGGCGAGCAACCTGTTCCATGTCGGCGTGCTGTTCGTGCTGGCCGGGCACTTCGTCGGGCTGCTGACGCCTTCGGCGGTTTATCACCACTTCCTGAGCACCGAGAACAAGCAGTTGCTGGCGATGGTTTCCGGCGGTTTCTTCGGCGTCCTGGGGCTGATCGGTTTGCTGATGTTGCTCAACCGCCGCCTGACCGATCCACGGGTTCGCGCCACCTCCAACACCTCGGACATCCTGGTGCTGGTGGTGTTGCTGGTGCAATTGGTGCTGGGCCTGATGACCATCGTTGCATCCACCGCGCACATGGACGGTTCGGTGATGGTGATGCTGGCGGACTGGGCACAGAACACCGTGCTGTTGCGTCCGGTTGAAGCCGCGACCTCGATGGCGCCGGTGGGCCTGGTCTACAAGCTTCACGTGCTGTTGGGCCTGACCCTGTTCGTGCTGTTCCCGTTCACCCGCCTGGTGCACATCGTCAGTGCGCCGGTCTGGTACCTGGGGCGTCGTTATCAAATCGTTCGGCAGAAGTTCTGAGGAGAAGATCATGGCGAGTGGATGCGGATGTGGTGGCGGTAGTGGTGGCGGCGGTTGTGGTTCCTCGGCGAAAGTCGCGCCGATAGTCGATATCGAACCGGTGGGGGCGGTGGCGTTCGAGCCGGCCCAGGCCGAGCAGGCAGTGGCGGATGAAGCGCCACAGTTGATCGCCAGCAGTGAGCAGGAGTGGCCGATCATCAGCGTCAACGGGGTGTCGATCGCCCCGCAGGCGATGGCCCAGGAACTGCAATATCACCCGGCCGAAAGCCGTGAGGAGGCGGTCTACCAGGCCGCCCGTGCCCTGGTGATCCGTGAATTGCTCCAGCAACGCATCGCCGAGCTTGGCCTGGCGTTGCAGGTCGGTGCCGGTGAAAACGAAGAGGAAGCGGCGACGCGGCTGTTGCTCGAACGTGAGGTGCAGGTGCCACAGTGCGACGAGGCTACGTGCCTGCATTACTACGAGAGCAATCGCGCGCGTTTCCATAGCGCGCCATTGCTGGCGGTGCGGCACATCCTGCTCGAATGCGCGCCGGACGATGCCGAGGCGCGCAGCCTGGCCCATGTACAGGCCGAGTTGCTGCTGGAACGGCTCGATCAGTTCCCCGGCAGCTTCGCCGAGTTGGCGCTGAAGTATTCGGCGTGTCCGTCCAAGGAACAGGGCGGCTCGCTGGGGCAGATCAGCAAGGGCCAGACCGTGCCGGAGCTGGAGCGCCAGTTGTTCACCCTGCCGGCGGGCCTGGCGAGCAAGCCGCTGGAAAGTCGTTATGGCTGGCACGTGATCAGCATCGACCAGCGCATCGACGGCCAGCCGTTGCCGTATGAGGCGGTGGCGACGGCGATTCGTACCCAGTTGCAGCAGGGCGTTTGGCAAAAGGCGCTGGTGCAGTACCTGCAAACCCTGATCGGTGCGGCGGATATTCGCGGCATTCATCTTCAGGGTGCCGACTCGCCGCTGGTGCAGTGAACAGCGGCTCAACCGGGAGGTACGCATGAACGCGGTGTTGCAGGATGGATTTGGGCGCCAGATCGATTATTTGCGGATGTCGGTGACCGATCGTTGTGATTTTCGTTGTGTGTATTGCATGGCGAAAAACATGACCTTCCTGCCGCGCCAGCAAGTCTTGACCCTGGAAGAGTTGCAGCGCCTGGCGCGGTTGTTCGTCGGCCTGGGGGTGAAGAAGATTCGCCTCACCGGCGGCGAGCCGCTGATCCGGCCGGGCATCGTCGGGCTGTGTCGTGACATCGCGGCATTGCCCGGCCTGCGGGAGCTGGTGATGACCAGCAACGGCTCGCAGCTCGGACGTTTGGCCCGGCCGCTGGTGGATGCTGGCGTCAAGCGGATGAACATCAGCCTCGACAGCCTCGACGGCGAGCGTTTCCGGGCCATCACCCGCAACGGCGATCTGGATCGGGTGCTGGCCGGCATCGAGGCGGCAACCGGCGCGGGATTCGAGCGGATCAAACTCAACTGTGTGGTGATGAAGGGGCGCAACTTCGATGAGGTGCCGGCGTTGGTGCAGTACGCCATCGACCGGCGCATCGACATCAGTTTCATCGAAGAGATGCCCCTCGGCGACGTGGGGCGGTCCCGGGGTGAGTCGTTCTGTTCCAGCGATGACGTCCGGGCCGAGATCGCCCGTCATCATCGCCTGCTCGACAGTGCCGAGAGCAGCGGTGGACCGGCGCGCTATGTGCGTCTGGAACGCCACCCGGATACACGGATCGGTTTCATCTCGCCCAACACCCACAACTTCTGCGCCAGTTGCAATCGGGTGCGCATGACGGTCGAAGGGCGCTTGCTGTTGTGCCTGGGGCAGGAGAACTCGCTGGATCTTCGGGGCTTGTTGCGGCGGTATCCGTTGGATGACCAGCCGATCGTTCAATCGATCAAGCAGGCACTCAAGGGCAAGCCCTTGCAGCACGACTTCAGCCCTGGCGGGGAAGTGCAGATCGTGCGGTTCATGAACATGAGCGGTGGCTGAGGATGGCGGGCTTTTGTGGCGAGGGGATTTATCCCCGCTGGGGCGCGTAGCGGCCCTAAATGCAGTCAACCCAGTGTGTCAGGCAGGTTAAAGTTGACTGCTTAGGGGCTGCTGCGCAGCCCAGCGGGGATAAATCCCCTCGCCACGGTTTTCGGTGCTCACGAAAGAGCTTTCCAAGCTGTGGTCCTTCTTGACATCAGTCAATTTTAAGCAATCCCTTCAGACGTATCCTCCACTGCATATTGTGTCTTAAAGATAAATAACACCTATATGTAGTATCTGGAGCGAAAATGCAGAGCACGTTGATCTCAGTAGGGTGTAACCGCTTGCACAAGCGCGATGGCAGTGTGGTCGCCTTTGACGCGGACAAGATCCGCCAGGCGTTGATCGCCGCCGGCAAGGCCACCGGTGAATACGCCGAAGCCGAGGCCGAAGGCTTGCTTGAGGCAGTCTTGGCGAGATTGGAAGGGCAGACGCGCTTGAACGTCGAGCAGATCCAGGACCGCGTCGAGCGGGTGCTGATGGACGCCGGGTATTTCCTGTCCATGCGCGCCTACATCGTCTACCGCGAGCAGCACGGGCGCCTGCGCCGGGACCGCCGTACGCTGGTGGAAGTCGCCACGTCGATGAACGAATACCTCGATCGCGAAGACTGGCGCGTGCAGGCCAACGCCAACCAGGGGTATTCTCTGGGCGGGTTGATCCTCAACGTGTCGGGCAAGGTCACCGCCAACTACTGGCTGGACGAGGTCTACAGCCAAGCCATCGGCGAGGCGCACCGCGAGGCGGATTTGCATATCCACGATCTGGACATGCTCGCCGGCTACTGCGCCGGCTGGTCCTTGCGCACCTTGCTGCACGAAGGCCTCAACGGCGTACCCGGGCGGGTCGAGGCCGGGCCGCCCAAGCATTTGAGCAGCGCCCTGGGGCAGATGGTGAATTTCCTCGGCACCCTGCAAAACGAATGGGCCGGCGCCCAGGCGTTCAGTTCGTTCGACACCTACCTGGCGCCGTATGTGCGCAAGGACAACCTCAGCTACGACGACATCCGCCAGTCATTGCAGGAATTCATCTACAACCTCAACGTGCCGTCGCGCTGGGGCACGCAAACGCCGTTCACCAACCTCACCTTCGACTGGGTCTGCCCACAGGACCTGCGGGAACAGATCCCGGTGATCGGCGGCGAAGAAATGCCGTTCGCCTACGGTGACCTGCAAGCGGAAATGGAGTTGATCAACCGCGCCTATATCGAGGTGATGCAGGCTGGCGACGCGAAGGGCAGGGTGTTCACCTTCCCGATCCCGACCTACAACATCACCCATGACTTTCCTTGGGACAGCGAGAACGCCGACCGCTTGTTCGAAATGACCGCCCGCTACGGCTTGCCGTATTTCCAGAACTTCCTCAATTCGGACATGCAACCCAACCAGGTGCGGTCGATGTGCTGCCGCTTGCAACTGGACGTGCGCGAGCTGCTCAAGCGCGGCGGTGGCTTGTTCGGCTCCGCGGAACAGACCGGTTCCCTTGGCGTGGTGACGATCAACTGCGCGCGCCTGGGCTACCTGTACAAAGGCAACACCAGCGGGCTGCTGCAACGCATCGATACCCTGATGGAACTGGCGAAGGAGAGCCTGGAGGTCAAGCGCAAGGTCATCCAACATCACATGGATGCCGGTTTGTACCCGTACACCAAGCGTTACCTCGGCACCTTGCGCAATCACTTTTCCACCATCGGCGTGAACGGCCTCCACGAAATGCTGCGCAATTTCACTGATGACCAGGAGGGCCTGCACACCGAACAGGGCCGGGCCTTCGCGCTGAAACTACTGGACCACGTGCGCGCCACATTGCTGCGTTTCCAAGAGGAAACCGGCCACCTCTACAACCTCGAAGCCACGCCCGCCGAAGGCACCACATATCGCTTCGCCAAGGAAGACCTCAAGCGCTATCCCGACATCCTTCAGGCCGGCAGCCCGGTCGCGCCTTACTACACCAACTCGTCGCAGTTGCCGGTGGGCTTCACCGAGGATCCGTTCGAAGCCCTGGAGCTGCAAGACGAGCTGCAATGCAAGTACACCGGCGGCACCGTGTTGCACCTGTACATGGCCGAGCAGATTTCCTCGACCCAGGCCTGCAAGCAACTGGTGCGCAAGGCGCTGGGGCGTTTCCGCCTGCCGTACCTGACCATCACGCCGACCTTCTCCATCTGCCCGGTGCACGGCTACCTGGCCGGCGAACACGAGTTCTGCCCGAAATGCGACGAGGCCTTGCTGTTGCAACAACAGCACCAAGGCACCGTTCACTGAATCCATCGACCGCAAGGAGCTTTATCCATGAGCGCAGTACAAACGATTCCACAGGCACAGCGTCAACGTTGCGAAGTCTGGACCCGAGTCATGGGCTATCACCGCCCGGTGGCGGCCTTCAACCCGGGCAAGCAATCCGAACACCGCGAGCGGGTGCACTTCACCGAACGCGCGGCCGGGCGTCCATGAGTCGAGTGCTACGGGTTGGGGGCATGGTGCCCCTGACCACCCTCGATTATCCCGGCCAACTGGCCTGCGTCCTGTTCTGCCAGGGTTGTGCCTGGCGTTGTCGTTATTGCCATAACCCGCAACTGATCCCGCCACGCGGCAGCGAGGAAGTGGAGTGGTGTCGGGTGCTGGCGTTCCTCCAACGTCGCCAGGATCTGCTCGACGCCGTGGTGTTCAGCGGCGGCGAGCCGACCTTGCAGGACGGCCTGGCTGCGGCCATGGACGAGGTGCGGCAGATGGGTTTTCGCATCGGCCTGCACAGCGCCGGTATCAAGCCAGCGGCTTTCGCCAAGGTGGTCGGACAGGCCGATTGGGTCGGCTTCGACATCAAGGCCTTGCCCGAGGACGCCCTGGACGTGACCCGGGTCGAAGGCAGCGGCGCGGCGAACTGGCGCAGCCTCGACCATCTGCTGGACAGCGGCGTGGACTATGAATGCCGGACCACCGTGCATTGGCACCTGTTCGACCCCGACCGACTGCTGGCCCTGGCCCGCCGCTTGAGCGAGCGGGGCGTCAGTCGTTTTGCCGTGCAGTTGGTACGCACTGCGCGGATGCTCGACCCCCACCTTTCCAGCGTTTCGGCACACGCCTTGCAGCCCGAGCTGTGGGCCGCCCTGCGCGAGTTGTTTCCCTCGTTCGTTCTACGCAGTTGAGCGACAGCGGGAATCCATCATCGACAGCGGCCCGGGATGTCCGGGCCACACTTTTTCCAATGGTTTTCAAATGCGCTGCCAGTCGGCAGGTAGTTGAACAGGGAGCATTTGACATGACCAGAATCACCACTGCCCAACGTATCGTGATCGGCTTTGCCATCGCGCCACTGGCGTTGATCGCCCTGGCACTGTACGCCTTGAACGACTTGGCGATGCTGCGTGACCAGGCGGTGCAGATCGTCCGGCAGGATTGGCCGAAGATCGATCCGATCATGGCCATCGCCACGGGCGTGCGCGACAACGCCAGGAACACCCGGGACCTGTTGATCGACAAGAACAACACCCAGGTCCAGCAATCCATCGACACCACCCGCCAGCGCATCACCCAGGCTTTTGCGACGCTGGAGCCGCTGTTCGACCAACCCGAAGGCAAGGCCGCCTACGCCGAGTTGAAGAAGCGCCGCGAGGCCTACGTGGCCGCGTTCGTCCAGGTGCAGGCGCTGATCCGCCAGGGCGCGACGGACGAGGCGATGACGCAGCTCAAGCAGGGCGTGATCCCGGCGGAGCTTGAGGTGTACAAGAGCCTTGAAGTGATGATGGCGATGCAAGGCAGGATTTTTGGCGAGCGCGAACAACTGGCCCAGGCGCGCTATAGCGAGGCGCGACGCAACATGCTCGCGTTGGTGCTGGCCTGCCTGGCCGTGGTGAGCACCGTCGCGCTGCTGGTGACGCGCAGCGTGACCCGTCCGCTCGGCGGCGAACCCAATGATGCGGCGCGGGTGCTGAGCCACATCGCCCGTGGCGACCTGACGATCCGGGTGCCGGTGGGCATCGGGGCGAACGACAGCGTCATGGGCAGCATGCACGATATGCAGCAGAGCCTGAATACGATGGTCCGGCAGATTGCGGCGTCGGTGGATCGGGTCGCCAGTTCGTCCGAGGAGTTGAGCGCGGTGAGCAGCCAGACCAACAGCACCTTGCAGTTGCAAGGCCAGGAAATCGAACAGGCCGCGGCGGCGGTGAACCAGATGACCGCGGCGGTGGATGAAGTGGCGCGCAACGCCGTGAGCACCAGCGAAGCCTCGCGACTCTCCGAGCAGACCGCCCAGCGCGGCAGGGAGCAGGTCCAGGAAACCGTGGCGTCGATCCATGCCTTGGCCGACGGCGTGAGCGACACTTCGGGACGAATCCAGCAACTGGCGGGACGCGTCCAGGACATCAGCTCGGTGCTGGACGTCATCCGTGGCATTGCCGAACAGACCAACCTGCTGGCGCTCAACGCGGCCATCGAAGCGGCCCGGGCCGGGGATGCCGGACGCGGGTTCGCGGTGGTGGCCGACGAGGTGCGGGCCCTGGCCCATCGCACCCAGGACTCGACCCGGGAAATCGAAGACATGATCGGCAACATCCGCCAGGACAGCGAGCAGGCCGTCAGCGCCATGCAAGGCAACAGCGAACGGGTGCGGACCACGCTGCAAGTGGCCCAGCGCTCGGGCGAGGCACTGGATGAAATCGCCCGCTCGATCTCGCAGATCAACGAGCGCAACCTGATGATCGCCAGCGCCACGGAACAACAGGCGCTGGTGGCCCGCGAGGTGGACCGCAACCTGGTGGGCATCCGCAACCTCTCCGAGCAGGTGCTGCTCGGTGCGCGTCATACCGACACGGCGGGCCAGGATTTGGCGCAGATGGCCGGGTCGCTGCATGAGACGGTGGCGCGGTTCAAGGTGTAGCCCTTGTAGCACCGGGCTTGTGTGAGAGCGAGCTTGTGTGGGAGCGGGCTTGCTCGCGAAAGCGGTGGGTCAGTTTGCACATGTTTTGAATGTGCCGACGCCTTCGCGAGCAAGCTCGCTCCCACATTGGCTTTGTGTTTGAGCCTGGAAATGGTGGACGCCGCAAATCCCTGTGGGAGCGAGCCTGCTCGCGAAGGCGGTGGGTCTGTTTGAATTAAGTTGGATGTGCCGACGCCTTCGCGAGCAAGCGCGCTCCCACAATA
>NZ_JAESPG010000041.1:0-54481 GCF_016756915.1 Pseudomonas sp. HB05
CGCGAAAGCGGATTGTCAGTCGACATTGTCGTTGGCTGACACACCGCTTTCGCGAGCAAGCCCGCTCCCACAGTTCTTGTGGCTTCCTTAAAAAGTGTCACCAGTTTGGCGTCAATATTCACACTATGACCGCTCGGCGTATTCTGGTCTCGAAATCCTTCGGTGCCGGAACTTTTCTCCTATCCTCAGTTCAAGGATAACGAGAGCCATCATTGGATCGAAACAGCCCCTCCCGGGCTGAATACCGGATCTACCGAGGGGCGCCGCCATGTCGCGCAACCTTTGCCTTACTCGTCAATGCCTCGGGCTTGTCACCCGCATCGAATGCGCTGTTCGCCCCCTTGCCGGCGATACCGGCATGTGGACCGTGCTCTTCGCCGCTGGAATGGCCGGTGAGCAACCCTCCGCCATCAAGGCCCAAGGGCCGTTCCCCGGGCCGACAGCCGCTGAAACCATCCTCGATACCATCGTCCAGAGCCTGACGACCCATGGCTATGAGCTGGCGGATGATCCGCAGATCTGGTCCCTGCATATGCAGGCACAACTGCGGGAAATCAACGGAGGCCGTTGTCGCAACGTCGGCGGCTTCGAGTACCGTCCGCTTCAGTGACGCATGCCTGGGCAGTAAAAAATTGACACAAGCGCCGGACCCCGAGGGAGGGGGCGGCGTTTGTGGGGCGGATCGTGGCTGATATACTCGCCGCGTTTTTTCAGCCCTGGTATGAGATTCAATGGAACGCTTTATCGAAAATGCAATGTATGCCTCCCGTTGGCTGCTGGCGCCGATCTACTTCGGGCTGTCCCTGGGCTTGCTGGCCCTGGCGCTGAAATTCTTCCAGGAAGTCTTTCACGTCATTCCCAACGTCTTTTCCATGGCCGAGTCGGACCTGATCCTCGTGCTGTTGTCGCTCATCGACATGGCGCTGGTGGGCGGCCTGCTGGTGATGGTGATGATTTCCGGCTACGAGAACTTCGTCTCGCAACTGGATATCGGCGATGACAAGGAAAAGCTCAACTGGCTGGGCACCATGGACTCGTCTTCGCTGAAGATGAAAGTCGCCGCGTCGATCGTGGCCATTTCCTCGATCCACTTGCTGCGTATCTTCATGGACGCCAAAAACGTCGATCCCGAACACCTGATGTGGTACGTGATCATCCACATGACCTTCGTGGTGTCGGCGTTTGCCATGGGCTACCTGGACAAACTGACCAAGCACTGAGCCATCCTCAGTGCCGACGCAGCGCCCGCCTGTCGAGAAACAGGCGGGCGTTGTCGTTTGGAGGGGAGGGCGCGTGAGCGGTTCGTCCGCGCCATGGCATCTGTGCTAGTCTGCTCGCCCTTTTGGTTCCGGGCGCTCCGGGAGGCGCTGTGGCACACACGGCAACTCTCGAGCCGTCCGCACAGCGGAGCAGCATCATGTCCGAAGTTAACCTGTCCACCGACGAAACCCGCGTCAGCTACGGCATTGGCCGTCAGTTGGGCGACCAACTGCGCGACAACCCGCCACCGGGTGTGAGCCTGGACGCGATCCTGGCTGGCCTGACCGACGCGTTCGCCGGCAAGCCTAGCCGTGTGGGCCAGGACGAGATGTCCGCCAGCTTCAAGGTCATTCGTGAAATCATGCAGGCCGAAGCCGCCGCCAAGGCTGAAGCCGCTGCGGGCGAAGGCCGTGCGTTCCTGGCTGAAAACGCCAAGCGCGAAGGCATCACCACCTTGGCCTCCGGCCTGCAATTCGAAGTGCTGACCCAGGGTGAAGGCGCCAAGCCGACCCGTGAAGACCAGGTGCGCACGCATTACCACGGCACCCTGATCGACGGCACTGTGTTCGACAGCTCCTACGATCGTGGCCAGCCAGCCGAGTTCCCGGTAGGCGGCGTGATCCCAGGCTGGACCGAAGCGCTGCAACTGATGAACGCCGGCAGCAAATGGCGCCTGTACGTGCCGAGCGAGCTGGCCTACGGCGCTCAAGGCGTTGGCAGCATCCCGCCGCACAGCGTGCTGGTGTTTGACGTCGAGCTGCTGGACGTACTGTAAGACCCTGCCCGGTTTTACAGCCGGACAAATAAATGTGGGAGCGAGCTTGCTCGCGATGGCGGTCAGTCAATCGATATCGATGTTGAATGACACACCGCTTCGCGAGCAAGCTCGCTCCCACAGGGTCAGGTGCTTCATCCGTGGAACCTGCCGCTGAAATCACCCGTCGGGCGCAACGCCCGGGCGTAGCAGAACAGGAACAGGTTTCGCACCAACTCCTTGAGCACCAGCGGTTCGCTGGAGTTGAGGCTGTTAAGGTCCAGGTCTCCCTGGTCCTGCAGCTCATTCAAGGCTTCTTCTTCCAGTACCGCGCAGACTTCCCCGGTTTCCCGATGCAGGATCCTCAGGTAGGGATGTGGGCGGTCCAGCCAGGCATCGATCAAATAAGTCATGGTTCTCATCTCCTTGATGGGTTTGATGAGAATAATTCTTATTCGCTAAATAGCAAGTCTCTATTGGCGTGGCGATTGTTTTTCTGACGATGGGTCGTGATAGCGCGAATTGGCGCGGATTGGCCGAGCTTGCGCAAGAAGGGCTTAAGCGGGAAGGGCGGGGAGCCATCCCACGCGGGGCGCGGGATGGGATTACAGCAGGATCAGACTTTTCTGACGAACTCGGATTTCAGCTTCATCGGGCCGATGCCGTCGATCTTGCAGTCGATGTCATGGTCGCCATCGCACAGGCGGATGTTCTTTACCTTGGTGCCGACCTTGACCACCAGCGACGTGCCCTTGACCTTTAGGTCCTTGATCACGGTGATGGTGTCGCCGTCCTGCAGGACGTTGCCGACCGAATCTTTCTTCACGGTGTCGTCGGAAGGCGCTTCAGCTTCGCCGCTGGCAGACCATTCGTGGGCGCACTCCGGGCAGACCAGCTGGGTGCCGTCTTCGTAGGTGTATTCGGAATTGCATTTAGGGCAGGGAGGCAACGTGCTCACTAGGGTTCCTTGAGTATCAGGAGGGCAAAAGGGCGCACATTATATAGGGTTTTGTCGCGAAAGAGGGGGGGTACTGCGTTCGGAGAACCTGTAGCGAGGGGATTTATCCCCGCTGGGCTGCGCAGCAGCCCCAAGAGAGCTCAAACCAATCTACCTGGAACACCGGAATGTAGCTTTTAGGGCTGCTTCGCAGCCCAGCGGGGATAAATCCCCTCGCCACAAAAAAGGCCGGTGTGTCAGTGAGTACGGGCGACCGCAAACTCGCTCAGTTCCACCAGTGCATCGCGATACTCGCTGGCCGGCAGCGCATCGAGGCACTTGATCGCGCGGGCGACATAGTCCCGGGCCAGTGTCGCGGTGTATTCCAGCGAGCCGGAGGCTTCGACCGCGGCACGGATACGCTCCAGGTCTTCGATCCCGCCTTTCTGGATCGCCTGGCGCACCAGCGCTGCTTGTTCCGGCGTGCCTTCGCGCATGGTGTAGATCAGCGGCAGGGTCGGCTTGCCTTCGGCCAGGTCGTCACCGACGTTCTTGCCCAAGGTCTCGGCATCGCCCTTGT
Source organism: Pseudomonas sp. HB05 (assembly GCF_016756915.1). Classification (NCBI taxonomy): domain Bacteria; kingdom Pseudomonadati; phylum Pseudomonadota; class Gammaproteobacteria; order Pseudomonadales; family Pseudomonadaceae; genus Pseudomonas; species Pseudomonas sp. HB05. Next base: position 3,532 of record NZ_JAESPG010000041.1, read on the forward strand.
AGTCCAGCAGGTCGTCTACCAGTTGGAACGCAACGCCCAGGTGATCGCCGAAGGTGCGCAGGGCTTCGCTCTGCTCGGCGGTGGCGCCGGCCAGGGCTGCGGCGCTGTGGGTCGAGGCTTCGAAAAGCATCGCGGTCTTGCCGCGAATGACTTCCATGTAGGTTTCTTCGGTGGTGCTGGCATCGCGCACCTTGGACAGCTGCAGCACTTCGCCCTCGGCGATGATGCGCGTGGCCTGGGACAGGATCTTCATCACCGGCATCGAACCCAGCTCGACCATCATTTCGAACGAGCGCGAGTACAGGAAGTCGCCCACCAGCACGCTCGGGGCGTTGCCCCACATGGCGTTGGCGGTCGAGCGGCCACGGCGCATGCCGGACATGTCGACGACGTCGTCATGCAGCAGCGTCGCGGTGTGCAGGAACTCGATGGTGGCGGCCAGCAGGCGCATGTCGTCGCCTTCGCGACCCAGGGCCTTGCCGCACAGCAGCACCAATAAAGGACGCAGGCGCTTACCGCCAGCCGAAGTGATGTAGTCGCCGATTTTCGATACCAGCGGCACGCGGGAAGTCAGCTGCTTCTTGATGATACCGTCGACGGCACTAAAATCGTCCGCCACTGCGCGGTAGAAAGCTTGGGGTTGCATCAGCGACAGGCGCTCCAGAAGGGTTGCGCGGCATGCTAGGACCCACGTCCTGGCCTGTCAAGGCGCATGCTTCTGCAGTGCGGGGCGGCTACTTGCAAGGCTCGGTCAGCTTGCGTACAATCGCGCACCCTGAACTTCCTGGGCAGCACCTGCCTTACGCAATTGCATCCGGGCCTTCCAGCCCATGCAGCCATGCCAGCCAATACCTCTTCTTATAAAGCGCTGGGTGAGCAGGATTATCGGAGAAATACCATGTCGTACGCAGTAATTGTTACTGGTGGCAAGCAATACAAGGTCGCCCCAGGTGAATACCTGAAGATCGAAAAACTGGAAATCGCTACCGGCGAATCCGTGACTTTTGATCGCGTTCTGTTGGTCGCCAATGGCGATGACGTGAATATCGGCGCTCCAGTCGTTGCTGGCGCTACCGTTGTGGCTGAAGTGATCTCCCAAGGTCGTCACGATAAAGTCCGCATCATCAAGTTCCGTCGCCGTAAGCACCACATGAAGCGTATGGGCCACCGCCAGTGGTACACCGAGATCAAAATCACCGGTATTCAGGCTTAATTTCAGCCTAATTCCTCACTAGGAGAATTGAACTCATGGCACACAAAAAAGCTGGTGGTAGTACCCGTAACGGTCGCGACTCAGAAGCCAAACGCCTTGGCGTGAAGATGTATGGCGGCCAGGCTATCAAAGCGGGCAACATCATCGTGCGTCAGCGCGGCACCCAATTCCACGCTGGCTACGGCGTTGGCATGGGTAAGGATCACACCCTCTTCGCTAAAGTCGAAGGCGTGATCAAGTTCGAAGTAAAAGGCGCCTTCGGTCGTCGTTACGTAAGCGTTATCGCAGCTTAATTGCGAGACCGCTGGAAAAGCCCTGTCTTGCGACGGGGCTTTTTCGTTTGTGGGGTGAGTCTCTTGCAAAACTGTTTGTATGGGCTGTCGGCGCTGCTGTTGGGCGTTTTTTGAGGTCGCTGCGCTCATTTTTGCAAGAGTCTTATGTCTTGTTTTTTTCGGCTCGTCCGTACGGCGAGAGGCGTGTGTCATGAAGTTTGTTGATGAAGTATCGATTCGAGTAAAGGCTGGCGACGGCGGCAATGGCTGCATGAGTTTCCGTCGGGAAAAATTCATTGAAAACGGTGGTCCGAACGGTGGTGACGGGGGCGATGGCGGCTCGATCTACATGCTCGCCGACGAAAACCTCAACACCCTGGTGGACTACCGTTACACCCGGCACTTCGATGCCGAGCGTGGCTCCAACGGCGGCAGCACCGACTGCACCGGCAAGAAAGGTGAAGACCTGATCCTGCGCGTGCCGGTCGGCACCACGGTGATCGACTCCGCCACCCAGGAAGTGATTGGCGACCTGACCAAGGCCGGCCAGCGTCTGCTGGTGGCCCATGGCGGTTGGCACGGCCTGGGCAACACCCGTTTCAAATCCAGCACCAACCGTGCGCCGCGCCAGACCACCCCTGGCAAGCCCGGCGAGCAGCGTGACCTGAAACTGGAGATGAAAGTGCTGGCCGACGTGGGCCTGCTGGGCTTGCCGAACGCCGGTAAAAGTACCTTCATCCGTTCGGTCTCTGCAGCCAAGCCGAAAGTCGCCGATTACCCGTTCACGACCCTGGTGCCGAACCTGGGTGTGGTCAGCGTTGATCGCTGGAAGAGCTTCGTGATCGCCGACATCCCGGGGTTGATCGAAGGGGCTTCCGAAGGTGCGGGCCTGGGGATTCGCTTCCTCAAGCATTTGTCTCGTACCCGCCTGTTGCTGCACCTCGTCGACATGGCGCCGCTGGATGAAACCAGTGCTGCCGATGCTGCCGAAGTCATCGTCAACGAGCTGACCAAGTTCAGCCCGGCCCTGGCCGAGCGCGACCGTTGGCTGGTGCTGAACAAGTGCGACCAGATCCTCGAAGAAGAGCACGAGGAGCGGGTCAAGGAAATCGTTGATCGCCTGGAGTGGGAAGGTCCGGTCTATGTGATCTCGGCCATTGCCAAGGAAAACACCGAGCGCCTGTGCCACGACATCATGCGTTACCTGGAAGATCGCGCCGACCGCCTGGCCAACGACCCGGCCTACAAGGAAGAGCTGGCAGAGCTCGACCAGCGCATCGAAGACGAGGCTCGCGCGCAGTTGCAGGCGCTGGACGACCAGCGTGCGTTGCGCCGCAGTGGCGTCAAGTCGGTCCATGACATCGGCGACGACGATTGGGACGAAGAAGATGTGGATGACGAGGACGGTCCGGAAATTATCTACGTCCGCGACTGATCGTGTGCCGATGCAAGTTGCTTGAGATCAAAACCTGTGGGAGCGAGCTTGCTCGCGAAGGCGGTGCGTCAGCCAGCATCCATGCTGCTGACCCAATGCAATCGCGAGCAGGCTCGCTCCCACACGGATTCTCGGGGAGGCTGGCATCCAGGGCAGGTTTAACTGGATCAGTGCGGTGTTATCATCGTAACCAGCCGGTTTCCAAGGCGCCGCTCAATCGAGCGGCGTTTTGGTATCTGTAGAACGCAAATACGAATAATCCCATGGGCGGCGCTGGGTCGCGCCGTTCGCTGGCAAAGGTTGAAGAAAATGCGGAGCAAGGTGACGGGTGCGCAGCGCTGGGTCGTGAAGATCGGCAGTGCACTGCTGACAGCGGATGGCAAAGGCCTGGATCGCCAGGCAATGGCGGTGTGGGTCGAGCAGATGGTGGCCTTGCATGAGGCTGGCGTCGAACTGGTATTGGTCTCGTCCGGGGCCGTGGCCGCCGGTATGAGTCGCCTGGGCTGGACGTCGCGACCCAGCGCGATGCATGAGCTGCAGGCTGCTGCCGCCATCGGCCAGATGGGCCTGGTCCAAGCCTGGGAGTCGAGCTTTGCCGAGCATGGCCGCCACACGGCGCAGATCCTGCTGACCCATGACGACCTGTCCGACCGCAAGCGCTACCTCAATGCCCGCAGTACGTTGCGAGCGCTGGTGGAGCTGAAAGTCATCCCGGTGATCAACGAGAACGACACCGTAGTCACCGACGAGATCCGTTTTGGTGACAACGACACCCTGGCTGCATTGGTGGCGAACCTGGTGGAGGCGGACCTGCTGGTGATTCTCACGGACCGCGACGGCATGTTCGATGCCGATCCGCGCAACAACCCTGACGCCAGGCTGATCTACGAAGCCCGTGCCGACGACCCGGCGCTGGATGCGGTTGCCGGTGGTACGGGCGGGGCGCTGGGGCGCGGTGGCATGCAGACCAAGCTGCGCGCTGCGCGTCTGGCGGCCCGTTCCGGTGCTCATACCATCATTGTCGGCGGGCGCTTGGAGCGGGTGCTGGATCGCCTGAAGTCAGGCGAGCGCATCGGCACCTTGCTCTCGCCAGAGCGCGGCATGCTGGCGGCGCGCAAGCAATGGCTGGCTGGGCATCTGCAAACCCGTGGCACGTTGGTGCTGGACGCGGGTGCCGTGTCGGCCTTGTCCCAAGGCAACAAAAGCCTGCTGCCGGTAGGTGTGAAGCTCGTCCAGGGCAGTTTCCGCCGCGGTGAAATGGTCGTGTGCGTGGCGCCGGACGGTCGCGAGATCGCCCGTGGCCTGGCTAACTACAGCGCGCTGGAGGCGCAGAAAATCATCGGTCAGTCGTCTGATGCGATTGTCGGCTTGTTGGGTTACATGGCGGAGCCCGAGCTGGTCCACCGTGACAACCTGATCCTCGTCTAAGGAAAAATCATGGGTTTGGCAAAAGGATTGATCGGCTTGCTGTTGGCAGTGCCGCTGCTGGCTTCGGCTGAAGAAATCGGTCAGGTGTCCACCGTGTTCAAGTTTGTCGGGCCGAACGATCGGATCGTGGTCGAGGCGTTCGACGACCCTAAGGTGGATGGTGTGACCTGCTACCTGTCGCGAGCCAAGACTGGGGGTGTAAAAGGCGGCCTGGGTCTGGCCGAGGATCGCGCCGAGGCGTCCATCGCCTGTCGCCAGGTTGGGCCCATCAGCTTCAAGGGTGAGCTCAAGGATGGTGAGGAGGTGTTCCGCGAGCGCACTTCGCTGGTGTTCAAGACCATGCAAGTGGTGCGGTTCCTCGACAAGAAGCGCAATACCCTGGTGTACCTGGTCTACAGCGACCGCGTTATCGAGGGCAGCCCGCAGAATGCGGTGACCGCTATTCCGATCTTGCCTTGGGTTCGGGCTCAATAACCTGCACTAAATGCCCTTGTGTGGGGGCGATGGTGCGGCAATCCGACCTGCTCGCGAATACGGTGTGTCAGCTAGCATCAATGTCACTGGCAGATCGCATTCGCGAGCAGGCTCGCTCCCACAGTTTTTATTTGAGGTGCGGCTGGTAAATCCCAGGCAATAAAAAACCGACCCTGAGGTCGGTTTTTTAATGAGCGCGTCGCTTAGGCAGCAGCGGCAACGTTCAAGGCCTTTACGTGGCCATTCAGGCGGCTCTTATGGCGAGCAGCCTTGTTCTTGTGGATGATGCCTTTATCGGCCATGCGGTCGATAACTGGCACAGCCAGAACGTAAGCAGCTTGTGCTTTTTCAGCGTCTTTTGCGTCGATGGCCTTGACTACGTTCTTGATGTAGGTACGGACCATGGAACGCAGGCTGGCGTTGTGGCTGCGACGCTTCTCAGCCTGTTTTGCACGTTTTTTGGCGGAAGGTGTGTTGGCCACCGTCGAGCTCCTCGAAAGACTTTTTAGGAAATAGCAAACAAAATAGGCCGCGAATCATGCCGATGAGTTGAGGTCTTGTCAAGGGCGGGTGACACGTTCCGCTGAATGGCAGGTGCGGCGCACCGAATGATTTCTTTCCGGCGTGCGACCTGTAAACTCGCGGGCTTTGGCGCTGTGCTGTTTAGCGGCGCGGAGTATCGCACAAGTGGGCGCATTGTTCGCCTGCTGTTTATCGACAGGCAAAAACTCTTTTCATGAACCTGCTCAAATCGTTGGCTGCCGTCAGCTCTATCACGATGCTTTCCCGCATCCTGGGATTCGTTCGCGATACGTTGATCGCCCGGATATTCGGTGCCGGAATGGCCACCGACGCCTTCTTCATTGCGTTCAAGTTGCCCAACCTGTTGCGGCGGATCTTCGCCGAAGGGGCGTTTTCCCAGGCCTTCGTGCCGATCCTGGCGGAATATAAAAGCCAGAAGGGCGACGAAGCGACCCGTACCTTCATTGCCTACGTCACCGGTCTGCTGACGCTGGTGCTGGCCTTGGTCACGGCCGCCGGCATGCTCGCCGCGCCCTGGGTGATCTGGGCCACTGCACCAGGTTTCACCGACACGCCGGAAAAATTCCAGCTCACCTCTGACCTGTTGCGGGTGACCTTTCCTTATATATTGCTGATTTCCCTGTCGTCCCTGGCCGGCGCGATCCTCAACACCTGGAACCGTTTCTCCGTGCCGGCCTTCGTGCCGACGCTGCTCAACGTCAGCATGATCATCTTCGCGGTGTTCCTGACGCCGTACTTCGATCCGCCGGTGATGGCGCTGGGTTGGGCGGTGTTGGCGGGCGGCCTGGCGCAGTTGCTCTACCAACTGCCGCACCTGAAGAAGATCGGCATGCTGGTGCTGCCGCGGCTGAACTTGCGCGACAGCGGCGTGTGGCGGGTCATGAAGCAGATGCTGCCGGCCATCCTCGGCGTCTCGGTGAGCCAGATTTCCCTGATCATCAATACCATTTTTGCCTCGTTCCTGGTGGCGGGCTCGGTGTCGTGGATGTATTACGCCGACCGCTTGATGGAGTTGCCATCCGGCGTGCTGGGCGTGGCGCTGGGCACGATCCTGCTGCCGACCCTGGCCAAGACCTACGCCAGCCAGGATCGCCATGAGTATTCGCGGATCCTCGATTGGGGCCTGCGCCTGTGTTTCGTACTGGTCCTGCCTTGTGCCCTGGCGCTGGGGATCCTGGCCGAGCCGCTGACGGTTTCGCTGTTCCAGTACGGTCAATTCAATGCATTCGATGCCCTGATGACCCAACGGGCGCTGATCGCCTACTCGGTGGGGCTGCTCGGGATCATCGTGATCAAAGTCCTCGCGCCGGGCTTCTACGCCCAGCAGAACATCCGTACGCCGGTGAAAATCGCCATCTTTACCCTGTGCATGACCCAACTGTTCAACCTGCTGCTCATCGGTCCGCTGGCCCACGCCGGCCTGGCGCTGGCGATCAGCGCGGGTGCCTGTCTAAACGCCGGGCTGCTGTTCTATCAACTGCGCAAGCAGAAGATGTATCAACCGATGCCGGGCTGGGGCAAGTTCGGGCTCAAGTTGCTCGTCGCCGTGGCGGTGATGTCGGCGGTGCTGCTGGTCGGGATGCATTTCATGCCGGCTTGGGGCGAAGGCGTGATGCTCGAGCGTTTCCTGCGCCTGGGTGTGCTGGTCGTGGCGGGCGTGGTGGCGTATTTCGGCATGTTGCTGTTGATGGGCTTCCGTTTGCGCGACTTCAATCGCAAGGCCTTGAGCTGACAGGTTGCCCCTGATAATCCAGGGGCGGGCGGCGGTTTTGTCGGTTCGATCACTTTGGGTTACGGTGTTGCCTGTCACCGACCGCCGGGTGTGGTTATAATCGGCCACTTTATGAGCAAGAAGCGCGTTATGCAGCTGGTTCGAGGCCTCCACAACCTGCGTCCCCGGCATCGGGGCTGTGTCGCCACTATTGGCAACTTTGACGGTGTTCACCGTGGCCACCAGGCTATCCTGGCGCGGCTGCGCGAGCGTGCGCTGGAATTGGGCCTGCCCAGTTGCGTGGTGATCTTCGAGCCGCAACCCCGGGAATTTTTCGCCCCGGACACCGCTCCGGCCCGGCTGGCCCGGTTGCGGGACAAACTGCAATTGCTTGCGGCCGAAGGCGTCGACCGGGTCCTGTGCCTGGCTTTCAACCAGCGCCTTAGCCAGCTCAGTGCCGCCGAATTCGTCGATACCATCCTGGTGGATGGCCTCGACGTGAAGCATCTGGAAGTCGGTGACGATTTCCGTTTCGGTTGCGACCGGGCAGGGGATTTCGATTACCTGCAACAGACCGGCGTCGCCCGGGGCTTCACCGTCGAAGCGGCGCAGACCGTCGAGATGGATGGTTTGCGCGTCAGCAGCACCCAGGTCCGCAACGCCCTGGCGGCTGCCGACTTCGCATTGGCCGAGCGCTTGCTCGGCCGGCCGTACCGGATTGCCGGGCGGATCCTGCACGGACAGAAGCTGGCGCGCCAATTGGGCACGCCAACGGCCAACGTGCAACTCAAGCGCCGTCGTGTGCCGCTGACCGGGGTGTTCCTGGTGAGTGTCGACATCGACGGCAAGACCTGGCCCGGCGTCGCCAACATTGGCGTTCGTCCTACGGTGCAGGGGGATGGCAAGGCCCATCTCGAAGTACACATTCTGGATTTTGCCGGCGATCTGTATGACCGGCGTTTGACGGTGGTTTTCCACCAGAAGCTGCGTGAAGAGCAGCGTTTTGCCTCTCTGGAGGCGCTCAAGACGGCGATCCATGCAGATATCGCCGCCGCCCGTGCCCTTGTCGCAACCAGCGCCAATCGCTAATGAAGAGCCTTAAATGACCGACTATAAAGCCACGCTAAACCTTCCGGACACCGCCTTCCCAATGAAGGCCGGCCTGCCTCAGCGCGAACCACAGATTCTGCAGCGTTGGGACAGCATTGGCCTGTACGGAAAGTTGCGCGAGATTGGCAAGGATCGTCCGAAGTTCGTCCTGCACGACGGCCCTCCGTACGCCAACGGCACCATCCACATCGGTCACGCGCTGAACAAGATTCTCAAGGACATGATCATCCGCTCCAAGACCCTGTCGGGTTTTGACGCGCCGTATGTCCCGGGCTGGGACTGCCATGGCCTGCCGATCGAACACAAGGTCGAAGTGACCCACGGCAAGAACCTGGGCGCGGACAAGACCCGCGAGCTGTGCCGTGCCTACGCCACCGAGCAGATCGAAGGGCAGAAGTCCGAATTCATCCGCCTCGGCGTGCTGGGTGACTTCGCCAATCCGTACAAGACCATGGACTTCAAGAACGAAGCCGGCGAAATCCGTGCCCTGGCGAAAATCGTCGAGGGCGGCTTCGTGTTCAAGGGCCTCAAGCCGGTAAACTGGTGCTTCGATTGCGGTTCGGCCCTGGCCGAGGCGGAAGTCGAGTACGAGAACAAGAAGTCCTCGACCATCGACGTCGCGTTCCCGATCGCCGATGAAGACAAGCTCGCCGCGGCTTTCGGCCTGGGCAAGCTGGCCAAGCCGGCCTCGATCGTGATCTGGACCACCACCCCGTGGACCATCCCGGCCAACCAGGCGCTGAACGTCCACCCGGAATTCAACTACGCCCTGGTCGATGTCGGCGACAAGCTTCTGGTGCTGGCCGAAGAGCTGGTCGAATCCTGCCTGGCCCGCTACAACCTCGAAGGTTCGGTGGTCGCCACCGCGCCAGGTTCGGCGCTGGAACTGATCAATTTCCGCCATCCGTTCTATGACCGCTTGTCGCCGGTGTACCTGGCCGACTACGTGGAACTGGGCGCGGGCACCGGCGTGGTCCACTCCGCGCCGGCCTATGGCGTCGACGACTTCGTGACTTGCAAGAAATACGGCATGGTCAACGACGACATCCTCAACCCGGTGCAGAGCAATGGCGTGTACGTGCCGTCGCTGGAGTTCTTTGGCGGCCAGTTCATCTGGAAAGCCAACCCGGCCATCGTCGACAAGCTGACCGAAGTCGGCGCGCTGCTGCACACCACCGTCATCGAACACAGCTACATGCACTGCTGGCGCCACAAGACCCCGCTGATCTACCGCGCCACCGCGCAGTGGTTCATCGGCATGGACAAGCAGCCCACCAGCGGCGACACCCTGCGCCAGCGTTCGCTCAAGGCCATCGAAGAGACGCAGTTCGTTCCGGCCTGGGGCCAGGCGCGCCTGCACTCGATGATCGCCAACCGTCCGGATTGGTGCATCTCCCGCCAGCGCAACTGGGGCGTGCCGATCCCGTTCTTCCTGAACAAGGAAAGCGGCGAGCTGCACCCGCGCACCGTCGAGCTGATGGAAGTCGTGGCCCAGCGCGTCGAAGCCGAAGGCATCGAAGCCTGGTTCAAGCTCGATGCCGCCGAGCTGCTGGGCGACGAAGCACCGCTGTACGACAAGATCAGCGACACCCTGGACGTCTGGTTCGACTCCGGCACCACCCATTGGCACGTACTGCGCGGTTCGCACCCGATGGGTCATGAGACCGGCCCGCGCGCCGACCTGTACCTGGAAGGTTCGGACCAGCATCGTGGCTGGTTCCACTCGTCCTTGCTGACCGGTTGCGCCATCGACAACCACGCGCCGTACCGCGAGCTGCTGACCCACGGCTTCACCGTCGACGAGTCCGGCCGCAAGATGTCCAAGTCCCTGGGCAACGTGATCGCGCCGCAGAAAGTCAACGACACCCTCGGCGCCGACATCATGCGCCTGTGGGTCGCGTCTACCGACTACTCCGGCGAGATGGCCGTTTCCGAGCAGATCCTGCAGCGCAGCGCGGACGCCTACCGGCGCATCCGTAACACCGCGCGCTTCCTGCTTTCGAACCTGACCGGCTTCAACCCGGCCACCGACCTGCTGCCGGCCGAAGACATGCTCGCGCTGGACCGCTGGGCCGTGGACCGTACCCTGTTGCTGCAACGCGAATTGCAGGAACACTACGGTGAGTACCGTTTCTGGAACGTGTATTCCAAGATCCACAACTTCTGCGTCCAGGAGTTGGGTGGTTTCTACCTCGACATCATCAAGGATCGCCAGTACACCACCGGCGCCAACAGCAAGGCGCGCCGTTCCTGCCAGACCGCGCTGTTCCACATCAGCGAAGCGCTGGTGCGCTGGATCGCGCCGATCCTGGCGTTCACCGCCGATGAGTTGTGGGAATACCTGCCGGGCGAGCGCAACGAGTCGGTGATGCTCAACACCTGGTACGAGGGCCTGACCGAACTGCCGCAAGGCTTCGAGCTGGACCGTGCGTATTGGGATCGCGTGATGGCGGTCAAGGCTGCGGTCAACAAGGAAATGGAGATCCAGCGGGCGGCCAAGGCCGTCGGCGGCAACCTGCAAGCCGAAGTGACCCTCTATGCCGAAGATGCCTTGAGCGCCGACCTGGCCAAGCTGGGCAACGAACTGCGTTTCGTGCTGATCACCTCCACCGCCAGTGTCGCGCCGTTGGCGCAGGCTCCGGCCGACGCCGTGGTGACCGAAGTGAGTGGCCTGAAGCTCAAGGTGGTCAAGTCGAGCTTCGTCAAGTGCGCCCGTTGCTGGCATTGCCGCGAAGACGTCGGTGTGAACCCGGAGCACCCGGAAATCTGCGGTCGTTGCGTCGACAACATCAGCGGCAGCGGCGAGGTTCGCCACTATGCCTAATGCAGCGGGCCGTTTCGGTCGGTTGGGCTGGCTCTGGTTGAGCTTGCTGGTGCTGGTCATCGACCAGGCCAGCAAGTACTACTTCGAGAACGCGTTGACCATGTACCAGCAGATCGTGGTCATTCCCGACTACTTCAGCTGGACCCTGGCCTACAACACTGGCGCGGCGTTCAGCTTCCTGGCCGACAGTTCGGGCTGGCAGCGCTGGCTGTTCGCGCTGATTGCCGTGGTGGTCAGTGCCGTGCTGGTGGTCTGGCTCAAGCGCCTGGGGCGTGACGAAACCTGGCTGGCCGTGGCGCTGGCGCTGGTCCTCGGCGGCGCGCTGGGCAACCTCTACGATCGGATTGCCTTGGGCCATGTGATCGATTTCATCCTGGTGCATTGGCAGAACCGCTGGTATTTCCCGGCGTTCAACTTTGCCGACAGCGCCATCAGCGTGGGCGCCGTGATGCTCGCCCTGGATATGTTCAAGAGCAAGAAAACCGGAGAAGCCGTCCATGACTGAGCAGCGTATCGCTCAAAACACCGAAGTGAAGCTTCACTTCGCCCTGCACCTGGAAAACGGCGACACCGTTGACAGCACCTTCGACAAGGCTCCGGCGGTGTTCAAGGTCGGCGACGGCAACCTGCTGCCCGGTTTCGAAGCGGCAATCTTCGGTTTCAAGGCCGGCGACAAGCGAACCGTGGTCGTTCCGCCGGAAAATGCCTTTGGTCAGCCCAACCCGCAAAACGTGCAGACCATGCCACGCTCGCAATTCCAGGACATGGAACTGTCGGAGGGCTTGCTGGTGATCTTCAATGACGCGGCCAATACCGAATTGCCGGGTGTGGTTAAGGCATTTGACGATGCCCAGGTGACCGTTGATTTCAATCATCCACTGGCGGGCAAGACCTTGAATTTCGAAGTGGAAATTCTTGAGGTCAAGGCGGTTTAGGATTTAACAGGCAGTTCCTGCTGCCACCCGATTCACTGTGGGAGCGAGCTTGCTCGCGATGGCGTCGGATCAGTCAATATTAACGTTGGCTGATATACCGCCATCGCGAGCAAGCTCGCTCCCACACTGGATTGCATTGATTCAATCTCTTGCGCGCAAGACACGAGGCACAGCATGCAAATCAAACTCGCCAACCCCCGTGGCTTCTGCGCCGGCGTGGACCGGGCGATCGAAATCGTCAACCGCGCCCTGGAAGTGTTCGGGCCGCCGATCTACGTGCGCCATGAAGTGGTGCACAACAAGTTCGTCGTCGAGGACCTGCGCAGCCGCGGGGCTATTTTCGTCGAGGAACTGGACCAGGTGCCGGACGACGTCATCGTGATCTTCAGTGCCCACGGTGTTTCCCAGGCGGTGCGTACCGAAGCCGCCGGCCGTGGCCTGAAAGTCTTCGACGCCACCTGCCCGCTGGTCACCAAGGTCCACATCGAAGTGGCGCGCTACAGCCGTGACGGCCGCGAATGCATCCTGATCGGCCACGAAGGTCATCCGGAGGTCGAAGGCACCATGGGCCAGTACGACGCCAGCAACGGCGGCGCCATCTACCTGGTCGAAGACGAGGAAGATGTGGCGGCCCTGCAGGTACGCAACCCGGAGAAGCTCGCCTTCGTCACCCAGACCACCCTGTCCATGGATGACACCAGTCGCGTCATCGACGCCTTGCGTTCGCGCTTCCCTGCCATTGGCGGGCCGCGCAAGGACGACATCTGCTACGCGACCCAGAACCGTCAGGACGCGGTCAAGCAACTGGCCGACGAATGCGACGTGGTCCTGGTCGTCGGCAGCCCGAACAGCTCCAATTCCAATCGCCTGCGTGAGCTGGCCGAGCGCATGTCCACCCCGGCCTACCTGATCGACGGCGCCGAAGACATGCAACGCAGCTGGTTCGACGGCGTCGAGCGGATCGGCATTACCGCCGGTGCCTCCGCCCCGGAAGTCCTGGTGCGCGGTGTGATCCAGCAATTGCAGGCCTGGGGTGCAACCGGGGCTGACGAGCTGGCCGGTCGCGAGGAAAACATCACGTTCTCGATGCCGAAGGAACTGCGCGTCCGCTCCCTGCTTTGAGTCCTTTTGCACACAGGGCCTGCTCGGCCTCGATACTTTCCAGGCGGACGCGGCCGGACGGCGCCAATATCACTTGGTGATGGCTGACCGGCCGGCGTTTGGCGCACACATGCAGCGTGCCGGCCTGGAATGAGCCATTGGAATGCAGGGCCTCTCCCTGGCTGCCGAACCTGATCCTGCGCTTGACCGTCGAGTTGCCAACTACCCGAGCGCTGCTCCTGCGCTCCTTCAACAAGGTCTTCTCCTTGTCGTCCAGCATGATCCGCCAGCCTTTGCTCCAATCGTTATCTATTGCGTGTATCAACACCCGGCAGTTACGCGTGATGGCTTCACTGCGGGCGCTGCGCAATCCGCTGAGCAGTAGCTGCGCGGTGTCCTCGCGTTCGATGGATTCGATCAGTTGGGTGTAGCTTGTACTGGCCAACGGCAGAACAATTGCGGCAATTGCCAGTCCGATGAGCAGTTCGATCAGGCTGAAGCCTTGTTGATACATGACGTCTCCTCCCTGGAGTACGAAAACGACGCGATCCTGGCGTCCTGATTGAAACAACCACCCACACGGCGGTGGTTTGTTCTAGCGTGTAATGGCAGGTATAGCCGACGGCAACGGAGGGCATCGATGGATCTTCGTACAAAAGGTTTCACGCTGATCGAGGTGCTGGTGGCCCTTGGCGTGATGCTGCTGCTGATTACCATGGCGGTACCGTCGTTCACCGGTTCGCTGCAAGGCACCAAGGCCGATACCGAAATCGGTGACCTGCAGCGGGCCTTGAACTTCGCCCGAATGGAAGCGATCAACCGTGGCATCACCACGCGCGTTCGTCCGACCACGCAGGGTGGTGCCTGGAACGGCGAACTGATCGTGTACGACAACACTGGCAATCCGCCCAACCCGAATGTATTGCGGGTTGTTCCAGCGATGGGCAGCGGCGCGACTCTGACGCTAACCTCAGATGTGACCAGTATCGATTTCAACAACCTCGGCGGATTATCGGGCCTGGCCGTGCCGGTGAGCTTCAATTACGTAAGGGGGGCGCAAAGCAGGACGCTGAATGTTTGCCTCAACGGACGAATCGTATTGAATGGAAATTGCGGATGAAGGGTTGCAGTAAAAAGGCGCAGGAGGGCATGACGCTGATCGAAGTGCTGGTGGCAGTGCTGATCCTCGGGGTGGGCTTGCTGGGCGCGGCGATGATCCAGCTCAATGCGCTCAAATACACCGACAGCTCGCGCATGACCAGCCAGGCCAGCTTCATTGCCTATGACCTGCTGGACCGCATCCGCGCCAATTCTGGCGCCGACTACACCATCGCTCCACCCGGCTCACCCAACCTCAACGTGGCCCGGGACCAGGATCTGTACGACTTCAAGACCAACATCGTCGCCTTCGGCGGCGCCACCGCCACCGGCACCGTGGCACTGAACCAGCGGGTCTACACCATCACCATTTCCTGGGATGACGCTCGGGCCGCCAACACGACCGACGCGGCCGAGGCGCGGCGCAGCTTCGTGCTGACCAGCCGTGTCGCCGTCGATCCGGTGGCGGCGACGCCATGAACGGACGCAGCCGCGGCTTCGGCCTGATCGAATTGATGATCGCGCTGGTCATCAGCCTCATCGTGGTGTTGGGCGTCGTGCAGATTTTCATCGCGGCCAAGAACACCTATGTCAGCCAGAACGCTGCTGCCGTCATGCAGGAGGACGCACGGTTTGCCTTGAGCAAGATGGTCCAGGAGATTCGCATGGTCGGCATGTTCGGTTGCCTGGCGACCGTCATCGATGCTTCCACGGATAACAGTTTCGCGGCCAGCCAGATCACGCCGATCCGCTGGGACAACGCGAACCGCAGGTTGACCCTGGTGACGGCGGACATTGGCAGTGGCGGTAACGCACCGACCTGGACCGTGGTCTCCGATTGCCGCACCTCGGCAACGGCCTATTCCAACGCCCGCGCGCCCGCGACGGGTCAGTTGGCCTTCCCGATTCGCCGACTGATCTACGGCTTCAACAACAATCAGCTACTGCTGGGCACAGGCCCCGGCACTCCGACCATGGCGGTGCTGGTGGACAATGTACGGGCATTCAACGTGACATTCGGCATGGCCGGCAGTGCGACGGACACCGCTGCCACCAGCTACAGCGCCAACCCGAGCGACCCGGCGCTGATCCGCAGCGTACGCCTGACCCTGACGCTGTTCGATCCGCGGAACACCGTGCGCGACCAGACCTTCAATGTGGTCGCCGCTTTGCGGAACCGGCTGCTATGAAGGGGCGATCGATGATTTCGATAGGGCACCGACACGGCCAGCGCGGCATGGCATTGCTGGTCAGCCTGGTCTTTTTGTTGCTGCTGACGTTGATCGGCCTTTCGTCCATGCAGAGCGCCACGCTCCAGGAAAAAATGACCAGCAGTGTCATGCAGCGCAACCAGTCGTTCCAGCTGGCCGAGGCCGCGCTGCGGGTGGGGGAGAGCGCGGTGCAGGTCGAGACGTATTCATTGCCGGTCTGTACCACCACGGCCCAATGTGCGCCACCGGCGGAGTCGGCGACGGTAACGGTGGCAGGGCGCAACTCGGCGTCGGGCGTGCTCTGGGTGGCCGCCGCCGGTGGGTTTTATGGCGTGCAGAACATCGGCACGACGCTTACGGCGGTCAACGTGCCGATCAATACCTCGGCGACGCTGTACCGGATCACCGCGGTGGCTGTGGTGGGCAACAACCAGCGCAGCGTGGTGGAGAGCATCTATGCGAAATATTAGGGCGCTGCTGGGAGCGGTGTGGGGGGCGTTGCTCAGCCTTTACCTGGCGGCGCCGGTCTATGGCTTCACGCCTTCGGAATCGCCCCTGTTGAGCGCGGCGGCGGTGACGCCCAACGTGATGCTGCTGATCGATGACTCGGGGAGCATGAACAATATTATCTGGGCGGCGGGGTTTGATCCGGCGATCAGTCGTCCAACTGTCGAGGTCTGCACCGATGATAGAAGTTGCAGCAGTAGCAACAGGCGGAGTCTTGCGGCGGAGGACGGAAACGTCTTGCTCGCGAGTCTATTTCGTGGAGGCTGCTCTACTGGTTGGTACGGCTTTTATCGGTCTGGTGTTGGTGTGGTTTGCTTGCGGTTACCCGATCCTGTCGGCGGCGAAAACACCCGTTACACAGCGAAATACCTGTCTTATCTACTGACTCTGGCCAACGGATCGAGCCGGGACTTCACCACCGGCTCAATTCCTAACGACTATCGAATCAACGTCGCACGGGATGTTTCCAATGACCTGGTGACCGGTAATCGTGCCTTGCGTATAGGCCTTGCTACCTTCAATCCACCTAACAGCAGCAACTCTGGGCCGGGGGGCTACATCTCTCGCGCGGTCAGCGACTTGTCGCCGGTCAGCGGTAGCGTGACTCAGACTCAGGCCAATACAAACTACACCGCGCTGATCAACGCCATCAATGCTTTGGGCGCCGTTGCCAATACCCCACTGGCCGAAAGTTATTACGAAGTCACCCGTTATTTCAGAGGCATGGCGCCTTACTACAACGGCACGCCCAGCACCTACACCAGCCCGATCCAGTACCGCTGCCAGAAAAATTTTGGGGTGGTGATCACCGATGGTTTGCCCACCTATGACCGAACGTTTCCTACCAACGACCCGTTGGGAGGAAGTCGTTTGCCGAACTGGGATGGCATCAGCACCAACGATGGCGATAGTCCGAGTGGTGACGGCGAGGGCGATACGCTGTACTTGGACGACATAGCCAAATTCGCTTTTGATATCGACATGCGCACCACCGGCACTGATGTCACAGGGAAAAGCTGGGACGGCGCTGAGTTTCGTCGGCAGTATCTAAACACCTATACCGTGGGGTTTGCCGTCACCAACCCGATGCTTTCCGACGCGGCCCGCTACGGTGCGGGCAAGTATTACCAGGCCACCGACAGCGAGGGCCTGAACTCCGCGCTGTCATCGGCCCTGAGCGACATCACCTCCAAGGCCGGCTCGGGGGGCGGCGGCACCAGTAATGGCGCGACGCTGTCCAGCACCTCCAGTTACTACCAGACCACCTACGACCCCAAGGACTGGCGTGGCACCATCAAGGCGTTCGGCTTTACCTCGACCGGTACGGTCAACACGGCGGCGATGCAATGGACCACCGACACGGCCATCGTGCCCGGCGCCACGGCGCCGATCTATCAGTCCTGGAACACCGCCACCAACGTGCCGATCACGCTGGCCTACGGCAACTTCTCGCCGGCCCAGCAGACCAGCCTGAGCCAAGGCTTGCCCACCGGTATCACCGGCAACGACCTGGTGGAGTGGAGCAAGGGCACCAACAAGACGGGCTTGAAAATACGCAGCGTCTTGCTCGGGGACATTATCAACTCCCCGTTGGTGCTGGCCTCACCCAACGACCAGACCGCCTCGGACCTGGTGGGCGACACCAGCTACAGCACCTACCTGGCGACCAAGGCGACAAACATGAGCGCCAGCCTGGTGGTGAACGGCAATGACGGTTTTTTCAGCGTGATCAACAGCACGAATGGAACCCGGCGTTATGCCTACATGCCGTCGAGCGTGCTGCCTTCGCTGGAGATGATCGCTGATCCCACCTATATCAATGGCGTGAGCCACAAGTTTTTGGTGGACGGGCAGGTCGGTGTATTCGATGCGCAACTGGGCAGCGTCTGGAAAACCCTCGCCCTGGGCGGCACCGGTGCCGGTGGCCGGGCGTTTTATGCGGTGCAATTGTTCGATGCGTCGGCGGGTAACGCGATCCGGGCACTTTGGGAAATCAGCGCGCCAGCCATCGCCAACACGGGCCATCCCTTCAACGACCTGGGCTACGCCTACGCACGGCCTGAAGTGGCGCGCCTGGCGGACGGTCGCTGGGCCGCGTTCATTTCCAACGGTTATGGCAGCAATAGCGGCGTGGCGGCGTTGTACGTGGTGGACATTCGCGACGGTTCGCTGATTCGCAAAATTGTCGTCAACAGCAGCGAAACCGATAACGGCCTGTCGTCGGTCAAGCTGCGGGTCAATTCCCAGAACGTGGTGCAAGCCGCCTACGGCGGTGACTTGAAAGGGCGGATGTGGAAGTTCGACCTCAGTGGCACCTCCCCGACCACCTGGGGCCTGGCGTTTGCTGGCCAGCCATTGTTTACCGCCCCTGGTGGGGCTACCCAGCCGATCACTGCGCAGCCTTTGTTGGCGGACAATCCCCAAGGCGGCATCCAGGTATTTTTCGGCACTGGCAAGTTCAACGAATCGGCCGACAAGCTCAACAAGGACCTGCAAGGGTTCTATTCGATCTGGGATGCGATCGGCGGCGGGGGGCAAATCACCGTGGCGAGCCTTCAGGCCCAATCGATCACCAATATTTTTTCCGGGACGACGGGGCAGTTCGTGACCACCAGCCAGACCGATGTCGCCTATCCCACCAAGAAGGGCTGGTACTTGCCGCTGGTGTACAACAACGCCTTGACCGGGGAGCGGGTCATCAACCCAGCCAGCCTGGTGCTCGGGCGTGTTGTCTTCACGACCGCCGCCGTTGATACCACCGACCCGTGCGCCAGCTTCGGTACCGGCAAGCTGATCGAAGTGGATGCGTTCAACGGTAAGATGCTCAACTATGCGGTGCTCGATACCAATAACGATGGTTCGATCAATACCCTCGACACGATTTCCGCTGGCGTGGTGTTCACGGGCGGGATCCCGACCTTGAGTGCCGTCGTCAGCGCCAATGGGGCAACCAACATGGTCGTGAATGACTCCGGTGGAGGTATCACCGACCTGCTGACCAAGTCCGTCGGTGGCAGCCGTCGTATCATGTGGCGGCAAATACAGTGAGGTAAGGCATGCACAAATCCAACCGAGGTTTCACCTTGATCGAAATCATGATCGTCATCGCGATCATCGGTATTGTGATCACCGTCGGCTATCCGAGCCTGACCGAATACATGAAAAAGGCCCGGCGCACCGAGATCGCCTCGCTGTTGTCGGAGCAGGCGCAGATCCTCGAGCGCTACTACTCGAGGAACAACGCCTACACCAACGCGACTGGCCTGAGCGCCGGTAATGATTCGTACACCATTACTCCGACGACGCTGACGGACCAGAGCTTCATCTTGAAGGCAGTGCGCAAGGGCGGCTCGCCCATGGCGGCGGACAAATGTGGTGACTTCGTGATCACCAATACCGGCGTACGAAATGTGGAGAACGCCGCCGCTGGCGTGACCGCCAAGGATTGCTGGGGCCGCTGATTTTTTTCCGGACGTAGTTTGCGTCCATTGTCTTATGAGTCGAAACAGAACATGACCAGGCAACAGCAAATGGTGATTGTCGGCGGCGGAGTCATTGGCCTGCTGACCGCATTCAACCTCGCTTCGGAAGGGCAGCGCGTGGTGCTGCTGGATCGCTCCGGCGTCGGTCAGGAGGCCTCCTGGGCGGGTGGCGGTATCGTTTCGCCCCTTTATCCCTGGCGCTATAGCCCGGCGGTTACCGCGTTGGCCCATTGGTCGCAGGATTTTTATCCACAACTGGGCGAGCGCTTGTTCGCCGCTACGGGCATTGATCCGCAGGTGCATGTCACCGGGCTGTATTGGCTGGACCTCGACGACCAGGAAGAAGCGCTGGCCTGGGCCAAACGGGAAGGGCGCCCGCTGCGGGCTGTGGATATCTCGGAGGTCCACGATGCGGTCCCGGTGCTGGGTTCGGGATTTTCCCGGGCGATCTACATGGCCGATGTGGCTAACGTGCGTAATCCCCGGCTGGTGAAATCCCTTAAGGCGGCCTTGCTGGCGATGCCCAATGTCACGCTTCACGAACACTGTGAAGTCAGCGGATTCATTCGCGACGGTGAGCGTGTGGTGGGGGTGAATAGTTCTGCTGGTGAGGTTCGCGGCGACCAAGTGGTATTGGCCGCTGGCGCCTGGAGTGGCGAGCTGCTCAAGACGCTGGGCTTGAAGCTGCCGGTCGAGCCGGTTAAAGGGCAGATGATCCTGTACAAATGCGCGGAGGATTTTCTGTCGAGCATGGTCCTGGCCAAGGGGCGCTACGCGATCCCGCGTCGTGATGGGCACATCCTGGTCGGCAGTACGCTGGAGCGCGAGGGCTTTGACAAGACCCCGACCGATGTCGCGCTGGAAAGCCTCAAGGCTTCGGCGGTGGCGCTTATTCCCGAGCTTGCCGATGCCGAGGTGGTAGGGCATTGGGCGGGGTTGCGGCCCGGGTCGCCGGAGGGGATTCCTTATATCGGCGAAGTGCCGGGGTTTGCGGGGCTTTGGTTGAACTGTGGGCATTATCGCAATGGGCTGGTGCTGGCGCCGGCTTCGTGTCGGTTGTTTGTGGATGTGATGTTGGGGCGGGAGCCGGTGATTGACCCTGTGCCTTATGCGCCGGCGGGGCGGTTGTAAGGTTCGGTTTTGATACTGCACCTATACTCAGACCCAATTGTGGGAGCGAGCTTGCTCGCGAAAGCATTCTCACAATCGATGAAGATGTTGAATGTGCCGGCCTCTTCGCGAGCAAGCTCGCTCCCACAGGTTTTTGGGTTGTGTGCAGATGTGTGAATACCTGCAAAACCATGTGGGAGCGAGCCTGCTCGCGAAAGCGGTGGTTCAGCTAAATAAATCCTGGCTGACGCCGCGCTCTTGCTCTTGCTCTTGCTCTTGCTTTGGATCTTGATCTTGATCTTGGCGCCCCGTTAAACCACGCTGGCCGAACGCAGGCATTGCGCAGTGGGCATCCCGGCATGGATGCCGGGATAGCCGCGCAGGGCCATGGATGGCCCATCGCGGCGGGCCCACGGAGCAATGCCGGAGTGAGGGCACACCGAGCCTAGGCGAGGTGCCGAGTGGTGGGGCAGAGCGTTTTTGGTTACTTTTGGCGCTCTTTCCAAAAGTGACCCGCTGTAAGAGCGGAACCGCCAGCAGCCGTTACCGCAGAAACGGATATACACACCGCCTCACAGCCAGCCAACCAACCTTTGTGGGAATGGTCGGACAACTCCTGGTCCAAGCCGAATTCTCCGACGAGTTCTGGCGGTTGCCGTGACCGGGCGGTAGACGACGCTCTGCGGTAATCACACCCCCCCCCGCTATGAGCTAATCCAACCCCAACTTCTTCAACCGATACCGCATCGACCGAAACGACAACTTCAACCGCTGTGCCGCCGCCGTGCGATTCCAGCGGGTCTCTTCAAGCGCCTGGAGGATAACCTTGCGTTCGACGTCTTCCAGGTAATCCTCCAGGTTGTCGACCCGCACCAGATCCGGGTTAGCCACATCGCCAGCCACGTTGCTCTCGGCAAGGCGCAGGTCATCGGCCTCGATCTGATGGTGTTCGCAAAGGGTATAGGCCCGTTCCAGCATGTTCTCCAGCTCCCGCACGTTGCCGGGGAAGCGGTAATTGCGCAGGGCATCGAGTGCCGCAGGATGCAGCTTCGCCGCCGGGTTACCGGTGCTCGCGGCCAGGCGCTGGAGCATGTAGTTGGCCAGCGGCTCGATATCTTCACGACGTTCGCGCAGGGGCGGGACGCGCAGTTCAATGACGTTCAGTCGGTAATACAGATCCTGGCGAAAGCGCCCGGCCGCGACTTCGGCGTCGAGGTCTTTGTGAGTGGCGCAGAGAATTCGCACGTCCATCACTTCTTCCTGCTGGCCGCCGACGGCGCGCACGGCTTTTTCCTGGATGGCGCGCAAGAGCTTGACCTGCATCGCCAGCGGCAGGTCGGCCACTTCGTCGAGGAACAGCGTCCCGCCGTGGGCGGCCTGGAACAACCCGGGTTTGTCTTCGATGGCGCCGCTGAAGCTGCCTTTGCGGTGGCCGAAAAACTCGCTTTCCATCAGTTCAGTGGGAATTGCCCCACAGTTGACCGGCACGAAAGGCTGGCTGGCGCGCGGCCCTTGTTCATGGATCAGGCGGGCGACCAATTCCTTGCCACAGCCCGACTCGCCGCTGATATAGACCGGCGCCTGGCTTCGGGCCAGTTTTTCGATTTGCTTGCGCACGCCGCGCATCGGCGGCGAATCCCCCAGTAGAACGCGTTCGACGGTCGCGCCGGGCGTGGTGCCCGGTGACAGGCGCAGGGCGCTGCCGACCAATTCCCGCAGGCGAGCTAGATCGACTGGCTTGGTCAGGAAATCGAAGGCGCCTGCCTTGAGGGCATCGATGGCGACTTCCAGGCTGCCATAGGCGGTGATCATCGCCACGGGCAGTTGGGAATACCGTTGCTGGATATGTTTGACCAGCTCCAGGCCCGTGCCATCGGGCAGGCGCATGTCGGTCAGGCACAGGTCGAAGGCTTCGGCCGCCAGCAGGGATTGGGCCTCGCTGAGATTCTTGGCGCTGCGGGTGTCGAGTTTCATCCTGCCCAGGGTGATCTCCAGGAGTTCGCGGATGTCCGGCTCGTCATCGACGATCAGGATTCGTTGCCGTGAGCGTGTATTCAAATCTGTTTCCGTCCGTGAGCAAAGGTGATGCGGAAGCAACCGCCGCCTTGGCGTGGTTTGAAGTCTAGGCGGGCCTGGTTGCTTTCGCACAGCTCACGGGACAGATAGAGCCCAAGGCCGGTGCCTTGGCTGCTGGTGGTGAAAAAAGGTTCGAACAGGTGCGCCTGCTGGTCCGGCGTTACGCCAGGGCCGTTGTCGATGATGTCCAGCGTGGCCAGTTGGCTATGGGGATCGATGAACAGCTTCAACCAGGCCTCGGCCTTGTCATGGGCCAGCGCGCTGTGGCGCCAGGCGTTGCGCAACAGGTTGTCGAGCACTTGGGTCAGTTGGTCGGGGTCCATGAGCGTGATGTAGTCGCCGGGGTCGATGCTCAGGTGCAGTTGTTGGTGTCCTTCCGCGCTTTCGCGGGCCTGCCGGACGAATTGCTCGAGGCAGCTACGCAGATCCAGGCGTTGGGGGGCGGTTTGCTGGCGACGGGACAGTTGCAGGACGTTTTCGATGACGCGATTCATTCGTTGGGAGTGATCTTGAATAATCTGCGTCAGACGCCGGTCCGCGTCGTTCAGTTCCTCGGACTCGCGCAGCAATTGCGCGGCGTGGCTGATTGCCCCCAGCGGATTGCGGATTTCATGGGCGATACCGGCGGTGAGACGCCCCAACGATGCCAGCTTCAATTGCTGGGCGTGTTGGGCCACCTGGGCCAGGTCTTCGAGAAATATCAGGATCTGTTGCTGATCCTCTGCCCCGAGGGCGATGAAGCTGGGTTGCAGGGTCAGGCCCGTGCTGCTGATGGTCAGGCTTTGCGGGCGCAGGCTGGGGTTGTTCAACCACCCCTGCAATCGCTCGACCAAGGCGCTGGAATAATCGTCGATCCGTTGGCCGACCAGGTCATGCATGCCCAGCAGGTTCAAGGCGCTTTCGTTGGCCAACTGAACTCTGCGTTGGCGATCCAGGACCAGGATGCCGGTGCGCATGCGCTGCAGGATCAGCGCATTGAGGGCTTCGAGGCTGAGCACTTCGCTGGCTTTTTGCTCGGCCAGGGTTTCGCTGGCTTCCAGTCGTCGGGTCAGGCGTTGCACCAGCAACGCGGCGGCGAAGCACAGGGCGCCCAGGGTGCCTGCTTGCAGATAGCTGCTGGGTCGGCTCGAATCGCTGAGACCGAGCACGAACGTCGAGCCAACGATGCCCAGGGTGGCGACGGCGGCAATCAACAGGCCGATCCGGCCGCGCAGCAAGGTATTGCTGATCGCCACCGAGACGATGATCAGGTTGCCAATGGCGCTGGGGGCGCCGCCCGCGACGAAGAACAGCCACGACAGCAACAGGACGTCGGTCAAGGCCAGGCCGAACAACTGGGCAGGACGACGGGTGTTTTCCAGGAACACCACCAGCAGGATGTTCAGTACCAGGTATAACCAGCTGCCGCTGCGCAGCAGATCGTCGTTGGCGAACTCCAGCAGGCGGTTATCCATGTTGCTGGAAATCAGCAGCACCAGGGTGATGCCGATGCTGAGGCGGTACAGGTGATACAGACGCAGCAGGCGCTGCGCCTGTTTGACGCGAGGGAGCGGGGCTTCAGCGCTCACGAGTGCCTGGGCCTTGCTCAAGGTGAGCCTGGCTGCAATACCATTGCTGTTGGAGGGGCAATGCGCGATCCCGTGGCAGGTGCACGCCGCAATGGGCGCAACGAACCATGGGCGGCGCATCCTGTTCACGGGTTGCGTTGGGCGCGGAAGTGCTGGCCTTGAATTTGCGCCAGAACCATACCGCGGCGGCAATCAGGGCGATCCAGAACAGTAGACGAAGCATGATGGGCGGCTTTTTGGCTAGAGATCAGGCAGTTTAGCCAAGGACTGGAACGGCGCACAGCGCAATAAAACCCAGGCACAAAAAAGGAGACTTGCAGGTCTCCTTTTTTGTCAGGCCAAGTCTCAGTCGAACAGGCCGAATGTCATGTAGCTGAACCAGGAGCGGTCGCCGGACTCGTTCTCAGGCTCCGGTTCTTCGATCACGTCGCCGTTTTCGTCCTTTGGCTTGAGCTCGTTCGGAATGGCTTCCTTGGCGTCCTGGAACTGGCGCTGTACGTCCTGGTTGGCGCGGGTTTCGCCCGGCGGCAGCGGCGGACGGGATTCGATCATGCCCAGGGTCGCCTTGCTCAGCCACGAACGGTTGTCCGCCTCATCGACGCGCGGCGTGAACTGGCCGTCGACCAGGGAAGGGTGGTCCGGATAGTTCAGCTTCAGGGTTTCCAGGCTGGTGGCCGCGAGCTCATCCAGGTGCAGGCGCTGGTAGGCTTCGGTCATCACCGCCAGGCCGTCGCCCACCGATGGGGTTTCCTGGAAGTTTTCCACCACATAGCGGCCACGGTTGGCGGCGGCAACGTAGGCCTGGCGGGTCAGGTAGTAGTCGGCCACGTGGATTTCGTAGGAAGCCAGCAGGTTGCGCAGGTAGATCATGCGCTGCTTGGCATCAGGCGAGTAGCGGCTGTTGGGGAAGCGGCTGGTCAGCTGGGCGAACTCGTTGTAGGAGTCGCGCGCGGCGCCCGGGTCACGCTTGGTCATGTCCAGCGGCAGGAAGCGCGCCAGCAGGCCGACGTCCTGGTCGAAGGAGGTCAGGCCCTTGAGGTAGTAGGCGTAATCGACGTTCGGGTGCTGCGGGTGCAGACGAATGAAGCGCTCGGCGGCGGACTTGGCCGCTTCCGGCTCGGCGTTCTTGTAGTTGGCGTAGATCAACTCCAGCTGCGCCTGGTCGGCGTAGCGACCGAACGGATACCGCGACTCCAGCGCCTTCAATTTGGCGGTGGCGCTGGTATAGCTGTTGTTGTCCAGGTCGTTCTGCGCCTGTTGGTACAGTTCGACTTCGCTCAGGTTTTCGTCTACGACTTCCTTCGACGAGCAAGCAGCAGTCAATGCGAGGATGGCGATCAGCAGCAGGTGTTTCACTTGCATGGCGGCTTGCGTCCCTATGACGGCCGCTGTCTTGGGCGGGGCCGTCCTGTTATGATGAGCGCCCCGTTGAAAAGCCTCGGGGCAAAAGACGCCGTATTTAACCACAAGCGCGCAGCCGAAACCAAAGGCTGTGCCGACGCCCAGTCCGAGCATGTCCGATAAAATAGAACTTCGCGCAGAGGTGCCGTCCGATTTGGGCGGCCAACGCCTCGATCAAGTCGCCGCCCAACTCTTCGCCGAGCACTCGCGCTCGCGCCTTTCCGCCTGGATCAAGGACGGCCGCCTGACGGTGGACGGGGCGGTCATCCGTCCGCGCGACATCGTCCATGGCGGCGCCATCCTCGAGCTGACCGCCGAGCAGGAGGCCCAGGGAGAATGGGTCGCCCAAGACATCGCCCTCGACATCGTCTATGAAGATGACGACATCCTGGTGATCAACAAGCCCGCGGGCCTGGTGGTGCACCCGGCGGCCGGTCATGCCGATGGCACCCTGCTGAACGCCTTGCTGCACCACGTGCCGGACATCGTCAATGTCCCCCGCGCCGGTATCGTGCATCGTTTGGACAAGGACACCACCGGCCTGATGGTGGTCGCCAAGACCATCCAGGCGCAGACACAACTGGTCACGCAGTTGCAAAGCCGCAGTGTCAGCCGCATCTATGAATGCATCGTGATCGGCGTGGTCACCGCGGGTGGCAAGATCAACGCGCCGATCGGCCGTCACGGCCAGCAGCGCCAGCGCATGGCGGTAATGGAAGGCGGCAAGCAGGCGGTCAGTCATTACCGCGTGCTGGAGCGTTTCCGTTCCCATACCCACGTGCGGGTCAAGCTGGAAACCGGTCGGACCCACCAGATTCGCGTGCACATGGCCCACATCAACTTCCCGTTGGTGGGCGACCCGGCCTACGGTGGTCGCTTCCGCATTCCGCCGGCTGCCAGCCAGACCATGGTCGAATCGCTGAAGAATTTCCCGCGCCAGGCGCTGCACGCACGTTTCCTGGAACTGGATCACCCGACGACCGGCAAGCGCATGAGCTGGGAGTCGCCGTTGCCGGATGATTTCGTCTGGCTGCTGACCTTGCTGAAGCAGGACCGCGAGGCGTTCATCGGATGAGTGACTGGCTGATACCCGACTGGCCCGCGCCGGCCCGGGTCAAGGCCTGCGTCACCACCCGCGAGGGCGGCGTCAGCCTGGCGCCGTTCGACAGCCTCAACCTGGGCGATCATGTGGGCGACGACCCTACGGCTGTTGCCGAAAACCGTCGTCGCCTCACTGATCGGTTCGTCATGCGTCCGGCCTGGTTGCAGCAAGTCCATGGAATTGACGTGGTCGAGGCTGATCCGACTCGGGTCGTCACTGCCGATGCCAGTTGGAGCGCCACGCCGGGCATCGCTTGCACGGCGATGACGGCGGATTGCCTGCCGGTATTGTTCTGCAATCGTGCCGGCACCCATGTCGCGGCAGCCCATGCCGGTTGGCGGGGGCTGGCCAACGGTGTGCTGGAAGCTACGCTCGACAGCCTGCAGCAACCCAGCGAAGAGATACTCGCCTGGCTCGGCCCGGCCATTGGCCCGCAAGCCTTTGAGGTCGGCCCGGAAGTGCGCGAAGCCTTCATCGCCCATCTGCCTTCGGCGGACCAGGCCTTTGCGCCAAGCCCCAATGCCGGCAAATTTCTCGCCGATATCTACGCGTTGGCACGGCTACGCCTGGCGGCACGCGGCGTAACAGCCGTCTATGGTGGCGGTTTGTGCACCGTGACCGATCCTCGCTTCTATTCCTACCGGCGCAATCCCCGCACCGGTCGTTTCGCCTCCCTGATCTGGCTTGAACGCTAGACTCCCCTGATCTGTATCAACAGCGCGCTGCTTGAATCTTCCAGAATCGACCACATCTATAACGGTATCTGGCAGGTTTCTTCATTCAGGATGTTTCTCTAGGTCCGGCCTGCTCATTAGGAAGGTGACCCATGCGTATTGATCGTTTAACCAGCAAATTGCAATTGGCGCTGTCCGATGCCCAGTCCCTGGCCGTCGGCCTGGACCATCCCGGTATCGAACCGGCGCACTTGATGCAAGCCATGCTCGAACAGCAGGGCGGCTCGATCAAGCCACTGCTGATGCAGGTGGGCTTTGACGTCAACAGCCTGCGCAAAGAGTTGGCCAAGGAACTCGACCAACTGCCCAAGATCCAGAACCCCACCGGCGACGTGAACATGTCCCAGGACCTGGCGCGGTTGCTCAACCAGGCCGATCGCCTGGCCCAGCAGAAGGGCGACCAGTTTATTTCCAGCGAGTTGGTGCTGCTCGCCGCGATGGACGAGAACAGCAAGCTCGGCAAATTGTTGCTCGGCCAGGGTGTGAGCAAGAAAGCCCTGGAAAACGCCATCAATAACCTGCGTGGCGGCGATGCGGTCAACGACCCGAACCACGAGGAAGCCCGCCAGGCCCTGGATAAATACACCGTCGACCTGACCAAGCGCGCCGAGGAAGGCAAGCTCGACCCGGTGATTGGTCGCGACGATGAAATTCGCCGCACCATCCAGGTGCTGCAACGTCGTACCAAGAACAACCCGGTGCTGATCGGTGAGCCTGGCGTGGGCAAGACCGCCATTGCCGAAGGCCTGGCCCAGCGCATCATCAACGGCGAAGTGCCCGATGGGCTGCGGGGCAAGCGACTCTTGTCCCTGGACATGGGGGCGCTGATCGCTGGCGCCAAATACCGCGGCGAGTTCGAAGAACGGCTCAAGGCCCTACTTAATGAACTGTCGAAGCAGGAAGGGCAGATCATTCTGTTCATCGACGAGTTGCACACGATGGTCGGTGCCGGCAAGGGCGAAGGCTCGATGGACGCCGGTAACATGCTCAAGCCTGCGCTGGCTCGCGGCGAGCTGCATTGCGTCGGTGCGACCACGCTGAACGAATATCGCCAGTACATCGAGAAAGACGCGGCCCTGGAGCGGCGCTTCCAGAAAGTGCTGGTGGAGGAGCCCAGCGAGGAAGACACCATCGCGATCTTGCGTGGCCTCAAGGAGCGCTACGAAGTCCACCACAAAGTGGCGATCACCGATGGCGCGATCATCGCGGCGGCCAAGCTCAGCCATCGCTATATCACCGACCGCCAGTTGCCGGACAAGGCCATCGACTTGATCGACGAGGCCGCCAGCCGTATCCGCATGGAAATCGACTCCAAGCCGGAAGTGCTGGATCGGTTGGAGCGGCGCCTGATTCAGCTCAAGGTCGAGTCCCAGGCCTTGAAGAAGGAAAGCGACGAAGCGGCGAAGAAACGCCTGGAAAGGTTGCAGGAAGAAATCGTTCGTCATGAGCGTGAATACTCCGACCTCGAGGAGATCTGGAACTCGGAAAAAGCCGAAGTCCAGGGTTCGGCGCAGATCCAGCAGAAGATCGAACAGTCCCGCCAGGAACTGGAAGCGGCTCGCCGCAAGGGCGACCTCAACCGCATGGCTGAGCTGCAGTATGGGGTGATCCCGGACCTGGAGCGCAGCCTGCAGATGGTCGACCAGCACGGCAAGAGCGAAAACCAGTTGCTGCGCAGCAAGGTCACCGAGGAAGAAATCGCCGAAGTGGTGTCCAAGTGGACCGGCATTCCGGTCTCGAAGATGCTCGAAGGCGAGCGCGACAAGCTGCTGAAGATGGAAAGCCTGTTGCATCAGCGTGTGATCGGCCAGGAAGAAGCGGTGGTGGCGGTGTCCAACGCCGTGCGCCGGTCCCGCGCCGGGTTGTCTGACCCTAATCGTCCGAGCGGCTCGTTCATGTTCCTCGGCCCGACCGGCGTGGGTAAGACCGAATTGTGCAAGGCGCTGGCCGAATTCCTCTTCGATACCGAGGAAGCCATGGTGCGCATCGACATGTCCGAGTTCATGGAGAAGCACTCCGTGGCGCGGCTGATCGGCGCTCCACCGGGCTATGTCGGTTATGAAGAGGGCGGCTACCTGACCGAGGCCGTGCGTCGCAAGCCGTACTCGGTGATCCTGCTCGATGAAGTCGAGAAGGCGCACCCGGATGTGTTCAACATCTTGCTGCAAGTGCTGGAGGATGGTCGCCTGACCGACAGCCACGGCCGTACGGTGGATTTCCGCAACACGGTGATCGTGATGACCTCCAACCTGGGTTCGACGCAGATCCAGGAGCTGGTGGGCGATCGCGAGGCGCAACGTGCCGCAGTGATGGATGCGATCTCCACCCACTTCCGGCCGGAGTTCATCAACCGTGTGGACGAAGTGGTGATCTTCGAGCCGTTGGCCCGGGATCAGATCGCCGGTATCACCGAGATCCAGCTGGGGCGCCTGCGCAGCCGCCTCGCCGAGCGCGAGCTGAAGCTGCAACTGAGCGACGAGGCGTTGGACAAGCTGATCGCGGTGGGTTACGACCCGGTCTACGGCGCGCGGCCGCTAAAGCGAGCGATCCAGCGCTGGATCGAAAACCCGCTGGCGCAGTTGATTCTGTCCGGTCGCTTCATGCCGGGCGAAACCGTGACCGGTACGGTGGAGAACGACGAAATCGTCTTCAACTGAAGGCCGGCACAGCCGGATATTGGAATGGCCTCGACTTACGAGGCCATTTTTTTCATCAGGTCGTTGAACTCAAAGGAAAAGGCTTGTAAAGTGCGCCCCGCAGTACGTCACCCCCGGGGTCACTTCTCAGCGAGAGGCAACCCAAAATAAGTTGCAAATCATTGTCTTGAAAGCAATTTAAGGGGTTGACAGAGGTTTTGAAAATTGTAGAATAGCGCGCCTCAGACACACGAACGCAGCGATGCAGGCGGGTAGAAGAGGTTGAAGCTAGCTTCAATGCAGTAACTTGAAATATCAGTTCCGTGATAGCTCAGTCGGTAGAGCAAATGACTGTTAATCATTGGGTCCCAGGTTCGAGTCCTGGTCACGGAGCCATTTCAATCGGGGTATAGCGCAGTCCGGTAGCGCGCCTGCTTTGGGAGCAGGATGTCAGGAGTTCGAATCCCCTTACCCCGACCATATTTGGGTCGTTAGCTCAGTTGGTAGAGCAGTTGGCTTTTAACCAATTGGTCGTAGGTTCGAATCCCACACGACCCACCATTTTTGAAACCAGCTCGCTGGAATCGAATCTTAAGATCAGAGGCCAAAAGCGCTGATCGAGGAAGGCGACTTGCAAGGGTCGCCTTTTTTTTACCGGGGTATAGCGCAGTCCGGTAGCGCGCCTGCTTTGGGAGCAGGATGTCAGGAGTTCGAATCCCCTTACCCCGACCATATTGAAAATCCTCGTATCGAAAGATACGGGGATTTTTTTTGCCTGCGAAAAATGCCGATGGCATCAAGTCGTCGTACAACCTGCCGATAACCCGCCGAGAGGGCATGGACCGACGCCCTTACTTTTGGCTAACAACAAGAAAGGCGCCCGTTATGTTTCTTCGTCAATTGAATATCGCACCCCGTGCCGCGCTGGGTTTTGCCTTGATCGCCCTGTTGGTGGCGTTGCTCGGGGTGTTTGCGTTGGGGCAGATGTCGAGCATTCGCGACAGTGAGGTCGCGGTGGAGACTCAATGGCTGCCGAGCATCCGCGGGGGTGATGAGATCCGTGAGTGGATGCTGCGGATCCGTACCATTTCCCTGCGCATGGCCCTGGATCAGGACCCGAAGAACGTTGCTGTGTACCGCGGACAAATGGACACGCGCGACAAGGAACTGAGCGAAAAAATCGCGGCGTACGAAAAGCTCGTTGTGACGCCTGAAGGCAAGGCCCTCTATGATCAGTTCAAGCAAACCTTTGCCGCTTACCGTGCCGGTATCGCGCAATCGTTCATCCTGGCGGAGCAGGGCCGTCGGGATGAACTGATCAAGCTGTTGTTGGTGGACATGAAAACCGTGGTGGATGGCTCGGGCAAGCAGCTCAACGACCTTGCGGAGTTGTTCTCCAAGCAAGTGTCCATCGAGAGCCAGAAATCCCAGGAGCATTACGTCAATTCGCGAATGATCGTCAGCCTGTTCGTCGTGCTGGCTGCCCTGGCCACCGTTGTGCTGGCGATGTTGTTGACGCGCAGCATCGTCAAGCCTCTGGGCGAGGCGTTGAATGCGGCCGAGAACGTGGCCCGGGGCGACCTGACCCGGCCTATCGAGACCCACGGCAACGATGAAGTGAGCCGCTTGCTCAAGGCTCTGGCGACCATGCAACAGAACCTTCGGCAAACCTTGCAGAGCATCAGCGGCTCGGCAACACAATTGGCGACCGCTGCCGATGAGCTGAACGCCGTCACCCTCGACAGCACCCAGAGCCTGCAACAGCAAAACAACGAAATCGAACAGGCCGCCACCGCCGTCACGGAAATGACCACTGCCGTGGAAGAAGTCGCGCGCAACGCCGTGTCCACCTCCGATGCCACTCGCCAATCCAGCGAATCGGCGACGTTGGGCCAGGAGCGGGTCAGCGACACCGTCGAGGCCATCAGCGCGCTTGCCAGTGATGTACAAGTGACCGGTGGCCTGGTGCAGTCGCTGGCGAGCCAGTCCCAGGACATCGGCAAGGTGCTGGATGTGATCCGGGCCATTGCCGAGCAGACCAATCTGTTGGCGCTCAACGCGGCCATCGAAGCGGCCAGGGCGGGGGAGAGCGGTCGTGGTTTTGCCGTGGTTGCCGACGAAGTGCGAGCGCTGGCGTATCGCACGCAGCAATCGACCCAGGAGATCGAGCAGATGGTCCAGGGCATGCGCAACGGCGCCACCCAGGCGCTGGATTCCATGCAGGCCAGTTCCAGTCGCGCGGCGAGCACGTTGGCGATGGCGGAGCGGGCAGGCGAGGCATTGCAGACCATCACAGCGTCGGTGCATCAAATCCACGAGCGCAACCTGGTGATCGCCAGCGCCGCCGAGGAACAGGCGCAAGTGGCCCGCGAAGTGGATCGTAACCTGGTCAATATCCGTGATTTGTCCGTGCGCTCGGCCACCGGCGCGGACCAGACCAGCGCGTCCAGCCACGAGCTGTCGCAACTGGCGAATTCACTGCGCACGATGGTGCAGCGGTTTCAGGTTTGAATGATTGGCCGCGCAGATTGAGTTTTATCGTTTGGATACTGTTGACTGCACGGCCGCCTTCGCGAGCAAGCCCGCTCCCACAGTTGATCGCGTACTCGTGAACTACTCGATCTCCTGTGGGAGCGGGCTTGCTCGCGAAGACCATGGAACAGGCGATGCATCTCTATAGCTCAGCGCCACCACACGCGGCTGGCGCTTCGCTTTTTATCCTCAGTGCAGTTTCAACCGCGGCTCAGTCCCGCGCCCGATCTTGCTGCCCAGCATCAGCATCGCCGTGCGGAACATCCCGTACAGCGCCATCTGGTGCATGCGATACAGCGACACGTAGAACATCCGCGCCAGCCAGCCTTCGAGCATCACGCTACCGGTCAGGTTGCCCATCAGGTTACCCACCGCCGAGAAGCGCGACAGCGAGATCAGCGAACCGTAGTCGGTGTATTTGTATTCCGGCAGGGCCTTGCCTTCGATCCGCAATTTCAGCGATTTCGCTAGCAGCGAGGCTTGTTGGTGCGCGGCCTGGGCGCGGGGTGGAACGTTGCGGTCGCTGCCCGGTTGCGGGCAGGCGGCGCAGTCGCCGAAGGCAAAGATGTTCTCGTCGCGCGTGGTCTGTAGCGTCGGCAGCACCTGCAGCTGATTGATCCGGTTGGTCTCCAGCCCATCGATGTCCTTGAGAAATTCCGGCGCACGAATCCCGGCCGCCCAAACCTTCAGGCTCGCGTCGATCACTTTGCCATCCGCCGTAACCAGGCTGTCAGCAGTCACCTGGCTGACGGCGGCGTTGGTCATGACGTTGACCCCAAGTTTTTCCAGGGTCTTGTGCACCGGTCCGCCGATACGCTCGGGCAACGCTGGCAAGACCCGTGGACCCGCCTCGATCAAGGTGATGTGCATGTTTTCCGGTTTGATCCGGTCCAGGCCGTAGGCATGCAATTCGTGGGCGGCGTTGTGCAGCTCGGCCGCCAGTTCGACGCCCGTCGCGCCCGCGCCGACGATGGCGACGCTGATGCGCTCGACGACGTCGGTCTGCCCGGCATGGGCGCGCAGGTAGTGGTGGAGCAATTGCTGGTGGAAGCGCTCGGCCTGTTTGCGAGTATCAAGGAACAGGCAGTGTTGCGCCGCGCCCTCGGTGCCGAAGTCGTTGGTGGTGCTGCCCACTGCGATTACCAGTGTGTCGTAGCCCAGCTCCCGGGCCGGTAACAGCTCCACGCCCGCCTCGTCATAGGTGGCGGCCAGTTGGATTTTCTTGTTCTCGCGATCCAGGCCGCTCATGCGCCCGAGCTGGAACTCGAAGTGGTTCCATTTCGCCTGGGCGACGTAGTTGAGTTCGTCTTCGGAGGAGTTCAAGGAACCGGCAGCCACTTCGTGCAGCAGGGGTTTCCAGATGTGGGTCAGGTTCGCGTCGACCAGCATCACACTGGCCGTGCCGCGCTTGCCCAGAGTCTTACCCAGACGGGTAGCCAACTCCAGGCCGCCGGCGCCGCCGCCAACGATGACAATACGATGAGTCATGGGGATATCTCGCAAGGCTAAAGGAATTCGGTGCCGTTACCTGCGCGAGCATCAGCGACAAAAAGCGGCTCATAGCGTCAGGTAACTGATCAGTCGGCTCAACAGGCCCAGGCCGATGGTCACGGCCAGTACCACCACCAGGAGCATCCACGGCCGAAAAGGCCGGCGCTCGACTCGGTGCTGGGACAGTTGCAGGTACTCTTCGACATGCTTCTGGTCATCTGGGTTCAGGCGACTGGTCATAAAGGCCTCGTCAGGTAGACGTTGCGGGATGTGAAGACGTTACAGCGTCCGGCTAGCCGGCATTGAAAGCCGCGTAGCCGCTCGCCGGAACGGGTTCGACGATCAGGCTGTCGTCCAGGCGAATGATTCCACTTTTTAACACTCGGGCGGTGATTCCGCCATGGCCGCGTACCGCCTGGAATGTACCTTCGCCAAGGTTTCGCTCCAGCCGTGCGCAGGGCTGGCACCAGCCGGTGGTTTCGAAAATGGCCTGGCCGATGCGAAAGCGCCGGCCCTTGAGGCTGAACAGGTTGATCCCGCTGACTACGATATTGCGCCGCAGCTCTCGCGGCAGTATGGGCTGATCGTCGGGACGGCCCATCAGCGAGCTGATCACGCCCAGGTGCTCCCACTGGATCAACGTCACCTGCCGCGCATTGCGCACGCCGGGGCGCGCATGATCGCCGGTGAGACCGGCCTCCAGGCGCGCCTCCACGGCGTCCAGCTCGATCATCGGCGCGTGACCCTGGGGCCGCACACCGATCCAGCGCACGCGGCCCTGTTGCGGCACGGCGGCGATCAGTTCCTGCAAGGGGCTCACAGGCTGATCCCGACATCGAAGACGATGCTGCGACCCAGGTTGCCCCGCAGGAAATCCGGCGCATCGGGATGGGCGAACAGTACGCGGGCGAAGGTCGGCCCCACCAGCGACAAGGAGCGCCAACCCTGGCGCAGGTATTCGGTCGGCGGCGGAAAGTGGCTGTTGAGGTCCAGCACTTCGCGCTTGAGGCTGGCGAACGCGATGATGTCCAACTCTCCCAGGTCCATGCCGCGCTCGGTGTAGTTGTGGGCTTTCTTGCGCAGGGTCGGCGCCAGCCGCATCAGGAATTCGTTGGCGGGGATCCGCCGGGGCTTGGCCTCGCGGCGCACCAGTTGGCTCAGGGAGAAGGCGCTGCGGCGACGCTGTAGTTCATCGCGCCATTCGTCATTGAGGCGACGGCCTTCGTCGAGCACAAAGAACACTTCGAAGTTGGCATCGCGGAACAAGACGTCTGGCGGCTCCCCGGCCGGCGCAAACTCGTCGGCGCGATAGGGCACGTTCAGCCCTTGCAGCAGGCGCTGGCAGACCCAACGCTCACGCTCCCATTTGCGGGCATTGGAGAGAAAGGCGTTGGCCTGCTCGGCAGCGATCGTCAGCAGGCGTAAATAATCGGAATCATCCATGAGCCCAAGCTTAGCGTTCAAATGTGTTGATAAAAAATAAAGCGTGTCGCTGAGGGCAAATTATCGCTCAGGCAGGGCCTGGCGGGCCGTCCTGTTCAGCCTGATGCGCCAGCCAGGCGCAGAACAGCTCCAGTTTCTTGCTGTGTTGCCCGCTTCGCTTCGCCAGGTAGACATAACGGCTCGGATAAAAGCCAAACGGTGCCACCAGGCGGCCAAGGCGAATATCGTCGGCCACCAGATGCCAAGGGGCGACGCAAATCCCCAAGCCGGCAATTGCCGCTTCCAAAGTAAAGTAATAGTGCTCGTATTCCAGTCCGGTCGGGGGCGTGTCCCGGTAGCCAACCGCGTTGGCCCAGTTTGCCCAGGCGTCTGGACGCGTTCGGGTATGCAGCAGCGGATGACTGAAGATCGAGCTCAGATCGGTGAGTTGCAGGCGTGCGGCTAATGCCGGCGACAAAACGATGCCCAGTCGTTCAGGAAACAGCAGGACCGTATTTTCTGGTTCGCCAATGACGTCCTGCTCCGCGGTGATCATCACGTCATAGCGATCCCGGCCCGGATCGGCCCCAGCGACCGGTGAGCTCAAGCGAATCTTGATATCCGGGTAAGTCGAGTTGAAGTCGAACAGGCGAGGTATCAACCACTTGACGGTAAACGTGCTGAAGCAGGAGACGTCCAGGGTGCCTGTCGCGGTATCGCGGACCCGGCCCACTGCCGCCTCGATCTGGTCCAGCGCGGCCGTCAATTGAGGCAAGAGTTCTTTGCCGGCCGTGGTGAGCTGCGGCTTGTTCTTGGGCCCTTCGAACAGATCGACGCCAAGGCTCAGTTCCAACTGGCGTACCTGGCGACTCACAGCGCCGGGCGTGACGGAAAGCTCTTCGGCAGCGGACGTCATTTTCCCGAGTCGAGCCGCAGCCTCGAAGGTACGCAACGCATTCAATGGGGGCAGGCGACGTCTCATGAAGTGACTTTAACTCAAATACTCCGGCCGCATAAATCGTTATCGGCGAACGTGAGGTTTGCGCAAAATCGCTGGGCTTGCGCTTATCCGCACACTGTTCAGGTGGTGGACTATTCGAGAATCCAATTGAGAGCAACTCACATGCCGTTTGTACGTACAGCTGTCACCAAAAGCACCAGCCAGCAACAGCGCCAACGCATCGTCGATGGCATACACCAAGCGTTGGTCGACGGCATTGGTATGCCCCAGGATGAATTGTTCAACCTGGTGACGGACTATGATCCGCAACAGTTCTTCTACAGCCGAACTTTCAATGGTGTGGCTCGTTCAGACAATTTGATCGTGATTGAGATTACGATGCGCAGAGGCCGCAGCGATGCGATGAAGCGTGACCTCTATAAAGGCATCGCTGACAATCTCGCCGGCCAAGCCCAGGTTCGCCCGCAAGACGTGTTCATTTTCATGCACGAAAATGACTATTCGGATTGGTCGGTGGGCTTCGGCAAGTTTGCAATGGCATTGGTGCAACAGCCTGGGAGCATCGTTACTGAATAGCGAACGAGCTGCCTGTTGAACCGGTGCTCGAACCCGCGCTGTACCACGTTCACGCCTTCGCAGGAGTTGCCATGATCGGTGCCGAACTGCTCTCACCGCAGACCCTGACGGTCGGCTGGCTGGTTTACGTGCCGGTGCTGGCTTGGGCAGTGGCGCGGGCGCGGTGGGTCGAGTTGTTTACTGACAGCCGTCGCCAGCATTTGCTGTTCGGCACGGTGCTGGCGTTGTTCCTGTTATGGCTGGTGCGGCGAGACTTCGACACGGGCGTCTCGTATCACTTCCTCGGCATGACCGCCGTCACCTTGCTGCTGGACTGGCCGCTGGCGATCCTCGGTGGGCTCTGTGCGCAGCTCGCGCTGGTGCTGCTGGGCCGTCAGGACATGATGGCGGTCGGCATCAATGGCGCGTTGTTGATTCTCCTGCCGGTGCTGATCACTGAAGGTTGCGCCGTCCTGGTGGAGCGTGCCCAGCCGCGCAATCTGTTTGTGTATATCTTCTGTTCCGGGTTTCTCGCCGCCGCGCTTTCGGCGCTGGGGTGCCTGTTGCTGGGGCTTGGCCTGCTCTGGTACGACGGCATCTTCGTCATGCCGTACTGGCTGGAGGACTTCATCGGTTACCTCTGGCTGATCATCTTCCCCGAGGCCTTCATCAACGGCATGGTGGTCAGCGCGCTGGTGGTGTTCAGTCCCGAATGGCTGGAGACCTTCAACCGCACGCGCTACCTGTCGGCGCCCTGGAACGATGAGGACAAGCCTTGATTCACGTCAAGGCTGCACCGCCTGCCGCGCTGCATGCTTTGGAAAATTTCCAGGAGTGCAACCATGAGTGTTTATGAGTGGGCGAGGCAAGAAATCCGGCGCAGTCACGACGCGGCCATGGAGATCGGCTTTGACCCGGGTTTGAGCCTGCGGGCCTTGCTCAGCGCAATCGTGCAGCAGAGCAAGACCGTACGCAGTGTCGACGATTTGGCCGATGAGTTGAGTTTCCTCGCGGAAAATCTCGACGACAGCCAGGATTACGGGTTCATGCGGCCTTAGGGGGTGAATGCTGCCCGATGACTCTGTGGCGAGGGGATTTATCCCCTCGCCACAATGATTCAGGCCAGGCCTTAGTGATGCGAGCGGGGATTGAAGTCTTCGCTGAACAACTCATCCTCGGCGTCCGGGGCCACCGGAATCTTGTGTTCTTCCGATGCCCAGGCGCCGAGGTCGATCAGCTTGCAGCGATCCGAGCAGAACGGCCGGAATTTGCTTTCAGGGGTCCATTCGACCGGGGCGCCACAGGTTGGGCAATCAACGATTGGGGGTTGGCTCATGATTGGCCTCCACGCAAGGTAAGGTAAAAGTGATGCAGGCGCTCGACCTCGCTGTACAGCCAGGCGAGGTCGCGGTCGTTGACCACCACATCGTCGGCATGGCTCAGGCGATCCTGTCGACTTGATTGGGCCTTGAGGATCGCCTGGACCTGCTGCTCGCTGGTCTGGTCGCGCTGCAAGGTGCGTTCGACCTGCAATTGTTCAGGTGCGTCGATCACCAGGATCCGCTGGGTCATGGCGTACTGCCCCGACTCGATCAATAGCGGTGACACCAGGATCGCATAGGACGATCTTGCCTGGGCCAGATGATGGGCGATCTCTTCGGCAATCAGCGGGTGCAGCAGGGCTTCCAGCCAGCGGCGCTCCTCGGCATTCTCGAAGATGAGCGTGCGCAGCGCGGCTCGATCCAGCGCGCCGTCCGCTTGCAGCACACCCGGGCCAAAGTGCTCGGCAATTTTTCCCAGCGCCGGGCGTCCGGGTTCGACGACCCAGCGCGCCGCATGGTCAGCGTCGATGACGTGCACGCCCAGGTCGATGAAGTGCTGGG
Source organism: Pseudomonas sp. HB05 (assembly GCF_016756915.1). Taxonomy (NCBI): domain Bacteria; kingdom Pseudomonadati; phylum Pseudomonadota; class Gammaproteobacteria; order Pseudomonadales; family Pseudomonadaceae; genus Pseudomonas; species Pseudomonas sp. HB05. Next base: position 42,347 of record NZ_JAESPG010000041.1, read on the forward strand.
CCGCCGCGCTCTTGCCGCTGCCGATGCCTCCGGTCAGGCCGAGAATCCAGGGTTTTTCCGCGGAGCTGTTCATTAGAAACCGACTGAGTGCCAATAGAAGTCGGTTATTTGACCACCCCAGAGCAAGGCAATCCAGCCGGCAATCGCCAGATAGGGTCCGAAGGGGATCTGTGTCGATGTCGGTGCGTTGCGCATGCGCAGCATGACGACGCCGACGACGGCGCCCACCAGCGAAGACAGCAGCAGCGTCACTGGCAGGATTTGCCAGCCGCCCCAGGCGCCCAGCATCGCCAGCAGCTTGAAGTCGCCATAGCCCATGCCTTCCTTGCCGGTCAGCAACTTGAACACCCAGAACACCACCCACAGCACCAGATAACCGCCGACAGCGCCCCATAATGCCTGGTTGAGGGACACGAACAGCCCGAAGCTGTTGACGATCAAGCCCAGCCACAACAAGGGCAGTACGAGAGAGTCGGGCAGCAATTGATGCTCGGCGTCGATCAGGCTCATGGACAACAAGCCCCAGCTCAGCACCATCGCCATTGCCGCATGCCAGCCGAAGCCGAAATGCCAGGCGACGAACGCAGACAGGGCGCCGCAAGCCAGCTCGGTCAATGGGTAGCGCTTGCCGATGGGGGCGGCGCAACTGGAGCAGCGCCCGCGCAACGCCAGGTAGCTGAGCAGTGGAATATTTTCCCAGGCGCGGATGCGGTGGCCGCAGTGCGGGCACTGGGAATGGGGCAGCATCAGGTTGTAGACCGGGCCGGGAGCTTCGGCCGGCAGGCCGAGCAAGTCCTGGGCTTGTAGCCGCCATTCACGGTCAAGCATCTTCGGCAGGCGCCAAACCAGCACGTTGAGAAAACTGCCAATGATCAGCCCGAGCAGCAGTGCCGTCAGCACGAAAGCCAAGGGGTAAAGCAGGAAGAATTCGCTCAAGGGCATGTCAGATCGCAGAGCCGAGTTGGAAGATGGGCATGTACATGGCAACCACCAGGCCACCGACGACCACCCCCAGGATCACCATGATGAAGGGTTCCATCAGGCTGGTGAGGTTGTCCACCAGATTATCCACTTCGGCTTCGTAAAAACTCGCCACCTTGTCGAGCATGTCATCCAGCGCGCCGGATTCCTCGCCAATGGCCGTCATCTGGATCGCCAGGTTGGGGAAGATGCCGGAGGCACGCATGGAAAAATTCAGCTGCATGCCGGTCGAGACGTCTTGTCGAATGCGAAGCACCGCACGCTTGAATACCACGTTGCCGGTGGCGCCCGACACCGAGTCGAGGGCTTCGACCAGCGGCACGCCGGCGGCGAATGTCGTGGACAGCGTACGGGCATAGCGAGCCACGGCGGACTTGTACATCAGGGTGCCCACCAGGGGCAGCTTGAGCAGCCACTTGTCCCGCCAGTCACGGAATGCCTGGGAGCGCTTCAGCGCATATTTCACGCCGAAAAATCCACCCACCAACCCACCCAGCAGTATCCACCACCATTCCTGCAAGAATTCCGACAGGCCGATGACCATCAGCGTGAAGGCCGGCAATTTTGCGCCAAAGCCTGCGAATACCGACTCGAACTGCGGCACGACCTTGATCAGCAGGATGCTCGTGACCACGGCCGCGACAGCTACCACGGCCGCGGGATACGTCATGGCTTTCTTGATCTTGGCCTTGAGGGCCTCGCTTTTTTCCTTGTAGGTCGCGACCCGGTCCAGCAGCGTATCGAGTGCACCGGCCTGCTCGCCGGCGTCCACCAGGTTGCAATACAACTCATCGAAATACTGCGGGCATTTGCGCAACGCCGCAGCAAAGCTGTTGCCGGCGGCGACCTCCTGTTTCACCTCGTCCACCAGCTTGCGCATGTTGGCGTTGTCGAAGCCTTCGCCAATGATGTCGAACGCTTGCAGCAACGGCACGCCAGCCTTGAGCATCGTCGCCATCTGGCGTGTGAAGAGGGCGATGTCCAACGGCTTGATGCGCTTGCCCTTGCTGAATATCGAAGTGGATTTCTTGCGCACCTTGCCTGGATTGATACCCTGTTTGCGCAGTTGCGCCTTGATCAGCGCCGGGCTCTGGCCGGTCAGTTCGCCGGACATTTTCGTGCCTTTGCGGTCCTTGCCTTCCCACACGTAGACGTCGGTTTTTACTGCCTTGACCGCCATGTTCAATCCTTGGTGACCCGGTTGATTTCTTCGAGGCTGGTGACGCCTTGCATCACTTTGGCCAGCCCCGACGTACGCAGGTCGTTGAAGCCGTCCTTGCGCATTTGCAGGTCGATTTCCAGGGAGTTGCCCTCGGCCATGATCAACCGTTGCAGCTCCGGCGTGTTCTTGACCACTTCGTATACCCCCACGCGACCTTTGTAGCCGTTGTTGCACTGTTCGCAACCGACCGGCTCATAGATCGTGAATGAGCCGATGCGTTCCCGGGGGAAACCTTCCTTGAGCAGGGTTTCCTCGGGAATCTCGATGGCTTTCTTGCAATGCGTGCACAATTTTCGCGCCAAGCGCTGGGCGATGATCAGGTGCACCGCCGTGGCGATGTTGAACCCTGGGATGCCCATGTTATGCAGGCGGACCAGGGTTTCGGCGGCGCTGTTGGTGTGCAGGGTGGACAGCACCAGGTGCCCGGTCTGGGCGGCCTTGATGGCGATTTCGGCGGTTTCCAGGTCGCGGATCTCGCCGACCATGATCACATCCGGGTCCTGGCGCAGGAACGAGCGCAGGGCATGGGCGAAATCCAGGCCTTGGCGTGGGTTCACGTTGACCTGGTTGATGCCTTCCATGTTGATTTCCACCGGGTCTTCGGCGGTGGAAATATTGATGTCCACGGTGTTGAGGATGTTCAAGCCGGTGTAGAGCGACACGGTCTTGCCCGAACCGGTCGGCCCGGTCACCAGGATCAGTCCCTGCGGCTGCTTGAGGGCGGCCATGTACAAGTCTTTCTGTTCCGGCTCGTAGCCCAGGGCATCGATGCCCATTTGCGCACTGGAGGGGTCGAGGATCCGGATCACCACTTTTTCGCCCCAGAGCGTGGGCAGGGTGTTGACCCGGAAGTCGATGGACTTGGTTTTTGACAGGCGCATCTTCAGGCGACCGTCCTGGGGTTTGCGCCGCTCGGAGATGTCCAGGCTGGCCATGACCTTGAGTCGCGCGGCAATACGGTTGGCCAGTTGGATGGGGGGCTTGGCGACTTCTCGCAGCATGCCGTCGGTGCGCACCCGGACCCGGTAGGTTTTTTCATAGGGTTCGAAGTGCAGGTCGGAAGAGCCACCCTTGATGGCATCCAGCAGCATCTTGTTGACGAAGCGCACCACCGGCGCATCGTCGCCGTCCTGTCCGACGATGCTGTCCTGCTTGCGATCATCGGTCGACTCGATGTCCAGGCCGTCGAGGTCGACGTCGGCCATGCCCTCCAGGCCGGTGCTGCTGGACTCGAAGAATTTCTCGATGGCATCGCTGAGCTTGTCGTCTTCCACCAGGATGGCTTCGGTGGTCAGGCCGGTGCTGAACTGGATGTCGTTGATGGCTTGATGGTTAGTGGGGTCGGAAATGCCCACGTACAGCTTGTTGCCGCGCCGCCACAGCGGCAGGGCGTGATGCTGGCGCACCAGTTTTTCGCTGACCAGGCCTGCGGGCTGGTTGTCCTTGTCGAGGCTGTTGAGGTCCAGCAGGGCTATACCGAAATGCTCCGAGGCGATTTCCGCCACCTGCCGGCTCTGGATCAGTTTGTTCTGCACCAGGTAACTGACCAGGGGCACTCGATTGCGCTGGGCCTGTTGAAAAGCCTGCTGCGCGCTTTGTTCGGTGATCAGTTCGGCCAGCACCAATTGCTTGGCCAGGCCGCTGAGGGCGATGTCATTCATGGGGATACCGGACGCGGGCTGTTCATGATTTATAGCCTAGTCAAGCATAGGCGGCTGACCAGCGAGCAGAGGTGACAAAAAGCGTCAGATAGTGCGGTTGTTGGGGTAGGACGGCGGGCCTTTGCGGCGGGGAAGGCCTTGGCTGGATGGGCTTTCCAGGGTTGGCACGTGCCCTGCAACGGCCGCTTCAGGTCATGAGATTTCGACTCATGCATGGGAGATGTCTATGAACAAGCAAAAGGGTTTTACGCTGATCGAGCTGCTGATCGTGGTGGCGATCATTGGGATCCTGGCGACGTTTGCGTTGCCGCAGTATTCGAAGTATCAGGCGCGGGCGAAGGTGACGGTCGGGTTGGCGGAGGCTTCTTCGTTGAAGGTGCCGGTTGAAGACCTTCTGAATAAAGGTACGACGCCAACCGCTGCCAACACGGGCGTACCGGCATCAAGCAATAATTGCACAATGGCTGTCTCAGGTGATGCTGCTGCCGGGACCGCCACCGTCACTTGCACCATCAAGGAAGCGCCTTCTTCCATTGTTGGTAAAACGATCACTCTCAGTCGTGCCGGAACGGGCGCCTGGACCTGTGCTTCTAATGTTGCTGAAGAGTTCTTGCCAGCGGGCGGCTGCACCGTAGCGGCTGCACCGTAAATACCTCATCCACCTGAGGCTCAAGTCCGTCACCATGGCGCAAGATTGCTTGCGCCGTCTGGCTTACATTAAGGGCTGCTACGCAGCCCAGCGGGAGCAAGCTCCCTCGCCACGGAAAATCTTGTTAATTCATAACGTTAGCGAACGGCTTAAACCCGCAAGTTGCATGTACCAAAATCCCCGGTCATGCAATTTGCATGATTGTGAAAACAACCGCTTCGCTTAACTATTTGATTTTTCAGGAAATTTCTTTTGTTTCAAAACTGGCACAGCCTTCGCACTACTCCTGACAACCTGCCGCGATGCACTTTCGGCAGTTTCTGAGAAAAACAGGAGTTACTCGTATGAAGAAGTTCGCTATCACTGCCGCTGCTGCCACTGCACTGACCCTGACCATGGCTAGCGCTTTCGCCGAGACCACTCAAGCAACTCAGGCCCCGATGATGCTGGCTGCGGGCGAAGTGACAGAGGCTAAGGAAGACGTTTCCGATACCTGGATCACCACCAAGGTCAAAGCCGACCTGGTCACCGAGAAAGGCATTCCAGGCTCCGACATCAAGGTTGAAACCAACAAGGGTGTTGTGTCGCTGTCTTCGACCACTGTCTTGAGCGATGCGCAGAAAGACACCGCCGTCGCGATCACCAAGAAAATCAAAGGCGTCAAAGCCGTATCGGCTGATGGCCTGAAATCCGAGTAAGGAAAGGCTTCTCGCCTGGACGGGAGAAGGCGCGGCAAGCGGGCCGGGTTATACGCTTGCCGTCGCTTTGGAGTTCATGCGAAAGGCCACACGGACGTGGCCATTACAGGCCCCCGGCATTCGTGCCGGGGGCCTGTTCTATTCTGGGAGAGAGCATGTGAGCCAGTCAGGGAAACCGGGTAGTCCCTTTCGCGAGCAGGCTCGCTCCCACATTTGATCGCATTCTTCCAGAAACAACCCGGCCCCTGTGGGAGCGAGCCTGCTCGCGAAGGCGTCGGCACTGTCGCTGCAGATATCCTGGAATAGCCCAGCCCATCACCGCCCACGCTTGCTGGTGATCTGCACCAGCCGGTTCCCCTCGAAGCGCAAATACTGGTACATCCCGCTGTTGGGCCCGTAGGTCCATTCCTCCACCGGATATTCTTCCCGGCGGTTGACGCTGCGTTTGTAGCCCAGGTCATCACGCGCCGCAGGCTGACCACATTTTTGCAGCACCTCGCTCGAACGATCCCCGACGCTGATCAACTGGCTGCCGCAACGCAATGTATCGGCGGCCGAGGCCTGGCCGGCTGCGAGTAGCAGCAGGCTCAGGCTGAGTCCGTACAGATCCTTCATTTCATTCGGCATCCAGATGCATGGGCGTTATCACGGTACCGTCTTTTTCGGCCTGGCCCAGGCTCGCGTCGATGAAGTACACCCGGTCATCGGCCAGCTTGCCTTTGTCCACCAGGAAATCCTTGATGCTGCTGGCGCGCTCCTGGCCCAGTTCACGCAACAGCAGGTCGCTGCCGCTCCAGAACGTGATGACCCCTTCCCGGAGTTTCTCGATGCGGGCCTTCTTGTCCAACTGCGTCCATTCAGCCGGTGGCTGGGTTTTCAGGCGAGTGCGGTAGATTCCTTCCAGCAGGGGAGGTTTTTCATCTTCCGGTACTTGCAGCAACGAAGCCTTGGCCGGGACTTTGTCGCCCCGGCGCTGCAGCATCTTGTAATAGGTGTATTGGTATTCGCGTTCCAGGCGCTGGCCGGCGAGCAGCGGACCGTCGCTGCTTTCGGCGGCGGTGCCTTCGATTTCCAGGCGCAGTTCGGGACGCTTGCCCAAGGCTTCGGACAGCTTGAGCAGCACGCTTTCGTTTTCCTTGCTCAATTCGCTGGACCCCGGTGCGAATGCCACGCTCCCCAGGTCTTCCGAGCCACCGCCGGCCACCAGCCCGCCGATGAGCTTGAATGGCGCCTGGGCTGCGCGGACCACCAGGTTGCGCAGGGTCTGCCAGACAATCGGCATCACGCTGAACTGCGGGTCGTTGAGGTTGCCGGAGACCGGCAGTTCGATGGTAATCCTGCCCTCGGAGTCCTTGAGCAAGGCGACGGCCAGCTTGAGCGGCAGGCTGACGGCGTCTGGACTGTCGACCTTTTCACCCAGTTGCAACTGCTCGACCACGACTTTGTTGTCGGCCTGGAGCTGGCCCTTGGTGATCCGGTAATGCAGGTCGAGATTGAGCCGGCCCTTGCGGATGCGGTAGCCGGCGAACTTGCCGGAGTAGGGCGTCAGGGTGGTCAGCTCGACCCGTTTGAAACTGGTGGCGATGTCGAGGCTCGCCATCGGGTCGAAGGGATTGACCGCGCCCTTGATAGTGACGGGTGCATAGCGGTCGACCTTGCCCTTCACATCCACGCTGGCCGGCTTGGCCTGGCGGCTGTCGATGGTGCCGATCTCGCCGTTGAGCTGCTGGATGGCCGTGGCGAAGTTTGGCGTCAGGCTGAAGTCGGCGAAGTTGGCCGAGCCGTCGTTGATGGCGATGCCGCCGATATGAATACCCAGCGGCTTATCCTTCGAGGCCGGTTTGGCCGCCGCGTTCTTCGCAGGGCCGTCGGCCGGTTGTGGAATCAACAGATCGTCGACGCTGGTGGTGCGATCTTCGTTGATCATGAAGCGCGCATAGGGCTGGAACAGGTTGACCTTGTCGATCGACAGGCTGTCGCCATGCTGGTAATTGAGGCCCTGGACTTCCAGGCGCTGCCATTTGAGAAAGTCACGGGTCTTGAGGGTGTCGAGAGTGTGCAGCTGATCAACCTGGGCGCGACCGGTGACCGCGAATGCCAGGGGTTCGGTGTTCTTGAGGTCCACCACCAGATCACTGCCGAGCATCCCGGAGCGCAGCTCCAGGCGAATGAACGGATTGATGTAGGCTTGGGCGACTCGCAGGTCAATGTCTTGCGTCTTGACGTTGAGCTTCGCAGTGACGGGGTTCAGGTTGACCACGCCGTCGGCGAGGATCTTGCCCTGCTTGCCCAGCCCGGTATCCAGCTTGAGGTTGAAAGGCGAGCCATTGAGGGTGTCGTAGTTCTGCAGGTCCAGGTTAAGTGGGCCGACCTCCAACGCGACGGCCGGCTGTGCCTGGCGGTCGGCCAGGTGCACTTGGTAATTACGCAGTTGCACATCTTTCAACAGCACCTGCCACGGCTTGCTCGGTGCTGTCGGCTCAGGCTTGGGCGAGTCGGCGGCTGCCGGTGCGGACGCCGGTTCGACCTTGGCCTTTGGCTTGGCTGGCTGGCTGGCGAAGAGCTTCTGCCAGTCCAATTGTCCGTCCGCTTCCCGCGCGGCCCAGGTTTCGAGTTTCTGGCTACGAACCTTGCCGACGATGACCTGCTGCTTCGCCAGGTCCAGGGAAGTTTCGCTGACGTCGAGACGTTCAAGCCTGGCCAGGGGACGACCATCCGGTGCCTTGATGGCGAAAGGGGCGACACTGATAGCCGTGTTGTTGAGCAGCAGTTCCGTGCCCTTGGCGAGGTTGAGTTTGTAGTCGGTGCTGAGGTTCAGCACGCCGTTTTCCAACACCAGGGGCACCGCGTCACGCACATAGGGCCACCAGGCTTTCATCTGGCCATCGGTGACTTTCAGCGTCCCTTTGGAGGCAATCGGCGCCAGGCTGAAGTTGCCCTTCCAGTCGATCTGCCCGCCCGCGGGACCCGCGGCAACGAGGGTCATGTCTGCGCTGTCGTCGGGCAGGGTGCTGAGGTTCTTCAGTTCGAAATCGAGGGTGTCGTAGAGAAACTCGATGGGTTCGCTGGGCCGCAGGTCCTGGAAGTGAACGTAGCCGCTGGCGAGTTTGATCCGGTCCACTCGCAAGGGAAATGGCTTGGCCTCGGGATCGGCTGGCGTTGGCTCGCTGGGCGGCAGTTTGAACAGGCCCAGCAGGTTCAACTGACCGTCCTTGGCGAATATCACTTCGGTCTTTGGCTTGTCGAGCTCGATGTCGGCCAGGTGCAGGGCGCCGGACCAAATGCTGTCGAGCTGCAGGTTCGCGTAGAGGCGTTCAAAGCCAACCTGCTCCTTGCCCGGCTCGCCGACCATCAAGCCCCACACAGTCACTTCAAGGCTGAAAGGATTGAGTTCGATGCGCTGGATCTGGGCCGGCACCGTCGCGTGGGCGGCCAGTTGCTGGTTGGCGATACGCAGGGCAATGCCCGGCAATATCAGGAAGCCCAACAGGCTGTAGAGGGCCAATGCGGTCAACAGGGCGCCGAGAGCGCGAATCAATCCTTTGGGCATGTGTGGCTTCGTCTGGTGTGAATCGGAGTGCCTTGGAGTATGGCATGCGTTTACGGTTCCGAAGCCACTGTGTTTTATGAGATTTGTCCGTTTTTTTTGTGGGATTGCTGGGGCCTGCTCAGAACTGGAGAATCAATGTTTTGAGCGGTGGCTGCCGATCCTGTGACGGAAAATCGTCGCCGGGCGCCAGCACGCTCCATTCGCGTACCGGCCGACCGATCTTCTGCGCACACCGCAACACCTGTTCGCGCCAGTCGTCCATGGATACCTTCGCCAGGTTGTTGCAGCAGATCAGCACGCCATCGTCGGCGGTGGTGAGCAGCGCTGGCTTGAGCAAACTCTGGTAATCGCGCAACAGATCGACGGTGCCAAAGGCGCTTTTGGCCCAGGCGGGCGGATCAAGTAGCACCAGGTCATATTGGCGCGGTTCCAGGCGAACATAGCTGGGCAGTTTCTGCCCGCGCCGCTGGCTGATGGGCAGGCCGGCCAGTTGACGAATCGCCGGGAAATAATCCGACTGTATGAACTCCATCGTCGGCAGCTCCGGGTTGAGCAAGCCGTTCTCGCGTCCCACCGCCAGGTTGCCTTCGGCGAAATCCAGGTTGCAGACCTCCCGCGCTCCGCCAGCCGCTGCGCTGAGGCCTACGCCGCAGGTGTAGGCAAAGAGGTTCAGGACGCTTTTGCCCCGGCTGTGGTCCTTGACCCAGCCGCGTGCGTTGCGCAGGTCGAGGAACAGCAACGGATCCTGGCCGGCATGACGCCCGCGAACGCGGTAGTTCAAGCCCCATTCATGCCCGATGAGGTCTTGCAGGGCGGCCTCGTCAGCCTGGTAGACGCTGTCCTGGCGGTCGATGCGAGAGTTGCCCCGGGAGCGATCGTTGTAGACCAGCAGGCTGTCCAGGCCCAGGCGTTCGTTGACGATGCCGTGCAGTTGCAGCAGCTCATCTCGCTCCAGCGACTGATGAAAACTCTGCACCAGCAGTTGCGGGCCGTAGCGGTCGACGGTCAGGCCGGGCGCGCCTTCCTGGCTGCCGTGGAACAGGCGATAGCAGTCGGTGCCTTGCCGGTGCAGTTGGTCGAGCAGGGCCTGGCGCTGTTCGAGGGCGGCGCGCAGCGCCAGATTCAAGGAAGACATGCCGGGCGCGCCTTAGAGAAATGAGGCGCGGGAGTTTAACAGTTATGGCTGGCGTGGTCGTTGTGGGAGCGAGCTTGCTCGCGATAACAGTGGGTCAGAGACATCGGTATCAACTGATACACCGCCATCGCGAGCAAGCTCGCTCCCACAAGGAATCATCAGCGGTTCAGGCGCTTGTCGATCAGGCCCTCCACCACGCTCGGGTCGGCCAGGGTCGAGGTGTCGCCGAGGCTGTCGAGTTCGTTGCAGGCGATCTTGCGCAGGATCCGTCGCATGATCTTGCCCGAACGAGTCTTGGGCAGGGCCGGCGCCCACTGGATCAGCTCCGGTTTGGCAAAACTTCCGATTTCCTTGCTGACATGGGCCAGCAACTCCTTCTTCAGCTCATCGTTGGCCTCGACACCGTCCATCGGGGTGACGAAGGCATAGATGCCCTGGCCCTTGAGGTCGTGGGGATAACCGACGACCGCCGCTTCGGCAATGCTGTCGTGCAGCACCAGGGCGCTTTCCACCTCGGCGGTGCCGATACGGTGGCCCGAGACGTTGATGACGTCGTCGATGCGTCCGGTGATCCAAAAGTCGCCGTCTTCGTCGCGCCGGGCGCCATCACCTGTGAAGTAATAGCCAGGGTAGGGCTTGAAGTACGTATCGACCATGCGCTGGTGATCGCCATAGACGCTGCGAATCTGTGCCGGCCAGCTCGACTTGATCGCCAGCACGCCGCTGCCCGCGCCGATGATTTCCTTGCCAACCTCATCCAGCAGCACCGGTTGCACGCCGAACATCGGTCGCGTGGCGCAGCCTGGCTTGAGCCGTGGCGCGCTCACCAGGGGGCTGAGCATGATGCCGCCGGTCTCGGTCTGCCACCAGGTATCGACAATCGGGCAACGCTGTTCGCCTACAACGTTGAAATACCATTCCCACGCCTCGGGGTTGATCGGCTCACCGACACTGCCGAGCAATCGCAGGCTCTTGCGAGAAGTTTCCTGCAGGGGCGCTGCGCCTTCGCGCATCAGTGCACGCAGGGCGGTTGGCGCGGTATAGAAAATGTTGACTTGATGCTTGTCGATCACCTGCCAGAACCGCGAACTGCTCGGATAACTCGGCACGCCCTCGAATATCAGCGTGGTGGCACCGTTGGCCAGCGGACCGTAGACGATGTAGCTATGGCCAGTGACCCAGCCGACGTCGGCGGTGCACCAGAAGACTTCGTTGTCACGGTAATCGAGTACGTACTTGAAGGTCATCGCCGCTTGCAGCAGATAACCGCCAGTGGTGTGCAGCACACCCTTGGGCTTGCCGGTGCTGCCGGAGGTATAGAGGATGAACAACGGGTCTTCGGCGTCCATTGGTTCAGGCGGGCAATCGTCGCTCACCTCATGTGTGGCCTGGTGATACCAGAGGTCCCGTCCTTCGACCCAGTTCACCTCGCCCTGGGTGCGCTCGACCACCAGCACGGTGCTGACGTTCGGGCAGCTTTCCAGCGCCTTGTCGACATTGCGCTTGAGCGGTATGAAACGCCCGCCGCGCACGCCTTCATCGGCGGTGATGACGGTGCGGCAATCGGCATCGAGAATCCGGTCGCGCAGTGAATCCGGCGAAAAGCCGCCGAACACCACCGAATGCACCGCACCGATACGTGTGCAGGCGAGCATCGCGTAGGCCGCTTCCGGAATCATTGGCATGTAGATGCAGACCCGGTCGCCTTTCTTCACGCCACGGCTTTTCAGCACGTTGGCCAGGCGACACACGTGATGATGAAGTTTTCTGTAGCTGATTTCTGCCGATTCGGCGGGGTTGTCGCCTTCCCAGATGATCGCGGTCTGGTCGCCGCGCGTCGCCAGGTGTCGGTCGATGCAATTGGCGCTGACGTTCAGCGTGCCGCCGGCGAACCAGCTCGCGTCGCCGTTCTTGAGGTTGTAGCGCTGGACGGTCTGCCACGGGGACATCCAGTCGAGAAAGCGCGTGGCCTGCTCGGCCCAGAAGGTGCTGGGGTGTTCGATGGATTCTTTGTAGAGCCGCTTGTACTCGTCCTGACTCAGTTGCGCAGCCCGGCGGACGGCATCGGCGTGGGGGTACTGGCTGATATCGAACATGACGGTTCCTTATTCTTGTTTTGCGACAAGGTATAAAGATGCGCTCGGTGGCCCGTGGGTTCAAGTCATGCACAAAGCAACTGTGGGAGCGGGCTTGCTCGCGAAGACGGTGGATCAGTCAACATCTTAGTTGACTGATCCAC
>NZ_JAESPG010000042.1:0-53658 GCF_016756915.1 Pseudomonas sp. HB05
CGGGTCAGCCAACCTTGATACTGACTGATCCGACGCCATCGCGAGCAAGCTCGCTCCCACAGTTAATTTCAACTTAGCGCACGACAAACCGCTGCTGCGTCAGCAGCCGATCGCCTTGGAACACCATGAACCGCCACTCCCCCGGTACCACTTCGTGGCTTTCGGTGAATTCGTAGGCCATGACATCCTGCGGCGCGCCGGGCACCAGTTTCTGGATAACTTCGAACTTGTCGTGGCGCACGCCATCGGGCGTACGGATGCCCGGCGTGAAATACAGCAAGGTCAGCGGCTGGTCATTCTCGATCTTGCCCGCCAACTGGTAGCGCATGCCGAACTTTGTGCCCAGCTTGGCCGGAACACTTTCGGTCTGGCGGATCTGCTCATTGCTGCGACGCAGGACCCGCTCGCCCGACTGCAACTCGGCCTTCGGCCCTTCGAAGACCCCATATTCCACCGGGCCTTCGACACGGACTTCCGCCTGGGCCAGGCCGCAGGTCAACAACAACGCGAGCAGTGCGCTTGAACGGGTGAGGTGCATGGTGCGCTCCTTGATTGAGATGAGCGCGAGGGTATGACGCGGGGGTGACAGGCTGATGACAAAGCCAATGCACCCTGATGCTCTTGTGGCGAGGGGATTTATCCCCGCTGGGTCGCGAAGCGGCCCCTAAAACCTGTCACTTCGGTGTGTCAGACCGAACATGCTCGTCAGTTTTGGGCCTGCTGCGCAGTCCAGCGGGGATAAATCCCCTCGCCACACAGAATGGCTATTCCATTGCCACTGAGCGAGGCAACACCGCCAAAAAGTTATCCCGCGCCACCTTCCTCGCTACATCCTCGGGCAAGGCATCGAGGAACGGATCGAAGCTGTGCAATTCCTTACCCAACTTGTTGAATCGCCCTACTACGTCCGACCCCACCATGAAGCGCTCCGGGAAGCGCTCTACCAGCTTCAACCATTCATCCCGGGGCTTGCCCGCCTCATCCAGCAAATACGGCGTGAGCAGGCTCCAGGACAGGTCGATGAAAAGATTGGGATAAGACTCGAGCATCCGCGTCAGGGTTGGCAGCAGAAAATCCAGCTGGGTCTGATGCCGGTGAATCTCCATGCTCGTGCCAGCATGAGCCCAGATGAACCGTGTGTGTGGATGATTACGCAACGGCTCTTCGATTTCCGCCAGGTACAGCGGATTTTTCTCACGCTTGGAAGTGATGTTGGAATGCAGCATCACCGGCAGGTCGTTCTCTGCCGCCAGGTGATAGATCCGCGTCATGGCCTCGTTGTTGGCGCGGGGCGTGTCGCCCGAGGTCAGCGCCGTCAGGTCGTCGTGGCGCGTGAATACTTCGCCAATGCCTTGCCACAGCCCCGGATAGAGATCGAGCATGCGCTGGATATGGGCGTCGGAGTTCTTGTCGTTGGGGTTGAAGCCTGACAGGAACGGATGGAAGTGCTGGCGTTGTTCGGCGGGGAGCTTGGAGACCGCCGCAGCGACAATCACATCGGTGGCGCTGTACCAGTAGGCGTCCGCATCGTCACCGGCGTAATAACGCGGGCGCTTGGGTTCGTCTTCGTGCCATTTCTTCGCCACGGGCACGCCGGAAATCATGACGTGCTCAATGCGATTTTCCGCCATCGCCTTGAGCAGCTTGGGCATGCCGGCGGTTTCCTGGAAGAAATCGACGTAATGCAGGTGCGCATCACTGTAGGCATATTCGCGGGCCGCGGCGGCGCTGCTCGCAACGGCCAGCAGACAAGCGAACATCAGACGGATCGACGACACGGGCACTCTCCAGAAGCCATGAGCAGCATAGACCCCCGCCGTCCCGCCTGGGTTCAAGCCGTCGCTGCCGTCCGTTGCAACCTCGGGTTATGCTTTGCCGATTCGTCGTTCAACCTGGAAGACACCATGACCGCTCCCCTGATCGTTCGCCCCCGTGCAGAAGACGTGGAAGGCCAGCCGATTCTTCGGCCGTTGCCGTCCGCCAAATGCCGCAGCGTCGGACCTTTCGTGTTTTTCGACCATATGCTGCAAACGTCCTACCCGGCGGGTAAAGGCATGAACATCCGCCAGCACCCACATATCGGCCTGTCCACCCTCACCTACCTGTTCGAGGGCCAGATCCAGCACAAGGACAGCCTCGGTTCCGATCAGGTGGTCAACGCCGGGGACGTCAGTTGGATGACCGCCGGCAGCGCCATTGCCCATGTCGAGCGCACTCCACAGGCATTGGTGGAACGAGGTTTTGTCATGCATGGGCTGCAAGTCTGGCTGGCCTCGCCCACTTCGCACGAAGAAGGCCCTGGGCACTACAGCCATCATCCGGCCAACAGCCTGCCGGTCAGCGAGAACCTGGGCGCCAGCATCCGCATGATCGCCGGGTCAGGCTTTTGCCTGGAATCGCCGGTGCCGGTGCTGTCGCCTACGTTGTATGCCGAACTGCACCTGCAGACCGCGACGACCTTGTTGATCCCCACTGAGCATGAAGAGCGCGCACTGTATGTCCTGGAGGGTGAAGCACAATTGGACGGTGAGCCGCTGGAGCCTCATGCGCTGGTCATATTGCCAGCCGGAGAAGAGATGACGCTGTCGGCCGACAGCGATTGCCATGCCGTGCTGTTCGGCGGCGCCCCCCTGGACGGACCTCGGCGGATGAACTGGAACTTCGTCTCGAGCGACCCGGCCCGGATAGACGAAGCCCGCCGGCGCTGGGCGGCCGGGGACTGGCCGAGCGTACCTGGGGAAAGCGAACGGATCGAACTGCCCTAGAGTTATACACATCCCGTGGCGAGGGAGCTTGCTCCCGCTCGGTTGCGCAGCAACCGCAGAAAAAAGCGGGGCCGCTGCGCAGCCCAGCGGGAGCAAGCTCCCTCGCCACGGGGCTATGTCAGACCATCAGCCCTTGAACACTTCATCGAGCAAGTTGTGCATCGAGCGGAACGCCCGCCCGGCGACCTTGGCGTTGTACATCATCTTGCCCGGCACATTGGCCTGCGGGTCGGTGAACGAATGTACCGCGCCGCCGTAGCTCAGCAGTTGCCAATCCACCCCGGCCGCGTTCATCTCATCTTCGAAGGCCGGCAGTTGTTCTTTCGGCACCAATGGGTCGGAGGCGCCGTGCATGACCAGGACGGCGCCCTGGATGTTCTGCGCATCGGCCGGGTTGGGCGTATCCAGGGTGCCGTGGAACGAAATCGCGGCCTTGAGCGGCGCCCCGGTGCGAGCCAGTTCCAGGGAACAGCAACCGCCAAAGCAAAAGCCAAACGTGGCCAGTTTCGAAACGTCGACCTGCGCTTCGCCCTGGCTTTGCAATTGTTCGAACGCGGCCTGCATGCGCTTGCGCAACAACGCCCGGTCATTCTTGAGCGGCATCATCGCCGCACCGGCCTCGTCGGCATTGGACGGGCGCACGGTTTGCCCATACAGATCGGCAATCAGCACCACGTAACCGTTCGCCGCCACTGACCGGGCGATTTCCTCGGCTCCTGCCCCTACGCCCATCCAATTCGGTGCCATCAGCAAACCCGGGCGCGGCCCCTGCTGGTGGGTATCGAAGGCCAGGCGGCTTTCATAGCTTTGGCCATCGAGCTGATACACCACCGAACGAACCGTAATCTGACTCATAGTTGACTTCCCCTTGGCGGAACAATGGAAATGAAAAAACCCGCCGAAGCGGGTTTTTCCTACAACGTGATTAAGCTGACAATTCAACCAACAGCTTGTTCAGGCGACGGACATAGGCCGCCGGGTCTTTCAGGCTGTCGCCGGCCGCCAGGGCCGCCTGGTCGAAGAGGATGTGCGACAGGTCGCCAAAACGCTCTTCGCTCTGCTCGTTGTCGAGCTTCTCCACCAGCGGGTGAGCCGGGTTGAATTCGAAGATCGGCTTGGAATCCGGGACTTTCTGGCCGCTGGCTTCGAGGATCTGGCGCATTTGCAGACCCAGGTCCTGCTCGCCGATGGCCAGGATCGCCGGGGAATCGGTCAGGCGGTGGGAAACGCGTACTTCGCTGACGGCATCGCCCAACGCAGTCTTGATCCGCTCCACCAGGCCTTCCTTGCTCTTGGCCACTTCCTCGGCGGCCTTCTTGTCTTCTTCCGAATCCAGGTTGCCAAGGTCCAGGTCGCCACGAGCCACGTCGACAAAGCTCTTGCCGTCGAATTCGTTGAGGTAGCTCATCAGCCACTCGTCGATGCGATCGGTGAGCAGCAGCACTTCGATGCCTTTCTTGCGGAAGACTTCCAGGTGCGGGCTGTTCTTGACCTGTGCATAAGTCTCGCCGGTCAGGTAATAGATCTTGTCCTGGCCTTCCTTGGCGCGGGCCAGGTAATCGGCCAGGCCAACGATCTGCTCGCCGTCGTCGCCCTGGGTCGAGGCAAAGCGCAGCAGGCCAGCGATCTTCTCCTTGTTGGCGAAGTCTTCGGCCGGACCTTCCTTCATCACCTGGCCGAAGTTCTTCCAGAAGCCCTTGTACTGCTCAGGCTCGTTCTTCGCCAATTTTTCCAACATGTCCAGCACGCGCTTGGTCAGTGCCGACTTCATGGAATCGATGATCGGATCTTTCTGCAGGATTTCCCGCGAAACGTTCAGCGACAGGTCGTTGGAGTCCACCACACCCTTGATGAAGCGCAGGTACAGCGGCAGGAACGATTCGGCCTGG
Source organism: Pseudomonas sp. HB05 (assembly GCF_016756915.1). Taxonomy (NCBI): domain Bacteria; kingdom Pseudomonadati; phylum Pseudomonadota; class Gammaproteobacteria; order Pseudomonadales; family Pseudomonadaceae; genus Pseudomonas; species Pseudomonas sp. HB05. Next base: position 4,655 of record NZ_JAESPG010000042.1, read on the forward strand.
TCCATCACGAACACACGCTGCACGTACAGCTTCAGGCCGCGTGGCGCTTCGCGCTGGTACAGATCGAACGGCGCACGGGCCGGCACGTACAGCAGCGAGCTGTATTCCAGCTTGCCTTCGACCTTGTTATGGCTCCAGCTCAGCGGATTCTCGTAGTCATGACCGATGTGCTTGTAGAACTCCTGGTATTCCTCGTCCTTGATCTCGGTGCGAGGACGGGTCCAGAGGGCACTGGCGCGGTTGACGGTTTCCCATTCCACTTCAGGCTTTTCTTCGCCTTCGGCCGCGGTGACTTCCTTCGGCAGCTCGATTGGCAGCGCGATGTGGTCTGAGTACTTCTTGATGATGTTGCGCAGGCGCCAGCCATCGGCGAACTCTTCTTCGCCAGACTTGAGGTGCAGGACGATGCGGGTGCCGCGATCAGCCTTGTCGAGGGTCGCGACTTCAAACTCGCCCTCGCCCTTGGACGACCAGTGCACGCCTTCGCTCGCAGCGAGGCCGGCACGGCGGCTGAACACTTCGACGTGGTCAGCGACGATGAACGCGGAATAGAAACCGACGCCGAACTGGCCGATCAGGTGCGAATCCTTCTTCTGGTCGCCGGACAGGTTCTTCATGAAATCGGCGGTGCCGGACTTGGCGATGGTGCCCAGGTGCGTGATCACCTCGTCGCGGCTCATGCCGATACCGTTGTCTTCGAGGGTGACGGTTTTCGCGTCCTTGTCGAAGCTCACACGGATTTTCAGCTCGGCGCCGCCTTCCAGCAGTTCTGGCTTGGACAGCGCTTCGAAACGTAATTTGTCGACAGCGTCGGAGGCGTTCGAAATCAGCTCGCGGAGGAAAATTTCCTTATTCGAATACAGCGAGTGAATCATCAGGTGCAGCAGTTGCTTCACCTCGGTCTGGAAGCCCAGGGTTTCCTTTTGAGTTTCCACGCTCATGGTCATCAAACTCCAAGTGGATGGTGGTGTCCGCCTCGCAGAGATTGGCGGCGGGATGTCCTCAAGGTGGGGGCAACTCGGGTGATTTCAAGAGCCGGCCGGCTTGGAGGGCGCCGGGATCTTGAAATGGGCCCGGGCAGTGGCGATGGGTTCGGCTTCAGCTTCCTGCCAGGCAGTGATCGCGACGTTGGCCACACGCCGCCCCTGGCGCCAGACCTGGCACCTCGCATAAGTATCGCGAAACTGCCCGGCTCGCAGGTAATCCAGGGAAAAATCGATGATCTTGGGTACACTGGCCGCATGTGTGGCGATCAGCAGATGAACGGCGGCCGATAGCTCCATGAATCCGGCGATGACCCCACCATGGATAGCAGGCAGTAAAGGGTTACCAATGTTGTCCTTATTGGCTGGCAAGCAAAACAGCCATTCATCGCCCTGGCGCGTGCATTCGACGCCGATGAGTTGCGCATAGGGAATCAAGGCCAGTAGCCGCCCGACGTCGCCCTGCTCACACGCCTGGCGCAGTTGCGCCTCAGTGATGTCGGTCATGGTTTTTGCGCCGCAGCCGCCAGGCCGCCCTTTTTCATTCCCCGGGCGCTGTCACCCAGGCGCATGAAGGTGCCGACCACATGGGCAATGGGTCGCTCCGGATCGTCCTGGTAGGCAAACCCACGGCTGAAGATCACGTCCGGCGTGATCCGATAGCACTGGGCAAAGCCATAGATAGCTTTGTCGGGCATGGCGGCGTGCATGTAGTCGATACGCAGGTCCAGGGTCGGACAGACTTCAAACTGCGGTAACACGCACAACGTCGACATGCCGCAGGCGGTGTCCATCAAGGTGGTCAACGCCCCGCCATGGACAATGCCCGTCAAGGGATTGCCAACGATCTGCGGGCTGTAAGGCAACACGACGGTTAATCCATCGCGACTGGCGCTGTGGAGTTTCAAGCCCAACACCTGACAGTGCCTGAGCGCAGATAAAAAGCGTGTCGCGCGGTCAAAAACGGAATCTTCAGCCATCGGTCCAATACTCCCCTCAAGGTACGCGATAAAGTTCCATCCGCCGGCAAGTTATATATCTATGGGATCAGGAGGAACTTAACCCCGGGGGCGCGGCTCAAACGGCCAGTAGTTATATCCATAAGGAGAAACACCCCATGCGTAAGACTTTTGCTATTGCCTTGATGTTGGCCGCCTCCCTCGGTCTCGCCGCCTGCGATAAAAAATCCGAGGACAAAGCTCAAGATGCCAACCAACACGCTGAACAAGCTCAGCAAGACATGAACAAAGCACAGGATAAAGTGAACGACGCGGCGAAAGAAAACGCCGAAGCTGCCAAAGCTCAGTCTGAATCGAACAGCGCCGCCCAGCAGGAACAAGCGCCTGCCACCGCGCCTAAAACCAACTGATACGGTTTTGGCAGCAAAAGAAAACCCGCCTGGTGCGGGTTTTCTTGTATCTGGCATCCAGGAAAGTTGCTGCGCCGTCAGGCCGCTTCCTTGCCCGCCTCGGGCGCTGGCGCTTCGGTAGGCGTATAGACCATCACATCCAGTACATCCGAATGAAACTCGCGCTGATACAACACGAAGACCACGCCGGCACTCATCAACATGAATAACCAGGGGCTGACGAACCAGGCCAACATGGTCATGCCGAAATAATACGAACGCAGGCCGAAGTTGAACTGGTTGGCCGCCATTGAAATAACCCGCGCGGCTCTTGAAGCAAAAGCCTTGCGCTCCTGCTCGGACACATGCCGCTCACCGATCATCGGCGCCGACCCCACCAGGACCGCCGCGAAGTTGTATTGGCGCATGCACCAACTGAACGTGAAGAACGCGTAGACGAACACCAGCGCTAGGCAAAGAAGCTTCAGTTCCGCCATGCCTTGGGAGGCCTGCTGCACCAGTGGCAGGTCCGCCAGCAACGACACCGCCCGGTCGGACGCCCCGAGTACCGTCAGGATGCCCGCCAGGATAATCAACGTACTGGAGGCAAAAAACGATGCGTTGCGCTCCAGGTTGCCGATCACGCTGGCATCGGCGATGCGGTTGTCGCGCAGCAGCATGCGGCGCATCCAGTCTTCGCGGTACAGGTGCATGACACTGGCCAGGCAGGCCGTGTCGCGGGCTTTCCATGAGGCGTAACGGGTGTAGCCGGCCCAGCAGATGATGAACCAGATCGCGGCCAGGAGATGGATCAGGTTGGCTTGGATGAATGACATTCGATTTCCTGTGTGTCTAAAAACATGACGTCTAAAGCCAGACTGCCTTGCGGACCTGTGGGAGCGAGCTTGCTCGCGATGGCGTCGGATCAGTCAGAGATGAGGTGGCTGATAGACCGCTATCGCGAGCAAGCTTGCTCCCACAGGGTTCCATGCAGGCTTTCAGGACACTGCTTCGACGTTAGCCCACGAAAAAAGACACCGCACTCAAAAAAAATGCCCCGTATCGATCGACACGGGGCATTTCGTTTTGTCGGCGAACTGACGGCGAGCGGCTTATGCCAAGGCCTCGCTGCGCTTGCCCAGCAGGCGGTCACACACCACCGCGACCGCCAGGGTCATGACCGAAGGCACCAGCCACGCCAGGCCTTGCTCGCTGAGCGGCAGGTGAGCGAGTTGCGCTGGCATCCAGTCCGCCAGGCCCGCGCCCTTGAGCGCGTCGATCAGGCCAAACAGGAACGACACCAGCATCACCGGGCCGACGATGCGCCCTTGCTCGTGCCAGAAATCCTTGCAGAAGCTCAGGGCCACCAGGGCGATACATGGCGGGTAGATCGCGGTGAGGACCGGAATCGAGAACGCGATCAGCTTGGTCAGGCCCAGGTTGGATACCAACAGCGAGAACGCCGCCAGGATCACCACCAGGGTCTTGTAGGACAGCGGCAGGACGCGGCTGAAGTATTCCGCGCAGGCGCAGGTCAGGCCGACCGCCGTTACCAGGCATGCGAGGGAGATCAGTACCGCAAGGAAACCGCTGCCCAGGCTGCCGAACGTGTGCTGCACGTAGGCATGCAGCACGGCGGCGCCGTTGGTCGCGCCCACAGCCACTTCATGACTGCCGGAGCCCAGGCGGAACAGGCTGACGTAGACCAGGGCCAGCCCTACCCCGGCGATCAGCCCGGCGATGATCGCGTAACGGGTGATCAAGGCCGGCGACTCGACGCCACGGGAGCGGATGGCGTTGACGATGACGATGCCGAACACCAGGGCGCCGAGGGTATCCATGGTCAGGTAGCCATTGATGAAGCCTTGGGAGAACGGTGCCGCCACGTATTCGGGAGTCGCCACGCCGATATCGCCGGCTGGCAAGGCAAAAGCGGCAATACCGAGCACGGCCAGGGCGATGATTTTCAGCGGCGCGAGAAAACGTCCGACGGTATCCAGCAAGCGGCCCGGGTAGAGCGAGATGAAGAACACCAGGAGGAAGTACACCGCGCTGTAGAGGAACAGCGCCAGCGGGCTTTCGCCGGTCAATGGCGCCAGGCCGACTTCGAACGATACGGTGGCGGTTCGAGGCGTGGCGAACAGCGGGCCGACCGCCAGGTAGCACACGGCGGCCAGCAAGCCACCGGCAATCTTGCCGATCGGGCTGCTCAAAGCGTCCATCGCACCACCGACCTTGGCCAGTGCGACGACCGTGATCACCGGCAACCCTACCGCTGTGATCAAGAAGCCCAGCGCCGCCATCCAGACATGAGGCCCGGACTGCAAACCGACGATAGGCGGGAAGATGATGTTGCCGGCCCCGACGAACAGGGCAAATGTCATGAAACCAAGCGCCAGGATGTCCTGGCCTTTCAACACTTTCATTAAGGAAACCACACTACTGAATCGGAATTTAGAGAGGGATTTCCCTTATGGGTGAGGGAAATGCTGCCGATCCGTATGGGGCCGGCCCGTTTAGCGCGTCGCTGCCTTGTGGGCCGCGGTCGCAAAATTGGCCGCCAGACTAACGAATTTGCGCGCAAAACGCACTGTTACAGGGCGAACTATCCGATACACGACGTATCTGTGTCGCGTTTTTGCATGTAAATGGTTGGCGACTGTCATTCCGTCATCGCGAGCAAGCTCGCTCCCACAATGAAAATGCACTCATGCCCTTGTGGCGAGGGAGCTTGCTCCCGCTGGGCTGCGCAGCGGCCCCAATACAGGCAACCGGATCTATTCAGGTAAAACGGCGCTGCCTGGTTTACGACTGCTGCGCAGCCGAGCGGGAGCAAGCTCCCTCGCCACAAGAGCCGTCCTACATTATCCAGGTAGAGCAGCTGCACAGGCATAGGGGCCAGGAACGACAAAGGCCACCCGAAGGTGGCCTTTGTTGCTGGAACAAAAAAGTCAGCCGAAGCTTACTTCTTCATTTCCCAGCCAGTCAGCTCGGCCAGGGCCTTACCGATGTCTGCCAGCGAACGCACGGTTTTCACGCCTGCGTCTTGCAGTGCAGCGAATTTCTCGTCTGCAGTGCCTTTGCCGCCGGAGATGATTGCGCCAGCATGGCCCATGCGCTTGCCCGGAGGAGCAGTCACACCTGCAATGTAGGAAACAACCGGCTTGGTCACGTTTGCCTTGATGTAGGCAGCGGCTTCTTCTTCAGCGGAACCGCCGATCTCACCGATCATGACGATCGCTTCGGTCTTCGGGTCTTCCTGGAACAGCTTCAGGATGTCGATGAAGTTCGAGCCCGGGATCGGGTCACCGCCGATGCCGACGCAAGTCGACTGACCGAAACCGGCGTCAGTGGTCTGCTTGACAGCTTCGTAGGTCAGGGTGCCGGAACGGGAAACGATACCGACCTTGCCTGGCAAGTGAATGTGACCTGGCATGATGCCGATCTTGCATTCGCCTGGAGTGATCACGCCTGGGCAGTTAGGGCCGATCAGGGTGATACCCAGCTCGTCGCACTTGACCTTGGCTTCCAGCATGTCGATGGTCGGGATGCCTTCGGTGATGCAAACGATCAGCTTGATGCCGCCGAACGCTGCTTCAAGGATGGAGTCCTTGCAGAACGGAGCTGGAACGTAGATCACGCTGGCGGTGGCGCCAGTGGCAGCTACAGCGTCTTTCACGGTGTTGAAGACAGGCAGGCCCAGGTGCTCGGTGCCGCCTTTGCCTGGCGTTACGCCGCCAACCATCTTGGTGCCGTATTCGATGGCTTGCTGGGTGTGGAAACTACCTTGCGAACCGGTAATACCCTGGCAGATAACCTTGGTGTCTTTGTTGATCAGGACGCTCATTATTTGCCCTCCGCAGCTTTAACGACTTGTTGAGCAGCGTCGGTCAGGCTGGTAGCAGCGATGATGTTCAAACCGCTTTCTGCCAGTACTTTAGCGCCCAGCTCAGCGTTGTTGCCTTCGAGGCGAACAACAACCGGGATTTTCACGCCGACTTCTTTCACGGCGCCGATGATGCCTTCGGCAATCATGTCGCAGCGAACGATGCCGCCGAAGATGTTGACCAGTACTGCAGCGACGTTGGTGTCGGACAGGATGATCTTGAACGCTTCGGTAACGCGTTCCTTGGTAGCACCGCCGCCCACGTCGAGGAAGTTGGCTGGCTTGCCGCCGTGCAGGTTGACGATGTCCATGGTACCCATGGCCAGGCCAGCGCCGTTGACCATGCAACCGATGTTGCCTTCCAAGGCTACGTAGTTCAGTTCGAACTTGGCAGCGTGCGCTTCGCGCGGATCGTCTTGCGACGGATCGTGGAAAGTCTTCAGCTTAGGCTGACGGTACATGGCGTTGGCGTCGATGTTGATCTTGGCATCGAGGCAGTGCAGGTCGCCGTCGGCCTTGATTACCAGCGGGTTCACTTCCAGCAGTGCCAGGTCGTGGTCCTGGAACAGCTTGGCCAGACCTACGAAGATCTTGGCGAATTGAGTGACCTGCTTGCCTTCCAGGCCCAGCTGGAATGCCAGCTCGCGGCCCTGGAATGGCTGTGCGCCAACCAGTGGATCGATGGTGGCCTTGAGGATTTTCTCAGGGGTGTCGTGAGCGATTTTCTCGATGTCCACGCCACCTTCGGTGGAAGCCATGAACACGATGCGGCGGCTCGAACGGTCAACGACAGCGCCCAGGTACAGCTCTTTAGCGATATCAGTGCACGATTCAACCAGGATCTTGGTGACTGGCTGACCGTTGGCGTCGGTCTGGTAAGTCACCAGACGCTTGCCCAGCCACTGCTGTGCGAAGGCTTTGGCGTCTTCTTTGCTGCGAACCAGCTTGACGCCGCCCGCTTTACCGCGACCACCGGCGTGAACCTGGGCTTTGACAACCCATTCGCTGCCGCCGATTTTGTCGCAAGCTTCTGCTGCCGCTTCCGGGGTGTCTACAGCGTAGCCGGTGGATACTGGCAGGCCGTACTCAGCGAACAGCTGCTTACCCTGATACTCGTGAAGATTCATGCTTATTACCGTCTTCGTTAGGTACTGCGCATTCGGTGCTGCACCGTTGTGGTGCCGCACCACCTGTGACTGCTGCTTGCGTAGCGTTCCGGTGTACCGGTACCACTACGCAAGGCTGCGTCCAGCGGATATTCCGCGGTGAGTCTTGCTCGCAAGGCTCACGACGGGCCATACCGCCGTGGTTTCTTATTATCTGTTAACGCTTCTTGCGGTTGGCCACGTGGATGGCGCCGCCATTCACGGCCAGGGCCGCTTCGTGCAAGGCTTCGGACAGGGTCGGATGGGAGAAGACCATCATGCCCAGGTCTTCAGCGCTGGTGCCGAATTCCATACCGATCGCGCCTTGCTGTACCAGCTCGGCAGCGCTTGGGCCGATAACGTGAACGCCCAATACGCGATCCGTCTTGGCATCGGCGATGACTTTCACGAAACCACCGGTGTCGTTGGCTGCCATGGCACGGCCGGAGGCGGCGAACGGGAAGGTGCCGACGTTAACTTCAACGCCTTCGGCTTTCAAGGCCTGCTCGGTTTTACCAACCCATGCGATTTCCGGGTGGGTATAGATAACCGATGGGATCAGGTCATAGTTCATCTGGGCCTTGTGGCCCTTGATGCGCTCGACAACCATGATGCCTTCTTCGGAAGCCTTGTGGGCCAGCATCATGCCGCGAACCACGTCACCGATGGCGAACACGCCCGGTACGGCGGTTGCGCAATGGTCATCGACCGCGATGAAACCACGCTCGTCGATTTCCACGCCGCAATCGGCGGACAGCAGGTCAGTGGTCACTGGACGACGGCCGACCGCAACGATCAACTTGTCGAAGGTGATGGTCTGTTCGCCGTTGGCGTCGGTGTAGTTCACCACGACTTCTTCGCCGTTGACCTTGGAGCCGGTCACACGGGCACCCAGCTTGATGTCCAGGCCTTGCTTGGTCAGGGTCTTCAGCGCTTCCTTGGAAACCGCGGTGTCAGCGGCCATCAGGAATGTGTCGAGGGCTTCGAGCACGGTCACTTGCGAACCCAGGCGCGACCATACCGAACCCAGCTCGAGACCGATCACGCCAGCGCCGATCACGCCCAGGCGTTTTGGCACGGACTGGAATTCCAGGGCGCCAGTGGAGTCGACGATGACGTTCTGGTCGACTGGAGCAGGCGGGATGTCGATCGGACGCGAGCCTGGTGCCAGGATAACGTTCTCGGCTTCGATCACTTCGACCGAGCCGTCAGGCTTGGTCACTTCGACTTTCTTGCCCAGCAGCAGCTTGCCGTGGCCTTCGATGGAGGTGACGCCGTTGGCCTTGAACAGGGTGGCAACACCGCTGGTCAGGTTCTTGACGATGCCAGCCTTGCGGCCAACCATCGCGGCTACGTCCATCTTCACTTCACCGGTAGAGATACCGTGAACGTTGAAGCTTTCCTTGGCTTCCTTGTACTTCCAGGAGCTGTCCAGCAGCGCCTTGGATGGAATGCAACCGACGTTCAGGCAAGTACCGCCCAAGGCCTGTTTGCCTTCCTTGTCGGTGTATTTCTCGATGCAGGCAGTGGAAAGGCCCAGTTGCGCAGCCTTGATGGCCGCTACGTAGCCGCCAGGGCCCGCACCAATCACTACCACGTCGAATTTCTGAGTCATGAGTCATTCCTTCTCGAATCAAACCGGACGGTCACTTGTGGGGACCGCCGTGGGACGAAACCGGTTGTTTCAGCAAAGGGCCGGTCGAAAAGACCGGCCCTCGCGGCGAAATCAGATATCCAGCAGCAGACGAGCCGGATCTTCCAGCAGGTTCTTGATGGTGACCAGGAACGTCACGGCTTCTTTGCCGTCGATCAGGCGGTGATCGTAGGACAGTGCCAGGTACATCATCGGACGAATCACGACCTGACCGTTGATCGCCATCGGACGCTGCAGGATATTGTGCATGCCCAGGATAGCCGCTTGTGGCGGGTTGACGATCGGGGTCGACATCATCGAACCGAATGTACCACCGTTGGTGATGGTGAACGTACCGCCGGTCATCTCTTCGATGGACAGCTTGCCGTCACGGGCCTTCTTGCCGAAGGTGGCGATGCCGCCTTCGATTTCGGCCAGGCTCATCAGCTCGGCGTTGCGCAGGACCGGAACCACCAGGCCACGGTCGCTGGAGACCGCGACACCGATGTCGGCGTAGCCGTGGTAGACGATGTCGGAACCGTCGATCGACGCGTTGACGGCCGGGAAGCGTTTCAGCGCTTCGGTGGCAGCCTTGACGAAGAACGACATGAAGCCCAGGCGTACGCCGTTGTGGGACTTCTCGAACAGGTCCTTGTACTTCGAACGCAGGGCCATGACTTCGGTCATGTCGACTTCGTTGAACGTGGTCAGCATCGCCATGTTCGACTGGGCTTCAACCAGACGCTCGGCAACCTTGGCACGCAGGCGGGTCATCGGAACGCGTTTCTCGACGCGGTCACCGGCAGCGAACACTGGCGCGGAAGCGGCAGGCGCGGCTGGCTTGGCCGGTGCGGCGGCTGGAGCGGCTTTCTTGGCGGCAACGGCTGCAACCACGTCTTCCTTGGTCACACGACCACCCTTGCCGGTGCCGGCAACGGAAGCGATGTTGATGCCATTCTCTTCAGCCAGCTTGCGAGCAGCTGGAGCGGCGACTGGATCGTCTTCGCCCGAAGCAGCAGGCGCAGCGGCCTGAGCGGCAGCCGGTGCAGCAGCGGCGGCTGGAGCGGCAGCAGCAGCGCCGCCCTCTTCGATCGAGCCCAGGACCTGGTTCGACAGAACGGTAGCGCCTTCTTCGGCAACGATTGCGCCCAGTACGCCGTCAGCTTCGGCCAATACTTCCAGCACGACCTTGTCGGTCTCGATGTCGACGATCAGGTCGTCACGCTTGACGGCCTCGCCTGGTTTCTTGTGCCAGGTGGCAACGGTGCCATCGGCAACCGATTCCGGGAATGACGGGGCTTTGATTTCGATAGCCATTATCTGTGGGTCCTTAAAATTCGGTTTCAGTCAGCGCGAAGGCGTTAAACGGTGAAAGCATCTTGCAGCAGTTTTTCCTGCTGCTCGGCGTGCATCGACGCATAACCACACGCAGGTGCAGCGGAAGCATCACGGCCGGCATATTCCAGGCCCAGGGCCTTGTTATGGTTGCCGATGCTGCGACGCAGGTGATGCTGGCTGCTGTACCACGCGCCTTGGTTCATCGGTTCTTCCTGACACCACACCACGTGGGTGAGGTTGGTGTAAGGCGCGATGGCCTCCATCAGGTCCTCTTCCGGGAACGGATAAAGCTGCTCGATACGCACGATGGCGATGTCTTCGCGGCCTTCGGCACGACGTTTTTCCAGCAAGTCGTAGTAGACCTTGCCGCTGCACAGGATCAGGCGAGTCACTTTCGCCGCTTCCAGGGTGTCGATTTCCGAAATGACGGTCTGGAACGAGCCTTCGGCCAGGTCTTCGAGCGTGGAGATTGCCAGTTTGTGACGCAGCAGCGACTTCGGTGTCAGCACGATCAGCGGCTTGCGCAGCGGACGGATGACCTGGCGACGCAGCAGGTGGTAGATCTGCGCCGGGGTGGTCGGTACGCAAACCTGGACGTTGTGCTCGGCGCACAGCTGCAGGTAGCGTTCCAGACGTGCCGACGAGTGCTCCGGACCCTGCCCTTCATAACCGTGTGGCAACAGCATGGTCAGACCGCAGAGACGGCCCCACTTGTGCTCGCCGCTGGTGATGAACTGGTCGACAACCACCTGGGCACCGTTGGCGAAGTCGCCGAACTGGGCTTCCCAGATCACCAGCGCATTCGGCTCGGTGGTGGAATAACCATATTCGAACGCCAGGACGGCTTCCTCGGACAGCAGCGAATCGTACAGGTCGAAACGTGGCTGGCCTTTGTACAGGTGTTGCAGCGGGATGTAGGTGCTGGCGTCTTTCTGGTTGTGCAGCGCCGCGTGGCGGTGCGAGAAAGTGCCGCGGCCTACGTCCTGGCCGGTGATGCGGATCGGGTGACCTTCGAACGCCAGGGTCGCGTACGCCATGGTTTCGGCGTAACCCCAGTTGATCGGCAGGCCGCCGGCTTGCATCTTCTGACGGTCTTCGTAGATTTTCGCGACCTGGCGCTGGACCACGAAGCCTTCCGGGATTTCCAGCAGCTTGGCGGACAGTTCCTGCAAGGTCTTGAGGTCGAAGCGCGTGTCGTGACGAGCAGTCCAGGCGTGGCCCAGGTATGGACGCCAGTCCACGAACAACTCTTTGTTCGGCTCTTTGACCAGGCTTTTTACAACGTGCAGGCCGTTGTCCAGGGCGTTGCGATATTCATCGACTTTTTCCTGGACGCGCGCGGCATCCAGAACACCGCTCTGGGTCAGGCGATCGGCATACAGCTCACGGGTGGTGCGCTGCTTGGCGATCTGCTGGTACATCAGCGGCTGGGTGCCACTTGGCTCGTCGGCCTCGTTGTGGCCGCGACGACGGTAGCAGACCAGGTCGATGACCACGTCGCGCTTGTACTGCATGCGGTAGTCGATGGCCAACTGGGTCACGAACAGCACGGCTTCCGGGTCATCGCCATTCACATGGAGAATCGGCGCCTGGATCATTTTCGCGACGTCGGTTGCGTACTCGGTGGAACGCGAGTCCAGCGGGTTGCTGATGGTGAAGCCGACCTGGTTGTTGATCACGATGTGCACGGTACCGCCGGTCTTGAAACCGCGGGTCTGCGACATCTGGAAGGTTTCCATGACCACGCCTTGACCGGCGAATGCCGCGTCACCGTGAATGGAGATCGGCAGCACCTTCTCGCCGGTCGGATCGTTGCGACGATCCTGGCGGGCACGGACGGAACCCTCGACCACCGGGGAAACGATTTCCAGGTGGGACGGGTTGAACGCCATGGCCAGGTGGACTTCGCCACCGGTGGTCATCACGTTGGATGAGAAGCCCTGGTGGTACTTCACGTCACCGGAGCCCAGCTCGACCTTCTTCTTGCCTTCGAACTCGTCGAACAGCTCGCGCGGGTTCTTGCCGAAGGTGTTGACCAGTACGTTCAGGCGACCACGGTGGGCCATGCCGATGACGACTTCCTTGGTGCCGTAGGAACCGGAACGCTGGATCAGCTCGTCGAGCATCGGAATCAGGCTTTCGCCGCCTTCCAGGCCGAAACGCTTGGTGCCCGGGTATTTGGTACCCAGGTATTTCTCCAGGCCTTCACCGGCAGTGACGCGCTCGAGCAAGTGGCTCTTGATGTCGGCGGAGTACGTCGGACGGCCACGAACGCTTTCCAGACGCTGCTGGAACCACTGGCGCTGCTCGGAATCGGTGATGTGCGTGAATTCAGCGCCGATGGTGCGGCAATATGTCTGCTGCAACGCTTCGTGAATTTCGCGTAGGCTCGCTTCCTCTTTGCCGATGAACAGGTCGCCGGCACGGAAGGTCGTATCAAGGTCGGCATTGGTCAAGCCGTAATGAGTGATCGACAGGTCTGCAGGTGCAGGACGCTGCCACAGCCCCAGCGGGTCAAGCTGGGCTGCCTGGTGGCCACGCATCCGGTAGGCCTGGATCAGTCGCAGCACTTCAACTTGCTTCTTCTCATGCTCGGAGCTCACGCTGCCGGCAGACACCGGTTGAGCGCGGCGCTGGTTCTTTGCCAGCAGCACGAAATGATCGCGAATCGTCGAGTGCGAAACATCGGTGGCAGAGTTACCGTCAGCCGGCAACTTCTGAAAGTAGGTGCGCCATTCTTCTGGCACAGCGTTAGGGTCGTGCAGGTAGAGCTCGTAGAGCTCTTCCACATAGGCAGCGTTACCACCGGAGAGGTGGGCACTGTTCCACATGCGCTGCATCACGCTTTCTTGCATGCTTGGTCACCCTCGATTAGGGGAACACCACCGGCGAAAACACCGAGCAAACTTGCAGAAGTCCGAGTGCAGCGACTAAAACAAGCCACTTAGGATCACGCTGATAGTCCGGGTACCAGCCCGGATGCCCCTGCTTGTCTCATTTCTTCAAAATAAGAACCGCCGCTTTGTAAGCGGCTGTTCTGGTTATAGCCAGGACGTGGGTTGAAGCCCACGCCCTCGCCTCTACGGGTACAGCGGTTCTACGGGTACAGCAGCTGAATCACACGCCGTTTTGCAGCAGCATGTTACGTACGTGACCGATGGCCTTAGTCGGGTTCAGGCCTTTCGGGCAGACGTTGACGCAGTTCATGATCCCGCGGCAGCGGAATACGCTGAACGGGTCATCCAGTGCGGCCAGACGCTCGGACGTCTTGGTATCACGGCTGTCTGCCAGGAAGCGGTACGCTTGCAGCAGGGCGGCCGGGCCCAGGAACTTGTCCGGGTTCCACCAGAACGATGGGCACGAGGTCGAGCAGCAGGCGCACAGGATGCACTCGTACAGACCGTCGAGCTTTTCACGCTCTTCAGGGGACTGCAGACGCTCGATGGCCGGAGCCGGCGTGTCGTTCTGCAGGAATGGCTTCACCTTCTCGTATTGCTTGTAGAAGATGCTCATATCGACGACCAGGTCACGGATGACCGGCAAACCTGGCAGCGGGCGAACGATCAGCTTGTTGCCCTTGACCACGGCCGACAGCGGCGTGATGCAGGCCAGGCCGTTCTTGCCGTTGATGTTCATGCCGTCGGAGCCGCAAACGCCCTCGCGGCACGAGCGACGATAGGAGAAACCTTCGTCCTGCTCTTTGATCAAGGCCAGCACGTCCAGCACCATCAGGTCTTTACCACCGGTATCGACCTGGAAGTCCTGCATGAACGGCGCGGCGTCCTGATCAGGGTTGTAGCGATAAACACTGACTTGCAACATAGCGGTCACCCTTAATAAGTCCGGACTTTTGGTTCGAAAGTCGGAACAGTCTTCGGCGAGAAGTTCACGGCACGCTTGGCGACGCGTTTTTCACCCGGGAAGTACAAGGTGTGGCACAGCCAGTTTTCGTCGTCACGGTCTTCGAAGTCTTCGCGGGCGTGGGCACCACGGGACTCTTTGCGCACTTCTGCGGCGATGGCGGTGGCTTCGGCCACTTCCAGCAGGTTCTGCAATTCCAGCGCTTCGATACGGGCAGTGTTGAACGCCTGCGACTTATCGTTGATCTTCACGTTGGCGATTCGTTCACGCAATTGTGCGAGCTGGGCAATACCCTTCTGCATGTATTCGCCGGTACGGAACACACCGAAGTAGTTCTGCATGCAGTTTTGCAACTCGCGACGCAGGGTTGCCACGTCTTCGCCTTCGGTACGCTCGTTCAGAGCAGACAGGCGCGCCAGGGCGGTTTCGATGTTGGCGTCGGTGGCATCGTCGTATTCGATACCGTCGGACAGCGCTTTCTCCAGGTGCAGGCCGGCGGCGCGACCGAAGACCACCAGGTCGAGCAGCGAGTTGCCGCCCAGGCGGTTGGCACCGTGGACCGATACGCAAGCCACTTCACCCACCGCGAACAGGCCAGGGATGATTTCGTCCACGCCTTCGGCGTTCTGGGTCATTGCCTGGCCATGAATGTTGGTGGCAACGCCGCCCATCATATAGTGGCAGGTTGGAACCACTGGAACCGGCGCGACAACAGGATCGACGTGAGCGAAGGTCTTGGACAGTTCGCAGATACCTGGCAGGCGGCTGTGCAGCACTTCCTCGCCAAGGTGATCGAGCTTGAGCATCACGTGGTCGCCATTCGGGCCACAGCCGTTGCCGGCGATGATCTCTTTAACCATCGAACGAGCCACGACGTCACGACCAGCAAGGTCCTTGGCGTTCGGCGCATAACGTTCCATGAAACGCTCGCCGTGCTTGTTGATCAGGTAACCGCCTTCACCACGGCAACCTTCGGTGACCAGTACACCGGCGCCGGCGATGCCGGTCGGGTGGAACTGCCACATTTCGATGTCTTGTACCGGCACGCCAGCACGCAGGGCCATGCCAACGCCGTCACCGGTGTTGATCAGGGCATTGGTGGTGGATGCGTAGATACGGCCCGCACCGCCGGTCGCCAGTACGGTGGCCTTGGCGCGGATGTAGGTGGTTTCGCCAGTTTCGATGCAGATCGCGATCACACCGACGAACGCGCCGTCCTGGTTCTTCACCAGGTCAACGGCGTAGTACTCGTTCAGGAACGTGGTACCGGCTTTCAGGTTGCCCTGATAAAGGGTGTGCAGCAGGGCGTGACCGGTACGGTCGGACGCCGCGCAAGTACGCGCAGCCTGGCCGCCCTTGCCGTAGTCCTTGGACTGGCCACCGAACGGACGCTGGTAGATGCGACCTTGCTCGGTACGGGAGAATGGCATGCCCATGTGGTCCAACTCGAACACCGCGGCCGGGCCTTCCTGACACATGTATTCGATAGCGTCCTGGTCACCGATGTAGTCGGAACCCTTGACGGTATCGTACATGTGCCAGCGCCAGTCATCGTTCGGGTCGGCCGAAGCGATGGCGCAGGTGATGCCACCCTGGGCGGAAACCGTGTGCGAACGCGTCGGGAAAACCTTGGTGATCACGGCAGTCTTGTGACCGCCCTGTGCCAGTTGCAGCGCAGCGCGCATGCCGGCACCGCCACCACCAATAATGATGGCGTCGAAAGAAATCGTTGGAATGTTAGCCATGGATCAGATACCCCAGAGAATCTGCACACCCCAGACGAAGTAAGCGAACATCGCAACGCCGCATACCGCCTGGAAAAGGAAACGTACGGCAGTCGCCGACTTGCCGAACGCCATTTGCGTCAGGTAGTCGGTCGCGATGGTCCACATGCCGACCCAGGCGTGAGCGCCCAGTGCGACAAGTGCCAGCAGACTGAAGATACGCATCCAGTTGTTTGCGAACAGTTCATGCCATTGGGCGTAGCCAATGCCAGGGTTTGCCACGACATATCCGATCAGGAAAATGAAGTAAGCCGCGAGAACGACCGCAGACACACGCTGGGCCATCCAGTCGTAGAGGCCCGAACGCGAAAGGTTCGTGACGTTGGTTACCATATCCAGACTCCTGCCAGAACGATCAGCACCGCAGACACGGCGATAATGATTTTCGAGCCCAGCTTGCCGCCTTCCAGCGTCTCACCGATGCCCATGTCCATGATCAAGTGGCGCACACCGGCAACCAAGTGATACAGCAAGGCGGACAGGATGCCCCAAATCACTAGCTTGGCTAGCGGACTGGTCAGACACGCTTTCACCTGACCGAAGCCTTCTTCCGAATCGAGCGACTTGTCCAATGCATAAAGCATGATGGCCAGGCTGACGAAGAGGATGACACCGGAAATACGGTGAAGAATGGACGTGTAAGCAGTGACTGGGAGTTTGATGGTCCTTAGGTCTAGGTTTACAGGTCGTTGGCTTTTCACGGCTTTTTTTTCACACTGAAGAGCCCCTAACAATCAGGGCAAAGTTGTTGGGGCGCGCACTGGTCAGGTACTCACCACCCAGGGAGTGACGACCCCCAAGAAAGCAGGCCCAAAAGCCCCTGGCGGTCGGTGGCCGAGTATAGACAGTTAGGCTACTAATGACAACGCGTTCACCTTCCCCTAATAGCGCATTGCACATATGGCGCAAAAGGCGTAAACGGCAGGCAATTTCGCGGAAAAAGTCCGGTTAAAGCCTTCTGGAGCAAGACTTTAGGCAAATTGACATTCGGATTTATCTCACTATAGTGGTGCGGGCCCTGCGTGGGGGGTCTGTCTGATGATTCCAAGCATTAATAGGAGGCCACATGGCTGACAAAAAAGCGCAGTTGATCATCGAGGGCGCAGCCCCCGTCGAGCTGCCCATTTTAACCGGCACCGTTGGTCCCGATGTAATCGACGTACGGGGCCTGACGGCCACGGGCCGTTTCACCTTTGACCCGGGTTTCATGTCGACCGCCTCGTGCGAATCGAAAATCACCTATATCGACGGCGACAACGGCATCCTGCTGCACCGCGGCTACCCGATCGAGCAACTGGCTGAAAAATCGGACTACCTGGAAACCTGCTACCTGCTGCTCAACGGCGAACTGCCGACCGCAGAGCAGAAGGCCCAGTTCGTCAGCACCGTGAAGAACCACACCATGGTTCACGAACAGTTGAAGACCTTCTTCAACGGCTTCCGTCGCGATGCCCACCCGATGGCCGTCATGTGCGGCGTTGTCGGCGCTCTCTCGGCCTTCTACCACGACTCCCTGGACATCAATAATCCCCAGCATCGCGAAATCTCCGCGATCCGCCTGGTGGCGAAGATGCCGACCCTGGCAGCCATGGTCTACAAGTACTCCATGGGCCAGCCCATGATGTACCCGCGCAACGACCTGACCTATGCAGAGAACTTCCTGCATATGATGTTCAACACCCCGTGCGAGATCAAACCGATCAGCCCGGTGCTCGCCAAGGCCATGGACCGGATCTTCATCCTCCATGCCGACCACGAGCAGAATGCCTCTACCTCCACCGTGCGCCTGGCCGGTTCGTCGGGTGCCAACCCGTTCGCCTGTATCGCCGCCGGTATCGCCGCACTCTGGGGCCCTGCCCACGGCGGTGCGAACGAAGCGGTGCTGACCATGCTCGATGAAATCGGCGATGTCTCGAACATCGACAAGTTCATCGCCAAGGCCAAGGACAAGAACGATCCGTTCAAGCTGATGGGCTTCGGTCACCGGGTCTACAAGAACCGCGACCCGCGCGCCACCGTCATGAAGCAGACCTGCGACGAAGTGCTCAAGGAACTGGGAATCAAGAACGATCCGCAACTCGAACTGGCCATGCGCCTGGAAGAGATCGCCCTGACCGATCCGTACTTCATCGAGCGCTCGCTGTACCCGAACGTCGACTTCTACTCGGGGATCATCCTCAAGGCGATCGGTATTCCAACCAGCATGTTCACCGTGATCTTCGCCCTGGCGCGGACCGTCGGCTGGATCTCCCACTGGAAGGAAATGCTCTCCAGCCCATACAAGATCGGCCGTCCACGCCAGCTGTACACCGGCTACGAGTCGCGCGACATCACCAAGCTGGAAGACCGCAAGTAAGGCTTGCCTTGCGCTAGGTTCCTGACTGCACCGAAACAGCCCCCGCTTCTTATATAAGCGGGGGCTGTTTTGTTTATGCCTCTTTTATCCGATCCAGAAACTGCATTGGCAGAACCGACGCCATCGCGAGCAAGCTCGCTCCCACAGTTGGCCTGTTGTGAAACCCAAACTTGTGCTCACTGGAGATCCCCTGTGGGAGCGAGCTTGCTCGCGATGGCGGCAGGCCTGCCACCCACGAACCCGGCACAAAAAAATACCCCGGCCTCTCGACCGGGGTATTTCTTCAAGCACTTATCGCTGCATTAGTGGTTAACCGCCCCACTCGCCCCAAGGCCAGTCTGCGAACGCACGAACTGCGGGAAGAACAGCGCCCGCTCGTTGGCACCTTCAGCCGACTTGTCAGTGACGGAGAAGAACCAGATGCCGGTAAACGCGATGATCATCGAGAACAGCGCCGGGTATTCATACGGGAAGATAGCCTTCTCGTGACCCAAGATCTGTACCCAAATGGTCGGGCCGAGGATCATCAGGCCCACGGCACTGACCAGGCCCAGCCAGCCGCCGATCATGGCGCCACGGGTGGTCAGCTTCTTCCAGTACATCGAAAGCAGCAGCACCGGGAAGTTGCAGCTCGCCGCGATGGAGAACGCCAGGCCCACCATGAACGCGATGTTCTGCTTCTCGAACAGGATGCCCAGGCCGATCGCCAGCACTGCCAGGGCAATGGTGGTGATCTTCGAGACGCGGATCTCATCCTTCTCGTTGGCCTTGCCTTTCTTGATCACGCTGGCATACAGGTCATGGGACACCGCTGAGGCACCGGCCAGGGTCAGGCCCGCTACCACCGCCAGGATGGTCGCGAACGCCACCGCCGAGATGAAGCCCAGGAAGATGCTGCCGCCCACCGCGTTGGCCAGGTGCACCGCCGCCATGTTGTTGCCGCCCAGCAAGGCACCTGCCGCGTCCTTGAAGGCGGGGTTGGTGCTGACCAGCAGGATCGCGCCAAAGCCGATGATGAAGGTCAGGATGTAGAAATAGCCGATGAAGCCAGTGGCATACAGCACGCTCTTGCGAGCTTCCTTGGCGTCGCTCACGGTGAAGAAGCGCATCAGGATGTGTGGCAGGCCAGCGGTACCGAACATCAGGGCCAAGCCCAGGGAGAAGGCCGAGATCGGATCCTTCACCAGGCCGCCAGGGCTCATGATCGCCTCACCTTTAGGGTGGACCTTGACCGCTTCGGCGAACAGCATGTTGAAGTCGAAGTTGACGTGCTTCATCACCATCAGGGCCATGAACGACGCACCCGACAGCAACAACACAGCCTTGATGATCTGCACCCAAGTGGTGGCCAGCATGCCGCCGAACAGCACATAGAGGCACATCAGGATGCCGACCAGGATGACCGCAACGTGGTAGTCCAGGCCGAACAGCAGTTGGATCAGCTTGCCGGCGCCGACCATTTGCGCGATCAGGTAGAACGCCACCACCACCAATGAGCCGGAGGCGGACAGACTGCGGATCTGGGTTTGCCCGAGGCGATAGGACGCCACGTCGGCAAAGGTGTATTTACCCAGGTTGCGCAGGCGTTCGGCGATCAGGAACAAGATGATCGGCCAGCCTACCAGGAAGCCGATGGAGTAGATCAGGCCGTCATAGCCCGAAGTGAACACCAGCGCGGAAATCCCCAGGAAAGACGCCGCCGACATGTAGTCACCGGCAATTGCCAGGCCGTTCTGGAAGCCAGTGATCTTGCCGCCGGCCGCATAGTAGTCGGACGCCGAGTTGTTTTTCTTCGACGCCCAGTACGTGATGTACAGGGTCGCGCCAACGAAGGCCACGAACATCAGGATAGCGGCAACGTTGAGGGGTTGTTTCTGCACGGCACCGGTCAGCGCTTCAGCCGCCCAGGCGCCCGGTGCAAATGCTGCAATGCTCAGAAGAGCCAGTAGACGCCGGATCATTGCTGAGCCTCCTTGAGAATCGCATTGTTCAGGTCGTCGAACTCGCCGTTGGCACGTCGCACGTAAATGCCCGTCAGGACGAAGGCCGAGAGAATCAGGCCGACCCCGATAGGGATACCCCAAGTGATGGTGGATCCGGGGGACATTTTGGCCCCGAGAATATGCGGCCCGTAGGCGATCAGAAGGATGAAGCCGGAATACAGCCCAAGCATGATCGCCGAGAGAATCCAGGCGAATTTTTCTCGTTTCTTCACCAGCTCCTTGAAGCGCGGGCTGTTTTGAATCGAGAGGTAAATGCTGTCGTTCATTGTTTTTATCCTCGCAGCACAGATTTATTTGGAACAGCTCTACTCTATGCGGCTCGAGGCCAGGTTCCAGACGACCTTAGTATTAGAACGACATGACGGCTTTGCCAGTTTCCCGCAAAAAAACCCAAGCCCCTCCCCTGTGGGAGCGAGCTTGCTCGCGATGGCGGTAGCACAGTCAGTGTAGATGCACGCTGACACACCGCTATCGCGAGCAAGCGCGCTCCCACAGGGGTTTGCGTTGCGCGCAGAATTGCAGGCACAAAAAAACCGCATGACACAACGTCATGCGGCTTTCGAAACAGCCAGACCAGGTCGATTACTTGCCGGTCCACTCCTTCACGCGGTCCGGGTGCTTGGCAACCCAATCCTTGGCAGCCGCTTCCGGCTTGGCACCTTCCTGGATCGCCAGCATGACTTCGCCGATCTCGTCTTTCGACGCCCACTGGAACTTCTTCAGGAACTCGACCACTTCCGGCGCCTTGGCTTCCAGGCCCTTGCTGCCGATGCTGTTCACAGTCTCAGCCGCGCCATAGACACCTTTCGGGTCTTCCAGGAAGCGCAGTTTCCATTTGGCGAACATCCAGTGCGGCACCCAACCGGTGACGGCGATGGATTCCTGTTTTTTCTCGGCACGGGTCAGCTCGGCGATCATGCCGGCGCCGGAACTGGCCTTGAGTTGATAACCGGTCAGGTCGTAATCCTTGATCGCCTGTTCGGTCTTGAGCATCACGCCTGAACCGGCGTCGATGCCGACGATGCGTTTCTTGAAGGAGTCATCGGTCTTCAGGTCTTCGAGCGACTTGGCCTTGACGTACTCCGGCACGATCAAGCCGATTTTCGCATCCTTGAAGTTAGGGCCATAGTCGACGACCTGGTCCTTGTTCTTGGTCCAGTAATCGCCATGGGTCACCGGCAACCAGGCCGATAGCATCGCATCGAGCTTGCCGGTGGCAACGCCCTGCCACATGATTCCGGTCGCGACGGCTTGCAGCTTCACGTCATAGCCGAGTTTCTGCTTGATCACCTCGGCAGCCACGTGGGTAGTCGCGACGCTGTCGGACCAGCCGTCAACGTAGCCAATGCTCAAGGTTTTGGTCTCGGCGCTTGCCAGGGTGGAGCTGATCGCCAGTACCAGTGCGGCACCTGCGCCCAAGATTCGTCGCATCTTCATCGTTACTTCCCCGAAAGTGCTGCGCCCGACGGATGCCGAGCGGCTTCAACGTATTGTTATGGTGCACAGCGCCCCCATCACGCTCGCCTGCAAACCGGTCGGAACGCCAGTGGAGTACTGACCGACTGATCATCAACCTGCGCCGATCTGGAACCTGCTCTGTCTGCGACGCCGAAGCAACGAGAAACGACATCAGAAAGCCAGCAAGCCATTCCCGGCGCCCGAGTCCGTAGATTTCGATCAAATCTTGCATGCACGACCCAGCCAAGCCGCCAGGTCACTAGCCGCCACCACGCCCCAACGTGTATTGTCCCGCTACTATTGCGCCCCATTCGCGCTTGTTTTGCAGCCGTCATGGCACTTGGCTTCGCTGCGGTGGTCATAGGCTGCGAACCTCATTCGGCACCTTCCTCTAAGGGATCCAGTCATGCTCCGTTCCTTGCGCTTCGCTGCCCTACTCGGCGGCCTTATCTTGAGTGCGTCCGCGCTGGCGGCAGATATTGACGCCGCCAGCTATGGCTACCCCTTGACCAACCCATTCGAGGCGACCATCGCCACCACGCCGCCGGACCTGCGTCCGGAGCTGCCGCTGATCGAGGACATCAATCAATCGGACCACAGCCTGACCCTGCGCCCGGAACGCGAATTCATCCTGCCAGACAATTTCTGGCCGGTGAAAAGCCTCACTTACCGCATGGCCACCCAAGACAAACCCGCACCGCTGATCTTCCTGATCGCGGGCACCGGTGCGCGCTACGACAGCACCCTCAACGAGTACCTCAAGCGCCTCTACTACAAGGCCGGATATCACGTGGTGCAGCTGTCTTCGCCCACCAGCTTCGACTTCATGAGCGCCGCCTCGCGCTTCGCCACCCCAGGCATCACCAAGGAAGACGCCGAAGACATGTACCGGGTGATGCAGGCCGTACGCGCGCAGAATCCGAAAGTGCCCGTCACCGAGTACTACCTGACCGGCTACAGCCTCGGCGCACTGGACGCTGCCTTCGTCGCGCACTTGGACGAAACCCGCCGCAGCTTCAACTTCAAGAAAGTCCTGCTGCTGAACCCGCCGGTGAATCTCTACACCTCGATCACCAACCTGGACAAACTGGTCCAGACCGAGGTCAAGGGCATCAACAGCACCACCACCTTTTATGAGCTGGTGCTGAACAAGCTGACCCGCTACTTCCAGCAAAAAGGCTACATCGACCTCAACGATGCCCTGCTCTATGACTTCCAGCAGTCCAAGCAACACTTGAGCAACGAGCAGATGGCGATGCTGATCGGCACCTCGTTCCGCTTCTCGGCGGCCGACATCGCCTTCACGTCGGACCTGATCAACCGTCGCGGCCTGATCATCCCACCCAAGTTCCCGATCACCGAAAGCACCAGCCTGACACCGTTCCTCAAGCGTGCGCTGCAATGCGATTTCGACTGCTACCTCACCGAACAAGTAATCCCGATGTGGCGCGCGCGCACCGACGGCGGCAGCCTGCTGCAATTGGTCGACCAGGTCAGCCTGTACGCGCTGAAGGATTATCTGCAGGGCAGCTCCAAGATTGCAGTCATGCACAACGCCGACGATGTGATCCTGGGCCCGGGTGACCTGGGCTTCCTGCGCAAGACCTTTGGTGATCGCCTGACGGTTTATCCATTGGGCGGCCATTGCGGCAACCTTAACTACCGCGTCAACAGCGACGCCATGCTGGAGTTCTTCCGTGGCTAAATATCTCCTGCTGATCGCCGCGTTAATGAGCGCGGGCATGGTCCACGCCGACAACAGCAAGGCCGACGCGCCCGTAGTGGTGGACTCGGACGGCTTCAAGGAGCCGCTGACCAAACTCAAGTTCAACCCGGGCCTGGACCAACGCGAATTCGAACGTTCGACGCTCAACGCGCTGAACGTCTACGACCCGCTGGAATCCTGGAACCGCCGCGTCTATCACTTCAACTACCGCTTCGACCAATGGGTATTCCTGCCCGTGGTCGATGGCTACCGCTATGTCACCCCGGGCTTCGTGCGCACCGGTGTGAGCAACTTTTTCAACAACCTGGGCGACGTGCCGAACCTGATGAACAGCCTGCTGCAATTCAAGGGCAAGCGTTCGATGGAAACCACCGCTCGGCTGCTGCTCAACACCACCGTCGGCGTCGCCGGCTTGTGGGACCCGGCCACCGCCATGGGCCTGCCGCGCCAGAGCGAAGACTTCGGCCAGACCCTGGGCTTCTATGGCGTACCGGCCGGCGCGTATTTCGTACTGCCGATCTTCGGCCCGTCGAACCTGCGCGACACCTCGGGGCTATTGGTGGACTACACCGCTGAATCGGCGATCAACTTCCTGAACGTCTCCGAAGTCAGCGCCAACCACCCGGAACTGCTGCTCCTGCGCGGCGTGGACAAGCGCTACCAGACCAGCTTCCGCTACGGCCAGCTGAACTCGCCGTTCGAGTATGAAAAGGTGCGCTACGTGTACACCGAGTCGCGCAAGTTGCAGATCGCCGAGTAACGTTCGCCCCCCCCCCCCCAAGAAACCATTGTGGGAGCGAGCTTGCTCGCGATAGCAGTCTGTCAGGCAACATTAATGTTGGATGTCAGACCGTCATTGCGAGCAAGCTCGCTCCCACAGTTGTAATGCGTTGGCAGACTCAGCCTTTCAGCGCTTTCCAGATTTTGCTCACGACGAGCACACTCGCCAACACCACCGCCCCCGCGACAATCCCCGCCACCGCATTGAGCAGCATCGGCACGATGAACCCTGCACCGCCGGCACTCGCCGCGACACCTTCAATCCAATGGTGAACCACCGGAACGCCATGAGTGAGGATGCCGCCGCCGACCAGGAACATGGCCGCCGTACCGATCACCGACAGGCTTTTCATCATGTAGGGCGCCGCGCGCAGGATGGCTCCACCCATGCTTTTGGCGGCCTGCCCTGGCTTCTGGGTCAGCCACAAGCCCAGGTCATCAAGCTTGACGATCCCCGCCACCAAGCCGTACACACCGACGGTCATGACAATGGCGATGCCCGACAGCACGATCACCTGCTGAGTCAGCGGCGCATCGGCGACAGTGCCGAGGGTGATGGCGATGATTTCCGCCGAGAGGATAAAGTCGGTGCGCACCGCGCCCTTGATCTTGTCCTTCTCGAAGGCCACC
Organism: Pseudomonas sp. HB05; assembly: GCF_016756915.1. NCBI lineage: Bacteria > Pseudomonadati > Pseudomonadota > Gammaproteobacteria > Pseudomonadales > Pseudomonadaceae > Pseudomonas > Pseudomonas sp. HB05. The sequence continues at coordinate 29,586 of NZ_JAESPG010000042.1, forward strand.
AGATCGACCGCCGGATCCGCTACCGCCTCGACCAGTTGCGCGTGTTCGGCCTGGTCTTCAGCCTTGCTGTGAAGGAATTTGTGGGCAAGTTTTTCGAACCCTTCGAAACACAGGTAGGCGCCGCCGACCATCAACAACGGCGTCACCAGCCAAGGGACGAACGCGCTGATGGCAAGCGCCGATGGCACCAGGATCAGCTTGTTGATGAACGAGCCCTTGGCGACTGCCCAGACCACTGGCAATTCCCGCTCGGCACGCACGCCCGAGACTTGCTGGGCATTGAGCGCCAGGTCATCACCGAGCACACCGGCGGTTTTCTTGGCGGCCATCTTGGTCATCAACGCCACATCGTCGAGTACCGTGGCAATGTCGTCGATCAGAACCAGCAAACTGCTTCCAGCCATGGAGGGACTCCTTGAACAATAATGCTGCGCAGCATAGCGCGAGCGACGCGTCCTTGGGGCATTCTTGAGCGCCGCGCGAGGCCGGTGCTACCATGCGCCACCGCCAGAATCGGCAAGGAACCCCAGGGTTTATGAGCACTATCCGCGAGCGCAACAAAGAACTGATCCTGCGTGCCGCCAGCGAAGAATTTGCCGACAAGGGCTTCGCCGCGACCAAAACCAGCGACATCGCGGCCAAGGCGGGCTTGCCCAAACCCAACGTCTACTACTACTTCAAGTCGAAGGAAAACCTCTATCGCGAGGTGCTGGAAAGCATCATCGAACCGATTCTCCAGGCCTCCACCCCTTTCAACGCCGACGGCGAGCCGGGCGAAGTGCTGAGCCACTACATCCGTTCCAAGATCCGCATTTCCCGCGACCTGCCCTTCGCCTCGAAAGTCTTCGCCAGCGAAATCATGCACGGCGCCCCGCACCTGAGCGCCGACCTCGTCGAACAGCTCAACGCCCAGGCCCGGCACAACATCGACTGCATCCAGACCTGGATCGACCGCGGCCAGATCGCCCCCATCGACCCCAACCACCTGATGTTCAGCATCTGGGCCGCCACCCAGACCTATGCCGACTTCGACTGGCAGATCAGCGCCGTGACCGGCAAGGCCAAGCTGGATGAGGCGGATTACGAAGCGGCGGCGCAGACGATTATTCGGTTGGTTTTGAAGGGGTGTGAGGTGGATCGCTAGGTTTGGAACCCCATCGCCTTTATCGAAAGCGGTGGGTCAGTTTGTGCATATGCTGAACATGCCGCCGTCTTCGCGAGCAAGCCCGCTCCCACAGGGTCCCCAGTGTTCACTGATCCAATGTTCGCCACGATCCCTTTGTGGGAGCGGGCTTGCTCGCGAAGGCGGCGACTCGATTTCAAGTCAAAGCCAAATGGCATCCCACAGCGGATAGTCGCCAAGTCGCTCTACCAGGCCTGCCCGCAGTGGATTTGCCACAACATAGCGAGCCAGCTTTACCAAGTCCTCTTCCCGCCGTAGCGCTCGATCGTGATATCCCTGCTGCCATAGGCTACCAGCCCTATCAGCCGCCTCGTTGACCCCCTTGGCACTGATGGACTTCACCTGGCACATCAACTGCCCCAACGACCCTCGATGCAGTCGAATCAACCAATGGACATGATCAGGCATGACGACAAAAGCCAGGGAGTCCGCAATCCCCTGCTCATGGACCGCCCTGAACTGATGAATGACGACCCTTCCCAGGCGATAGTCTTTGAAGACTGGTTCGCGCTCCAGAGTATTGGCGGTCAATAAATAGATGCGGTTCTGCTCTGCATAGCGACCGATACGCAGGCGGTGTGAAGCTGAGCGTGCAGGCATTCCGTCGCCCCCCCCCCTTTTTGATGAAGTCTGGAAAGGCTAGCTTCGGTGAATGCCACATCGGAATTAGTCTTTTTGCCGGATGTGTATGGTTGATCGCCTTCGCGAGCAAGCCCGCTCCCACAAGGGACTTGCTGTGTTCATACATGCTGTGTCGAGCACCGAAAACCTGTGGGAGCGGCGGTGCGGTGCGCTCCGACTTGCTCGCGAAGACGCCCGTCAATTCACCGCAAAATCAAACAGCAACCCCAGCATCCGCCCTCAACTGCACCGCCTCCACCGCCCTCACCGCCACCTGCTCATCCACATCCGAAACATCCCCACTCACCCCGATCGCCCCCAGGACCCTGCCCTCCTGATCCCGGATCAATACTCCGCCCGGCGCCGGCACGATGTTGCCTTGCCCCAGACCATTCAAAGCCGCAAAGAACGCCGGGCGCTGTTGGGCGTCCTGGGCGAGCAGGCGGGAGCCCTTGCCCAGGGCGATGGCGCCCCATGCCTTGCCGATGGCGATTTGTGGGCGCAGCAAGCTGGCGCCGTCTTCACGCTGCAAGGCCACCAGGTGCCCGCCGCTGTCCAGGACCGCGACGGTCAAGGGTGCCGCGCTGATTTCGCGACCTGCGGCGAGGGCCTGCCCCGCCAGATTGATGGCAATTTTCAAGGTTAGAACGCTCATGGATGCTGTCCTTCTTTTGTTATGGGAAAGCCTTGGCGGCTTCACTTTCAGAAAAACCGAACGCCACAAATAGAACACAACAATATATATTTTTGTATACAATAATTTACGCAAATCACCTTCAGCGACAAAAGGCCGCAGTAGAATCAGGTTCCCAACGAATTAAACGCGTGCTTGAGGAAAGGGATTGACCTGCGCCATTCGCCATGAATACACTCTGCCGCAAAGCCACTTGTATACAATTACAAAACGTAAGAGGCACAAAATAATGAGCAAAATGAGAGCAATCGAAGCCGCCGTCCTGGTGATGCGCCGTGAAGGCGTGGACACTGCCTTCGGCATCCCGGGTGCTGCGATCAACCCGCTGTACTCCGCCCTGCAAAAAGTTGGCGGCATCGATCATGTCCTCGCTCGGCACGTTGAAGGCGCCTCGCACATGGCCGAGGGCTACACCCGCACCAAGGCCGGCAATATCGGTGTGTGCATCGGTACTTCGGGGCCGGCCGGTACCGATATGGTGACCGGGCTCTACAGCGCTTCTGCCGATTCGATCCCGATCCTGTGCATCACCGGGCAAGCGCCCCGCGCCCGTATGCACAAGGAAGATTTCCAGGCCGTGGACATCACCAGCATCGTCAAGCCAGTGACCAAGTGGGCGACCACCGTCCTGGAACCGGGCCAGGTGCCGTATGCCTTCCAGAAAGCTTTCTACGAAATGCGCTCCGGCCGCCCCGGCCCGGTGCTGATCGACCTGCCGTTCGATGTTCAGATGGCCGAGATTGAATTCGACATCGATGCGTACCAGCCGCTGCCCCTGGCCAAACCCGCGGCCAACCGTGTGCAGATCGAGAAAGCCCTGGCGATGCTCAACCAGGCTGAACGCCCGTTGCTGGTGGCCGGCGGCGGCATCATCAATGCCGATGCCAGCGAACTGCTGGTGGAGTTCGCCGAGCTGACCGGTATCCCGGTCATCCCGACCTTGATGGGCTGGGGCACGATCCCCGACGATCACCCGTTGATGGTCGGCATGGTCGGTCTGCAAACCTCCCACCGCTATGGCAACGCAACGCTGCTTAAATCCGACGTGGTGCTGGGCGTTGGCAACCGTTGGGCCAACCGTCACACCGGTTCGGTGGACGTCTACACCGAAGGCCGCACGTTCATTCACGTGGACATCGAGCCGACGCAAATCGGCCGCGTGTTCACTCCAGACCTGGGCATCGTTTCCGACGCGGCTTCGGCCTTGACCGTGTTCATCGAAGTGGCCCGCGAATGGCAAGCCGCCGGTAAGCTGAAGGACTGCAGCGCCTGGCTCCAGGATTGCCAGCAACGCAAGGCCAGCCTGCAGCGCAAGACCCACTTCGACAACGTGCCGATCAAGCCGCAGCGCGTTTATGAGGAAATGAACCAGGTGTTCGGCAAGGACACCTGCTACGTCAGCACGATCGGCCTGTCGCAGATCGCCGGCGCGCAGTTCCTCCACGTCTACAAGCCACGCCACTGGATCAATTGCGGCCAGGCCGGTCCCCTGGGATGGACCATTCCGGCCGCGCTCGGGGTGGTCAAGGCCGATCCGAACCGCAAGGTCGTCGCGTTGTCGGGCGACTATGATTTCCAGTTCATGATCGAGGAATTGGCGGTGGGCGCGCAGTTCAAGCTGCCGTACATCCATGTCGTGGTGAACAACTCCTACCTGGGCTTGATCCGCCAGGCCCAGCGCGGCTTCGACATGGATTACTGCGTGCAGTTGTCGTTCGACAACCTCAACGCACCGGAGCTCAACGGTTACGGCGTGGACCACATCGCCGTGGCCGAAGGCCTGGGCTGCAAGGCGTTGCGGGTGTTCGAACCGTCCGGCATCCAACCGGCGCTGCGCAAGGCCCAGGAGATGATCGAAGAGTTCAAGGTGCCGGTGATCGTCGAGATCATCCTCGAACGGGTGACCAATATTTCCATGGGCACCGAGATCAACGCCGTCAATGAGTTTGAAGACCTGGCGCTGGTGGGCAACGATGCACCGACCGCCATTTCGTTACTCGACTGACCGACCGGCGTCCCTGTGGGAGCGAGCTTGCTCGCGATGACGGCGCTACATTCAATAGGAATGCAAGCAGGCACACCGCTATCGCGAGCAAGCTCGCTCCCACAAGGGAGACCTGCCAACTATTTACAGGAGACCACCATGCCGCGTTTCGCCGCCAACCTGTCCATGCTGTTCACTGAGCAGGATTTCCTCGCCCGTTTCGAAGCGGCCGCCAAGGCCGGTTTCAGTGGCGTCGAATACCTGTTCCCCTACGACTACAGCTCCGCCGAACTCAAGGCCCTGCTCGACGCCAATGGCCTGACCCAGGTGCTGTTCAACCTGCCGGCCGGCGACTGGGCCAAGGGTGAGCGCGGCATCGCCTGCCTGCCGGATCGGGTCGAAGAATTCCGCGCCGGGGTCGACTTGGCGATTGCCTACGCAAAAGTGCTGGGCAATACCCAGGTCAATTGCCTGGCCGGGATTCGTCCGCAGAAGTGCGACGAGGCTCTGGCGGAAAAAACGTTCGTCGCCAACCTGAAGTACGCCGCCGAAAAGCTGCAAGGCGAAGGCATCAAGCTGGTGATGGAAGCCATCAATACCCGCGACATTCCTGGTTTCTACCTGAACAACACGGCCCAGGCCCTGTCGATCCGCGAGCAGGTGGGCAGCGCCAACCTGTTCCTGCAATACGACATCTATCACATGCAAATCATGGAAGGCGACCTGGCCCGGACCCTGTCGGCGCACCTGGGCGAGATAAACCATGTGCAACTGGCGGACAACCCGGGCCGCAACGAGCCGGGCACGGGCGAGATCAACTACCGCTTCCTGTTCGAACACCTGGACCGCATCGGCTACCAGGGCTGGATCGGCTGCGAATACAAGCCGCTGACCACCACTGAAGCGGGACTGGGCTGGCTGAAAACCCATAACGCGATCTGACCACAAGCGTCCGCGGGCACTTTAATAAGAGAGGATTTTTTCATGGCTAAAATCGGATTCATCGGCACCGGCATCATGGGCCACCCAATGGCACTGAACCTGCAAAAAGCCGGTCACAGCCTGTTCCTGTCCCAGCACCACGACCCGGCCCCGGCCGACCTGCTGGCCGGTGGCGCGGTGGCATTGGCCAATCCGAAGGAAGTGGCCCAGGAAGCCGAGTTCATCATCGTCATGGTCCCGGACACTCCGCAGGTCGAAGACGTGCTGTTCCGCGCCGACGGTGTCGCAGCTGGCGTGGGCAAGGGCAAAGTGGTGATCGACATGAGTTCGATCTCGCCGACCGCCACCAAAACCTTCGCGGCGAAAATCAACGAAAAAGGCGCCCAGTACCTCGACGCCCCGGTGTCCGGCGGTGAAGTCGGTGCCAAGGCCGCGACGCTGAGCATCATGGTCGGTGGCGACAGTGCCGCCTTCGAGCGCGCCTTGCCGCTGTTCCAGGCCATGGGCAAGAACATCACCCTGGTCGGCGGCAACGGCGATGGCCAGACCGCGAAAGTCGCGAATCAAATCATCGTTGCCCTGAACATCCAGGCGGTGGCCGAAGCGCTGCTGTTCGCCGCAAAAAATGGCGCTGACCCGGCGAAGGTTCGTGAAGCACTGATGGGTGGTTTCGCTTCGTCGAAGATTCTCGAAGTCCACGGCGAACGCATGATCAAGGGCACCTTCGACCCGGGCTTCCGCATCAGCCTGCACCAGAAGGACCTGAACCTGGCCCTGCAAGGCGCCAAGGAACTGAACATCAACCTGCCCAACACCGCCAACGCCCAGCAAGTGTTCAGCACGTGCGCGGCCATCGGTGGCAGCAACTGGGATCACTCGGCGTTGATCAAGGGGTTGGAGCACATGGCGAATTTCTCGATCCGCGATAACTGACACACCACACCCCTTGTGGGAGCGGGCTTGCTCGCGAAGGCGATCTTCCTGTCAATGAAGTGTTGACTGACACACCGCCTTCGCGAGCAAGCCCGCTCCCACAGGGGTCTGCGTTGCCCTTCAAATAACAAGAATCCTGGGAGCCCGCCATGTCGGTCGATCCGCAACAACTGCTGCGCGAGCTGTTTGCCACAGCCATCGACGCGGCGCATCCGCAGCACGTCCTCGAACAATACCTGCCCAGCGACCGCAGCGGCCGGGTAATCGTCATCGGTGCCGGCAAGGCGGCGGCCGCGATGGCGCAAGTGGTCGAGCGTTGCTGGCAGGGCGAGGTCAGCGGCCTGGTGGTGACCCGCTACGGCCATGGCGCGCCCTGCCAGAAAATCGAAGTAGTGGAAGCCGCTCACCCGGTGCCGGACGCCGCCGGCCTGGAAGTGGCTGGACGGGTGCTCCAACTCGTCAGCAACCTGAATGAAGACGACCGGGTGATTTTCCTGCTGTCCGGCGGGGGCTCGGCGTTGCTGGCCTTGCCGGCGGCCGGCATTACCCTGGCCGACAAACAATCGATCAACAAAGCCTTGCTCAAATCCGGCGCGACCATCGGCGAGATGAATTGCGTGCGCAAGCATCTCTCGGCGATCAAGGGCGGACGCCTGGGCAAAGCCTGCTGGCCGGCGACGGTCTACACCTATGCGATTTCCGACGTGCCCGGCGACCTGGCCACAGTCATCGCGTCCGGCCCCACCGTGGCCGACCCCAGCACCTCAGCCGAGGCCCTGGCGATTCTCAAGCGCTATGACATTGAGATCCCGGCCACGGTGCGCACCTGGCTGCAAAGCCCGGAATCGGAAACCATCAAGCCCGGCGACCCGAGCCTGGCCCGCAGTCATTTCCAACTGATCGCCCGCCCCCAGCAATCCCTGGAAGCCGCAGCCGTGAAAGCACGCCAGGCCGGTTTCAGCCCGTTGATCCTCGGTGACCTGGAAGGCGAATCCCGGGAAGTGGCGAAGGTCCACGCCGGCATCGCCCGGCAAATCGCCCTGCATGGCCAACCCTTGGCGGCGCCGTGCGTGATCCTGTCTGGCGGCGAAACCACTGTCACCGTGCGCGGCAATGGCCGTGGCGGACGCAACGCCGAATTCCTGCTGAGCCTGACCGACAGCCTCAAGGGCCATCCCGGCATCCACGCGCTGGCCGGCGACACCGATGGCATCGACGGTTCCGAGGACAACGCCGGAGCAATCATGACCCCGGACAGCTATCGCCGCGCCGCCGAGCTGGGCCTGTGCGCCAGCGACGAGTTGGATAACAACAATGGCTACGGCTACTTCGCCGCGCTGGATGCGTTGATCGTCACCGAGCCGACCCGCACCAACGTCAACGACTTTCGCGCCATCCTGATCCTCGAGAACCCGAAAAATGACGCCTGATAAAAAGGTCAAGATCCTCGCGACCCTCGGCCCCGCCACCCGTGGCATCGATGACATCCGCGAACTGGTGCAGGCCGGTGTGAACATCTTTCGCCTGAACTTCAGCCACGGCGACCATGCCGACCACGCCCAGCGCTACCAGTGGATCCGCGAAGTCGAGCAGCAGCTCAATTACCCCTTGGGCATCCTGATGGACTTGCAGGGACCGAAACTGCGGGTGGGCAAATTCGCCGACGGCAAGGTCCTGCTGCAGCGCGGCCAGGCCCTGCGGTTGGACCTGGACCCGACACCCGGCGACCAGCGCCGGGTCAACCTACCCCACCCGGAGATCATCGCGGCGCTGGAGCCGGGCATGGATTTGCTGCTGGACGACGGCAAGCTGCGCTTGCGCGTGACCGCCAGGCACAGCGACGCCATCGACACCGAGGTGCTCAACGGCGGCGAGCTGTCGGACCGCAAGGGCGTGAACGTGCCCCAGGCCGTGCTCGACCTGAGCCCACTCACCGCCAAGGATCGTCGCGACTTGAGCTTCGGCCTGGAGCTTGGCGTGGACTGGGTGGCGCTGTCGTTCGTGCAGCGTCCCGAGGACATCCGCGAAGCCCGCGCGCTGATCGGCGACAAGGCGTTCCTGATGGCCAAGATCGAAAAACCATCGGCCGTCACCCAACTGCGCGAGATCGCTGAACTGAGCGACGCGATCATGGTTGCCCGCGGGGATCTTGGCGTCGAGGTCCCGGCCGAGAGCGTGCCGCAGATCCAGAAGACCATCATCGGCACCTGCCGTGCCCTCGGCAGACCGGTGGTGGTGGCCACGCAGATGCTCGAATCGATGCGCTTCTCCCCGGCGCCAACCCGCGCCGAAGTCACCGACGTCGCCAACGCCGTGGCCGAAGGTGCCGATGCGGTGATGCTGTCGGCGGAAACCGCTTCCGGCGACTACCCCCTCGAAGCCGTGCAGATGATGAGCAAGATCATCCGCCAGGTAGAAAACGGCCCGGACTACCAGGCGCAGTTGGACGTCAGCCGGCCGAAAGCCGAGGCCACGGTGTCGGACGCCATCAGTTGCGCGATCCGCCGGATCAGCAACGTCCTGCCGGTGGCGGTGTTGGTGAACTACAGCGAGTCGGGCAGTTCCAGCCTGCGGGCGGCGCGGGAACGGCCGACGGTACCGATCCTCAACCTGACGCCAAATCTGCAGGCCGCCCGCCGACTGACCGTAGCCTGGGGCGTGCATTCGGTGGTCAATGACCGTTTGAAGCAGGTCGATGAGGTGTGCTCCACGGCGCTGGAAATCGCCCAGGCCCAAGGCATGGCCCAGCGTGGCGACACTTTGCTGATCACCGCGGGCGTGCCGTTCGGGCAGCCGGGGTCGACCAATTCGCTGCGTATCGAGACGTTGATCTAGCGCCTGTACTGACCTCATCGCGAGCAAGCTCGCTCCCACAGGGTTTTGTGAACGCCGCAAACCCAGTGTGGGAGCGAGCTTGCTCGCGATGAAGTCGACCCGGTCCCTCTGACACTCACCTATCATGTCCAACACCCACTGCCCCGACTGGGCCACCGCCCTGCTCAACGGTTTCAGCCAGATTTTCCTCCAGCGCCATCCGCTGTGCGGCTTGCTGTGCCTGTTGGCAATCCTGCTCACCGCGCCAGCCTTGCTCGGCGGTGCGCTGCTGGGCGGCGTGGCGGGATTGCTGACGGCGCAGCGACGCGGTTATGCCAAGGAGCATCGGCAAGCCGGCCTCTTCAGCTATAACGGGATCCTGCTGGGATTGATGTTGAGCCTGAAGCTGCCCTGGTCGCCCTTGTTGCCACCGCTGATCATTGCCGGCGGCGGCATCAGTGCGATGCTGACCCAGCAATGGCTCAAGCGAACCCCTGGCCCTCGCTGCCTGCCCGCCTACACCGCGCCATTCGTGGGGCTGGGTTGGTTGCTGCTGGGTTTCGCCCCGCTCTCCCCACCGCCCGCGTCGGTGGAGATCAGTTTGCCCAATCTGCTGCTCGCCCCTTTGAACGGCCTGGGCCAAGTGGTGTTTCTCGACCACCCACTGGCCGGCGCGCTGATTGCAATCGGCCTGCTGGTCGCCAATCGTCGCGCCGCTGGCTGGGCGCTGTTCGGGTCCATCGTCGGCGTTGCATTCGCCTGGCTGCATCACGACGGCAACCTGGCCCTGTCGGGACTGGGCGGCTACAACCCGGCGTTGGTGGCCCTGGCCCTCGGCCAACACACCCGCAAACCATGGCCGCCACTGACGGGCATTGCTCTGGCAGTCTTTCTCACACCAGGTTTCGCAGCGCTGGGCGTGGCGCCGCTGACGGCACCGTTCATCCTCGCCTGCTGGCTGGTTCAGGCGACTGGGCGGCTCTGGCATCAGGTAATCCTCGATACCGCGCCTTGCACTGCGCAGGGCAATCGCCCTAGGCTTCGCTGATTATTGATTCAGGCGAAAGTCATGGACAGCAGCAACAACTGGCGGGAACGCCTCTACGTCATTATTTTCCAGACCGATACCGTGGCGGGCCGACGCTTCGACAGCACCCTGTTGCTGATCATCCTGGCCAGCCTGGTGATCGTGATGCTCGACAGCATCGACAGCGTTCACAAGAACTACGCGGCCCTGCTGGCTTACATCGAGTGGGGCTTCACCTTCATCTTTCTGGTCGAATACGGCCTGCGCCTGTACTGCTCGCCGAAGCCGCTGCGCTACGCGTTCAGCTTCTACGGATTGGTAGACCTGCTGGCGATCGTGCCGGGCATCCTCGCGCTGTACTACAGCGATGCCCAATACCTGCTGATCGTGCGGATCATCCGTATGTTGCGGATCTTCCGGGTGCTGAAGCTCAGCCCGTACCTCAAGCAGGCCAATTACCTATTGGCCGCGCTACGGGGCAGCAAGCAGAAGATCATTGTGTTCCTGGTCAGCGTATCGACCCTGGTGACGGTGTTTGGCACGCTGATGTATGTCATCGAAGGGCCCGAGCATGGCTTTACCAGCATCCCCAAGGGGATCTATTGGGCTATCGTGACACTCACTACCGTGGGCTTCGGCGACATCGTGCCGAAGACGCCGCTGGGCCAGGTCATTTCTTCCCTGGTGATGATCACCGGCTATTCGATCATCGCCGTACCGACGGGTATCTTCACCGCTGAACTCGCCACGGCCATGCGCGGCGATCAACTCCAGCATGACTGCCCGGTGTGCAGCAAAAACAACCATGAGCACGGTGCGGCTTTCTGCTCCCGTTGTGGCAACGCGCTGTTCAAGAAAATGGAATAAGCAAAGCACTTTTTAGTGCTTGAAGGCTTATAAGCTTATCGCTAGTGTGCTGGCTTATCGCCCGCCCCCTTTCCAATAAAAAGGAATTCGCTGTGAAGAAATTCTTTGGCGCCTCTCTTCTTGCCGCTGGCCTGACCTTCGGCAGCCTGGCCCACGCCGCCCCGACCCTGCTGAACGTTTCCTATGACGTGATGCGCGACTTCTACAAGGATTACAACGCCGCGTTCCAGAAACACTGGCAAGCCGGACACAACGAGAACATCACCGTGCAAATGTCGTTCGGCGGTTCCAGCAAGCAGGCGCGTTCGGTCATCGACGGCCTGCCGGCAGATGTCATTACCATGAACATGGCCACCGACATCAACGCCTTGGCGGACAACGGCAAGCTGGTTCCGGACAACTGGGTCACCCGCCTGCCGAACAACAGCGCGCCGTTCACCTCGGCCACGGTGTTCATCGTGCGCAAGGGCAATCCGAAAGCGCTGAAGGATTGGCCCGACCTGCTCAAGGATGGCGTGCAGGTAATCGTGCCCAACCCGAAAACCTCCGGCAACGGCCGCTACACCTACCTGTCGGCGTGGGGCTATGTGCTCAAGAACGGTGGCGACGAGAACAAGGCCAAGGATTTCGTCGGCAAGCTGTTCAAGCAAGCCCCCGTGCTGGACACCGGTGGCCGCGCAGCGACGACGACCTTCATGACCAACCAGATCGGCGACGTGCTGGTGACCTTTGAAAACGAAGCGGAAATGATCGCCCGCGAGTTTGGCCGCGACCAGTTCGAAGTGGTCTACCCAAGCGTGTCCGCCGAAGCCGAGCCACCGGTGAGCGTTGTGGATAAAGTGGTCGAGAAGAAAGGCTCCCGCGAAGCCGCCGAGGCGTACCTCAAATACCTGTGGTCGCCTGAAGGCCAGGAAATCGCCGCCGCCAACTACCTTCGTCCACGGGACCCGGCGGTGCTGGCCAAGTACACCGACCGTTTCCCGAAAGTTGACTTCCTGTCGGTGGAGAAGACCTTCGGCGACTGGCGCACCGTGCAGAAGACGCACTTCAATGACGGTGGGGTTTTCGACCAGATCTATAGCGGGCAATAAAGGAACAACGAGCTGCGCGCGGTCCTGTGGCGAGGGGATTCATCCCCGTTGGGCTGCGCAGCAGCCCTGAAAGCGCAAGCTCCGGTGTATCAGACTGATTGCATTGAGCCGCTCTCTTGGGGCCGCTGCGCAGCCCAGCGGGGATGAATCCCCTCGCCACACAGCTTTCCTACATATTGAGATCCATCATTAACAACAGGCATGACTGATATCAGCCACAAAGCCCTGTTCCAGAGCCCTGCAAGTCTTTAGCCTCACGCCATCCTTTCAATTGATCGACGAGATTGCCATGAGTGCTCATCCACCCACCTCGCCCGGCAGCGCACTGACCCGCGGCATGGTCCTGTTGTTCGCTTTCTGTTGCGGCGCCATCGTTGCCAACATCTACTACGCCCAACCCATTATCGAACTGATCGCACCCGACGTCGGCCTGAGCAGCACCATGGCCAGCCTGATCGTCTCGCTGACGCAGATCGGCTATGCCCTGGGCCTGTTTTTCCTCGTGCCGCTGGGCGACCTGTTGGAAAACCGGCGCTTGATGATCCTCACCACCGTGGTCGCGATTGCCAGCCTGCTGGGGGCGGCTTTCACCGATCAGCCGAATGTGTTCCTGCTGGTCTCGCTGCTGGTGGGTTTCAGTTCCGTCTCGGTACAAGTCCTGATTCCGCTGGCCGCGCACCTGGCGCCGGAGGAATCCCGGGGACGGGTCGTCGGTGGGATCATGGGCGGCCTGTTGCTGGGGATTCTGTTGGCGCGGCCGGTGTCCAGCGTGGTGGCCGATCATTTCGGCTGGCGGGCCATGTTTATCATCGCCGCCGCGCTGATGGCGGCCATCAGCGTCGTCCTGGCGTTGACCGTGCCCAAGCGCCAGCCCGACCACAGCGCGTCCTACGGCCAACTGCTGGGTTCGCTCGGCACCTTGTTGCGCCAGCAGCCGCAGCTACGGCAACGGGCCTTCTACCAAGCCTGCATGTTCGCCACATTCAGTCTGTTCTGGACCGCCGTACCGCTGGAACTGGCGCGTAACCATGGCCTGTCCCAGACGGAGATCGCGCTGTTCGCCCTGGTCGGAGCAATCGGCGCCATCGCCGCGCCCATTGCCGGCCGCCTGGCGGACGCCGGTCACACCCGGATCGCTTCGCTGCTGGCCATGTTGTTCGCCAGCCTGAGTTTCCTGCCGGCGTTCATCCACCCGATCTACAGCGTGATTGGCCTGGCAGTGACCGGCGTGGTCCTGGATTTCTGTGTACAGATGAACATGGTCTTGGGCCAGCGCACCATCTACGCCCTCGACGCGAAAAGCCGCAGCCGACTGAATGCCCTATACATGACTAGCATTTTCATCGGCGGTGCATTTGGCTCATCGATCGCCAGTGCGGTCTATGAACACGGCGGCTGGCTGTGGGTGGTGATCGTTGGCAGCGCCTTCCCGCTGCTGGCATTGCTGCGCTTCCTGAGCGCTTCGCAGAAGGCTTCGCTGGCGGCCGCCTGAAACCGTCGCGCAAAAAAAATGCCCGACAGGTCACGGCCTGTCGGGCATTCTTTTTATCAGGGAGTTATTGGCGAGCGGTCAGACCCGCACGTTGCCACGCGGCCCGGCAATCGCCCAGATGATCAGGCCCAACACCGGCAACAGCAGGATCAGCAACACCCAGAGGATTTTCATCCCGGTTTCCGCGCCACTCTTGAGTACGTTGATGATCGCCCAGATATCGAGCGCCAGGATAATCAGGCCAATCAGGCCGTTGAAGGTGGAACCCATGGTGTCGCTCCCAAATGGTGACATGCCCACTTAGGATAGCGGGGCCTGGGCAAGGGTTCCGTTTTATTGCTTCAGACGTGGACCGCAACCTTGAGGGCTTCGAGGGCCGGCGCCGCAGCGATGCCGACTTCGGCACACAACTCCAGCACGCGTGGCAGGTCATTGCCGTACACCAGCACCATCTGTAATTCATCGTCGAGCAACTGGCTGATGTTCATCAGCACATAGCCGCCGTTTTCCTTGTTCAGGCTGCTCATCTGGATCTGGATGCGGTTGAGCGCGGTCAGGGCTTCAGTCTTTGCCAGTTGCTTGGGCTTGAGGTTGAACGCAACGCCGGGGCCGAACGAGGCGACGATCTGTTCGAACAATTCGACGTAGGTATCGGCCTGGAACAACACGGTGTCCGGCAGGCTGCCGACCACCACCCATTCGCCCAGCGGGATCGGGAAAGTGTCGTCGTAGTTGATGTCCGGGTTGGCCGCCAGGAAAGCCACCGGGTCGGCGTAGGCCTGGGCCGCTTCATCGGCGATCTTCTCGATGTCCGCCTCGCCCAGGCAGCCGGAGCTGATTTTGCTGATGAGTTCGACGAGTGCGGCTTTCATGGGGCTATTCCTGTGGCGATGTATTTTTGCGGCCGCGAAGGATAGCGCATCCCCCAGGCCAAGTCAGGGTCCCGTGGCGAGGGAGCTTGCTGTGGCGAGGGGATTTATCCCCGCTGGGCTGCGAAGCGGCCCCCGATTAATCTGACATACCGAGTTGCCAGATTTAGGGCCGCTTCGCGCCCCAGCGGGGATAAATCCCCTCGCCACAAGAGCTCCCTCGCCACAAAAAGCTTCATTGTCAGCTCAACAATTTTTCCAACTGCGCCGTGGTGTCCACCGCGCCCATGGTCCTGGCCGCATCCAGTGCCGAGACGCCGTTGGCATCCTTGGCCTTGGGGTCGGCGCCTTTGCTGATCAGGTAATCGACGATTTCCGCCCGGTTGAACATCGCCGCCATCATCAACGCCGTGCGGCCATCGAACGAGGAACCTTCCACTTGCGCGCCACCGTCCACCAAGGCTGAAACCACCGCCAGGTCACCCTTGAACGCCGCCCCGGCAATCGGGCTCTGGCCGTTGTCGTTGCGGATCTCCGGATCGGCCTTGTGTTCCAGCAGGACTTTCACCGTTTCAACATGCCCGTGGTATGCGGCCAACATCAGCAAGGTATCGCCCTTGTGATTGCGCAGGTTCGGCGGCAAGCCCTTGCTCAGCAGCGCGGCCATCATCGCGGCGTCGCCCTGGCGGGCAACGTTGAAGACCTGCTCGGCAAACTCCGCAGCCTCTTCAGGGGTCATCTGGCGGCTTGTATCGGACATGGAAACTCCATCGGTTCGTTGCAAAGCCGCTAGTTTCCCGAGGGACCCGGGGCCTGTCATCCCTTTTTTATCTGCAGCGGTCATAGCCAGAATCAATAGCGGTACTGGCCGCCCTGGATCCCTGTCGACAATTGCCGGTCCACACGCACATAGGTCGAGCTGTCAGGCAGCCAGGCGTAGATCGGCTCATCACCCGTGAGGCAGGGGTCAAAGGCCTCGGCCTTGAGACGGGTCTTCTGGTATTTGAAGGTGCCGGTGGTGTCCATCTTCACCTTGATGCGCAAGAACAGTGGCACCGCGTAAGCAGGCAACTTGCATTGCAGAAACCGCAGCAGCTCGCTGAAGTCCAGGGTCGCCAGGGATTCGGCCGGCGTAATCGCGGCCATGCCGGCACGGCCATTGGTGCCGTTGATCTCAACGCCATAGGCCACCGCCTCGGCAATCTGCGGATGTTGCAGCAGCACGTTCTCGACTTCGGTGGTGGAAACGTTCTCGCCTTTCCAACGGTAGGTGTCGCCAAGGCGATCGACGAACTGCCCATGGCCAAAACCGATGTTGCGCAGCAGATCACCGGTATTGAAGTAGCGATCGCCCGGGATAAAGACGTCCCGGTAGATGATTTTCTCGGTCTTGGTCGGATCGGTGTAGCCGTCCAGCGGTGCCTTGTCATCAATGCGAGCCAAGAGCAGGCCCGGCTCACCCCTGGGGACTTTCTGCATGCGTCCCTGCAGGTTGCGCAATGGCGCGCCGCTGTCGTGGTCGTAGCGCACCAGCGCCCAGGCCATCAGGGAAAACCCGACCGTGTTGTCAAAGTTGAGGATGTTGGTGAAACCGATATTGCCGTCGCTGGCTGCGTAGAGTTCACAGATATGGTCAACGCCGAAACGTGTCTTGAACGCAGCCCACGCGCCGGGGCGCAGGCCGTTGCCAATCATTTTCGTCACGCTGTGCTCCCGGTCCGTGGTGCTGGCGGGCTGATCAACGAGATAACGGCACAACTCACCGACGTAACCCAGCGTGGTTGCCTGATACCGTCGCACGTCGCTCCAGAACTGACTGGCGCTGAATTTGCGGCGCATGGCGAAACCCGAAGCACCGCATATCGCCGCGCCCCAGCACACGCACAGGCCGGTGGCGTGATACAGCGGCAGCGTGCAATAGACGATGTCCTCGGGCTGCATGTCCAAGGCAATCAGGCCGAAACTGGTGGCGGTGCGCATCCAGCGGCCATGGCGAAAGACCCCGGCCTTGGGCAGCCCGGTGGTGCCGGAGGTGTACAGATAGAAACAGGGATCATCGAAGAATACGTGCTGGCTGCTGGCCGGGTTCTCGCCCGGGTATTGCTCGCTTGCACGCATCAAGTCGACGAATCCGGACGGCGCAGGGACGTTTTCCTGATCCGCCACCCACCAGGTTCGCCCGTGCGATAGCCCGACCCGGCCACGCACGTCGTCGAACGCCGCAACCCGTTCGTCCCCGACCACCACGGCCACCGGCGTGACCAACGCAAGGCTGTGCACCAGGGCATCGCCCGTCTGCGCGGTATTGATCATCGCGCTGACCGCACCAACCTTCGCCACGGCCAGCACGGTGATCAGCAACTGTGGACGGTTCTCGATAAAGATCGCTACACAATCGCCCTTGCCCACGCCTTGCGCCGACAGGTAATGGGCGATGCGATTGGCCTGCTCGTTGACCTGTGTATAACTCAGCACCGCGTCGCCGCACAGCAGCGCCGGGCCTTGGGGATTGCGTTGCGTGGCCTGCTCGAAGCACCAGCCCAGGCCGCAGGGCTGCGTCGGGTCCTGGACGTTGGCGAGTTTCATGCCTTTGACAATGCGGGGAACCGCCCTGGCGATGGTGGGCAGCTTGCGCAGCATCATGCCCCAGGTAATGGCGTCGCTGGGTGTACGACTCATGGGTGATCCTTCCCCGCTCGACCTCGTGGGCCGTGGTTCTTGTCATGGGCGTGTGCGGATTTCGGCTCGAAAGTACCCAGCCGTTTGACGGCTGTACATGCGGTTTTTGCAATGTTTTGTATCCACGGCCCGGCACAGGCGAGGCGTGAGCGCGAGGACACGGTTTGGTTCCATAAATAAACGCCCGACCACGCAAAATGCAGGATGCACGATGGCCGTTCATGCAAGTTGCACGAAAGCAAAAATACGCGAAATCCGTATCTCGTTGTTTTTTAATGGTTTTTAAATTAATCGAATGCTGGCACAGACACTGCAACTACCCCTCCACGGTTTGCCACACCATGGAGCAATGAACGATGAATATGATTCAAGAGAAGTTTGCATCGCTGTTTTCCAACTACGAAGTCACCACCCAGGCACGCCCGGATGGCGGCATCCTGCTGACCTTGCGCAACAGCGACGGCAAACTGTTCAAGCGCACGATTTCCTACGCGCAATTGCACGCCGGGGACCAGTTGTCTTGGGCCATCAGTGCGATTCGCCGCGATCTGGCTGAGCAAGCCAGCGAGTTGCCGCCCGTGGCGATGCTGCAAAGCCAGCACCGCTTCGCGCTACCGACCTACCACAGCGCCTGACACGCTGTGTTGGGATCAGGCCTGGAGCCTTACGGTTCCATGGCCTGATTTTTTTTGCCTGCCGTTCAGGCGCCGAACCGGGACGGCTCGATGTCCGCAAAGCTTGCCAGGGTTTCGTGACCGGCCAGTTCGCCACCTTCACGCGCCAGGCCACAGGTGGCCATCCCGGCGTCACGGGCCGCGTCCAGTTCCTGGACGATGTCCGACAGGAAAAGAATCTCCCCTGGCGCGATGCCCATCGCCTCGCTGATGCGCTGGTAGGACTGCGCCTCCCGCTTGGGCCCGGACGTGGTGTCGAAATAACCGCTGAACAACGGCGACAGGTCGCCCGCCTCGGAACAGCCAAAAATCAGTTTTTGCGCCTGGATCGAGCCCGAGGAATACACAAACAACCGATAGCCTTGCTGGTGCCAATCTTTCAGTGCCTGCACCGCATCCGGGTAAACATGACCTTTCAACTGCCCGGCTTGGTAGCCCTGCTCCCAGACCATGCCCTGCAACGCCTTGAGCGGCGTGGCCTTGCGGTCCTCGGCGATCCAGCCCAGCAGGATTGTGATGACCCGCTCCACATCGGCGTCCGGCTCATGGCTGTCGCGACGCACAGCGGCCAATTGTTCCGCCACGTCGGCGCGACCGGCGTTCTGCCGGACGAAATCCGGCAGGTGCTCGGCGGCATAGGGAAACAACACGTCGAAGACAAAACTCACCGCGCTGGTGGTGCCTTCGATGTCGGTGAGGATGGCTTTGATTGTCACGAAGTCAGTCCTCCAGGCGCGGGAAGCGGCTGGCGATGTCGTCGCCGGTGAACTTGGCGACCCAGCCTTCCGGGTTGTTGAACAGGCGAATGGCAACGAAATGTGGGTGTTCGCCCATGTCGAACCAGTGCGGCGTACCGGCGGGCACGGAAATAAGGTCGTTCTTTTCGCACAGGACCGCGTAGACGTAATCGTCGATGTGCAAGATAAACAGCCCACGACCGGCGACGAAAAATCGCACTTCGTCCTCGCCGTGCCGATGTTCATCAAGGAACTTGGCGCGAAGTTCGGCTTTCTGCGGATGGTCGCTGTTGAGGCTGATGACATCGACCGTGACGTAGCCGCGCTCGGTCATCAGCTGGTCGATCTGGGTCTTGTAGGCGGCGATCACTTCATCCTGGCTGGCGCCGGGCTGGATTTTCGTCGCGGCTTCCCAACGGTCGAACCGCACGCCTTTTTCGGCCAGGGTCGAGGCGATGTCCTCGAAGTGGGTCAGGACCTTGTTCGGAATTTCGGGACTCGAAACGTGGTAGACGGACAGGCTGCTCATGGCAATGGCTCCAGCAATTATCGGTTCAGAAGTGCGCGGGTCTTGAGCTCGCACTCGAACAGGAATTCAAACGCTTCGATCTGGCGCAACGCATCGTTCATGCCCGGCCCCCAGGTGTACAGGCCGTGGCCGCGGATCAGGTAACCGGCACAATCGGGATGCGCTTCCAGCCAGGGTTGGACCTTGGCGGCCAGGCGAGCGATGTCCTGGTCGTTGTCGAAAATCGGCACACGGACGCGGGATTCATGGGTGGTTACACCGCTGAAGGCTTTTTGCAGTTCATAGTCTTCAAAGTCAATGAACGCTTCGCCGGTCAGGCGCGACAGCACCGTGGCGTTCACCGAATGGGTGTGCAACACCGCACCGATCTGCGGGCGCCAGCGATACAACTGGGTGTGCAGCAGGGTTTCGGCCGAGGGTTTCTTGCCTGGCTCCAGGCTGTTGCCATCCAGGTCGGTGGCGAGCACATCGTCGATGCACAACTGTCCCTTGTGCTTGCCCGACACGGTGAGCAAGGCCTGGTCAGCGGACAACCGGGTCGAATAGTTGCTGCTGGTGGCCGGCGACCAACCGCGACCGTATAAAAAACGCCCGGCGTCGATGATCTGCTGGGCGAGCTGTTCACGGGTAAGGCTCATGGCCTGTCCTCTTGCATGCGTGTGGCAATGATAACGGCTGCAGCGAAGGCTGCGAGGCTGGCGATGCTGAATGTCCAACCGGCGCCCAAGGCATTCCAGCTGTAGCCGGAATACAGTGCGCCCAACGCCCCGCCAGTCCCGGCCAGCGCGGCGTACAGCGCTTGGCCCTGGCCTTGCTGGCGCGGGCCGAAACTACGTTGCACGAAATGGATGGCAGCGGCGTGAAAGCTGCCGAACGTCGCCGCGTGCAGCACCTGGGCAAACAACAGTATCCAGAGGAACTCGGCCAGCGACCCCAGCAGCAACCAGCGCAGCGCCGCCAGCAGGAAACTCGCCATGAGCACCCGGCGCACGGAAAAACGCGCCAGGATCTGGCTCATCAGCAGGAAAACCAGCACCTCCGCGACCACGCCGACCGCCCAGAGCACGCCGATCAATCCACGGCTGTAGCCCAGGCGTTCCAAGTGCAACGTCAGAAAGGTGTAATACGGCCCGTGACTCATTTGCATCAGGCCGACACAGGCATAAAACGCCAGCACCCCCGGATTGCGCAATTGCCGCAGGAAACCCTCCCCGGCCACCCGCGGCCCCTGCACCGGTTGGGCGTTGGGCACCCAGAAGCTGCTCAGTACGATGCCGCCCATGATCAAGGCCAGGGCCACGGGATAGATGTCCAGGCTCAGCCATTCGAACAAGCGGCCAAGCACGACCACGGTGATGATGAAGCCGATGGAGCCCCACAGGCGGATCTGGCTGTAGCGCGATGCTTGTCCACTCAGGTGCGCCAGGGTGATGACTTCGAACTGCGGCAGTACCGCGTGCCAGAAGAACGCATGCAGCGCCATGACCATCGCCAGCCAGGCGTAGCTTTTATCGATGAAGATCAGCGAAAAGCTCAGCAACGTACAGATCGCGCCGAACCGCACGATCGCCAGGCGTCGACCGGTGTAGTCCCCCAGCCAGCCCCAGAGGTTCGGCGCCACGCAGCGCATCAGCATGGGGATCGCCACCAGCTCGCCGATGCGCGCCGCGTTGAATCCCAGGTGATCGAAGTACAGCGCCAGGAACGGCGCAGTCGAACCGAGCAACGCGAAATAGAACAGGTAGAAACTGGAAAGCCGCCAGTACGGCAACGCCGCCATGGTCGTCAGGCCACGGCGGTCGGCAGGCCAGCCATCAAAGCTGACCCAGCACCGGCGTGCCGACTTTGACGTCGGCGTTCTGGCCGCGATGGCGCAACAGATGATCCATCAGCACGATTGCCATCATCGCTTCGGCGATCGGCGTGGCGCGGATGCCCACGCAAGGGTCATGACGGCCCTTGGTGATGACGTCAACCGGGTTGCCGTTAATGTCGATGGAGCGTCCCGGCGTGGTGATGCTCGACGTCGGCTTCAACGCCAGGTGGGCGACAATTGGTTGGCCCGAGGAAATACCGCCAAGGATGCCGCCGGCGTTGTTGCTCAGGAAGCCTTGCGGCGTCAGTTCATCACGGTGCTCGGTGCCGCGCTGGGCCACACAGGCGAAACCGGCGCCGATCTCCACGCCCTTCACCGCGTTGATGCTCATCAGTGCGTGGGCCAGTTCGGCGTCGAGGCGGTCGAAGATCGGCTCGCCCAGGCCAGGCATCACGCCTTCGGCGACCACGGTGATCTTCGCGCCGACCGAATCCTGGTCCCGGCGCAACTGGTCCATGTAGGCCTCCAGCTCCGGCACTTTGTCCGGGTCGGGGCTGAAGAAGGCGTTCTGCTCCACCGAATCCCAGGTCTTGAACGGGATTTCGATCGGGCCCAACTGGCTCATGTAGCCACGGATGACGATGCCCTGGCTGGCCAGGTATTTCTTGGCAATCGCCCCGGCCGCCACGCGCATCGCGGTTTCCCGGGCCGAACTGCGCCCGCCGCCGCGATAGTCGCGCTCGCCGTATTTGTGGTGGTAGGTGTAGTCGGCGTGGGCCGGGCGGAACAGGTCCTTGATGGCCGAGTAGTCCTTGGACTTCTGGTCGGTATTGCGGATCAGCAGCCCGATCGCGCAGCCGGTGGTGCGCCCTTCGAACACGCCGGAAAGGATTTCGACTTCATCGGCTTCCTGGCGCTGGGTGGTGTGGCGGCTGGTGCCGGGCTTGCGGCGGTCCAGGTCACGCTGCAGATCTTCCAGGGAAATCTCCAGGCCCGGCGGGCAGCCGTCGACAATGGCGACCAACGCCGGGCCATGGCTTTCGCCCGCGGTGGTGACGGTGAACAGCTTGCCGTAGGTATTGCCGGACATGCAGGGCGCTCCGTGAAATCGCTGAGAGTCGAGATGGGCGCCAGTATACGCAGGCTCCCCAAGTAGTTCATCCTCGAACCTTATCGGTGCCCGCCAGTCCAACCGGCACCTTCGTAACTAATGGCGTCATGATGTTAAGAGCGCTTGCCTTGAGCCTTACCCTGTTGACCGGCCTGCTTTCGGGCTTCGCCCAGGCCACCGTGCTGCAACGTCCCCTCAGCCTCGACACCGGCAACGGTGAGCTTTTCGGCTCCCTGCTGCTGCCAAAGTCCGACACGCCGGTGCCCGTAGTCCTGATCATTTCTGGCTCGGGTCCTACGGATCGTGACGGAAACAACCCCGAGGGCGGGCGCAACGACAGCCTCAAGCGCCTGGCCTGGGTGCTGGCCAAGCACAACATCGCCAGCGTGCGCTACGACAAGCGCGGCGTGGCCGCCAGCCTTGCGGCGACACCGGACGAGCGCAACCTGAGCGTCGAAGCCTACGTAGCGGATGCCGTGGCCTGGAGCCACAAGCTGGCCGCCGATCCGCGACTGGGCCCATTGATTCTGCTGGGCCACAGCGAAGGAGCCCTGATCGCCAGCCTCGCCGCGCCCCAGGCCAACGCGGCGGCGGTCATCTCGTTGGCCGGCAGCGCGCGTCCGATTGACCAGGTACTGCGTCAACAGCTCGGTAACCGCTTGCCACCGCCGCTGATGCTGCGCAGCAACGAGTTGCTCGACAGCCTCAAGGCCGGTCGCCCCGCCCCCAACGTTCCGCCGCAACTGCAGGTCATCTTCCGGCCAAGCGTGCAGCCGTATCTGATTTCGCTGTTCCGCCAGGACCCGGCCCAGGCGTTCGCGGCATTGAAGATGCCGGCCTTGATCATCCAGGGCAGCCACGATATCCAGGTCAGCGTCGACGACGCCAGACAGTTGAAAGCCGCCAAGCCTGACGCCGAACTGGCGCTGATCGAGGGCATGAACCATGTAATGCGCATCGTGCCCAACGATGTGAAGCGGCAATTGGCTTCGTATAAGGATCCCAACCTGCCGTTGGCAGCCGAACTCAGTACTCGCATCCTGGGTTTTATTGGCACGTTGGCCGCCCGTTAAGCGGATTTAGTGGCCTATAGCCCTCCAGTCTTGGCAAATCCGGCCGATAAACCGGTGTCGGACAGCGCAACGGCTGCCGACAAGCCGGCCTGGACAGGATTTTGCCGTTATGACTGAGACTGAAACTTCACCCGACACCGCTGCCGAAACGGCCACCCCAGCCGCAGCGGAACTGCCTTGGGCGGACGTGCAGGCCGAGCATCACAAAATGCTCCGGCTGGCCCCGCTCAAGACCGATCGCTCCACTGGCGTGCGACCCCTGCGGTTTGTCGAGTTCAGCTATGCCGAACGCCATAGCAAGGAACGCAGCTTGCTGCGCATGAGCATCAAGTTGCCGGGCCAGCGGGTGCGCAAGGAACAGAACCACCTCGACGTCTGGGCCGACCACGTCGAGAAACGCCTGTTCTTCTCGCCCGACAGTTTGCAAGTCGAGCCCCTGAATCGGGGCATCGGCCGCTTCCTCGCCGCCCAGGGCATCACCTGGGCCAAGAAGCGTTGGTCGAGCTATCGGGTTGACGGCACCGATTTGAACAACAAGGACGCACTGAACGAAGACACGCGCCTGCGCCGTGATCACTTCCTCAAGGCCCACGGTTTCGAAGTGGTCTACGCCGACGCGCAGCACCTCAAGGGCAGCGTGAAACAAGCCCAGGTCGGCGATCTAACGGGCGACTGGAACACCGAAAAACTGCAATTCGTTGAAATCCTCGAAGCCGCACAGATGCTCCAGCAAGCCGAGCAGAACCTGGCGGAACAGGAGGTCAAGCTCAAGCAGCAGGAAGAGAAGGTCAACAAGTTCAAGCGCGAAGACACCGGGTTGCGCTTCACGATCACTTGCCTGGTAGCGTTTGCGATGTTCCAGGCAGGGCTGTTGATCTGGATTGCGACGCGGCATTGACGGCTATCAGAAGTGTCTGATGCACCCGGTGGCGGGGGG
>NZ_JAESPG010000043.1:0-53104 GCF_016756915.1 Pseudomonas sp. HB05
CCGCTTTCGACCGAGAGGATCGAATCGCCAATAGAGCCAAACAACACCGCCCTATCAACTCCTTCAACGCTTCGATGAACTGAAGCGCCTGACCTATCGAAACCTACTTAACTCATTGAAACTCAAGAAGTTTTCCGTTTCGACTGCGCCGGAAGTGGGGCGAATTATAGACACCTGGAATCTGCCGTCAACCCTTTATTTCGGTTTTCTATCAATAAGTTGCGCAGCACTGGCAAACCCGTCACTTTCGCGCCTTGAATCCCTCTTCTATATAGAGGGAAGACTCAAAGGACCCCTGCTTCCCTGAGCGCTGTCACCGTAGCTTCATCCAGCCCCAACACCCTCTGCAACACCTCAAGCGTATGTTCCCCTAATAAAGGGGGCGCATTGCGATACTCCACAGGCGTATCGGACAGCCTGATCGGGCTGGCCACTTGCGGCACTTTACCGGCTAGCAGGTGTGGCAATTCCATCGCCAACCCACGCGCCTGAACCTGAGGGTCGGCAAACACCTGGGCAAGGTCATTGATTGGCCCACACGGCACGCCCGCCTGCTCCAACTGAGCTACCCACTCGGCAGTGGTCTTGAACACCGTCGCCTGGCGAATCAATGGAATCAACACCGCTCGATTCGCCACCCGCAGCTTGTTGGTAGCAAAGCGCGGGTCATACGCCCACTGAGGTTGACCGGCAACCTCAGCGAACTTTCGGAACTGTCCGTCATTACCCACGGTAAGGATGAAATCACCATCAGCCGTAGGAAAATCCTGGTAAGGCACGATGTTCGGGTGAGCATTGCCCAACCGCTTCGGCGCATTTCCCGTGGTCAGGTAATTCATAGCCTGGTTAGCCAGACAAGCCACTTGAACATCCAGCAAGGCCATGTCGATGTGCTGTCCGCCGCCGGCATGATCGCGGTGAGCCAGAGCCGCGAGAATGGCAGCGGTTGAATACAGACCCGTGAGGATATCCGTCAGCGCGACCCCAACCTTCACCGGCCCCGCGCCCTCATCCCCCTCTGGCCGACCGGTCAGGCTCATCAAGCCCCCCAGCCCCTGAATCATGAAGTCATACCCGGCGCGCTTGGCATAGGGCCCGGTCTGTCCAAAACCAGTGATTGAGCAGTAGATCAATTGTGGATTGATCACCTTTAGCGATTCATAGTCCAGGCCATACGCAGCCAGACCACCCACCTTGAAGTTCTCGATCAGAATGTCGGACTTGGCTGCCAGCTCTCGCACCAGCCGCTGACCCTCTGGACGTGTGAAATCAATAGTCACCGACTGCTTGTTGCGATTGGCCGACAAATAATAAGCGGCTTCGGTCGTGTTCTCGCCTCGGGCATCCTTCAGGAAGGGCGGCCCCCAGGCGCGCGTATCGTCACCATTGCCAGGCCGCTCGACCTTGATGACGTCAGCCCCCAGGTCCGCCAGGATCTGTCCAGCCCATGGCCCGGCCAGGACCCTCGATAAATCCAATACCCGCAGATGCGAAAGCGCGCCCATGACCGTTCTCCTATTAATAGAACGCCTGGATACCGGTTTGCGCACGCCCGAGGATCAGCGCATGCACGTCGTGCGTGCCTTCATAAGTGTTCACGACTTCCAGATTCACCAGATGACGAGCAATGCCGAACTCATCGGAGATACCATTACCGCCCAACATGTCCCGCGCCATACGCGCAATATCCAACGACTTGCCACAGGAGTTGCGCTTCATGATCGAAGTGATCTCTACCGCCGCGCTGCCTTCATCTTTCATGCGACCCAGGCGCAGGCACCCCTGCAAGGCAAGCGTGATTTCAGTTTGCATATCCGCCAGTTTTTTCTGGATCAACTGATTCGCAGCGAGCGGCCGACCGAACTGTTGGCGGTCCAGTGTGTATTGGCGAGCGGTATGCCAGCAGAACTCAGCGGCTCCCAAAGCGCCCCAAGAGATGCCGTAGCGGGCCGAGTTCAGGCAGGTAAACGGACCCTTCAGGCCACGGACATCAGGAAAAATGTTTTCTTCTGGAACGAATACATTGTCCATGACGATTTCGCCGGTGATCGAGGCGCGCAGCCCGACCTTGCCATGAATAGCCGGCGCGCTCAGGCCCTTCCAGCCTTTCTCAAGAACGAAACCGCGAATATCACCAGCGTCGTCTTTGCCCCAGACCACGAATACATCAGCGATAGGACTGTTGGTGATCCACATTTTGCTGCCCGTCAGGCTGTAGCCACCTTCCACTTTGCGTGCACGAGTGATCATCGCACCTGGGTCCGAACCATGGTTTGGCTCGGTCAGACCAAAGCAGCCGATCCATTCACCCGATGCCAGCTTCGGCAAATACTTCTGCTTTTGCGCCTCGGTCCCGAATTCATTGATCGGCACCATGACCAGCGAGGACTGCACGCTCATCATCGAGCGATAGCCGGAATCGACGCGCTCCACTTCGCGAGCGATCAGACCGTAGCTCACATAGTTCAGCCCACTGCCGCCGTATTGCTCGGGAATGGTTGCTCCCAGAAGGCCTACCTCCCCCATCTCACGGAAAATCGCCGGGTCGGTTTTCTCATGGCGGAACGCCTCCAGCACTCGCGGTGCCAGTTTCTGCTGGGCGAACTGCTCGGCAGTGTCGCGAATCATGCGTTCTTCTTCGGTGAGCTGCTGATCCAGCAACAATGGATCGATCCAGTTGAAGCTCGCTTTGCCGGCCATGAAAGAGTCCTCGCCAATTAAATGAAAATCGTGGATTGATCCTAGGCGCGGTTTCCTACAAGGGCAAACGAGGATTACGCACTATGCTGTGCTAATTTCTCACTCCGTAAACGCCATAAACCCTGTTTAAGCAGCTATTGAGTGAGGCTTACGTACATGCGCCGCAAAATCCCCAGTACCGCCGCCTTGGTCAGTTTCGAGGCTGCCGCACGCCATGAAAGCTTCACCAAGGCGGCACAGGAGCTTTCCCTCACGCAAGGCGCTATATGCCGACAGATCGCCAGCCTGGAGGATTTCCTCAGCGTCGAGCTTTTCCGACGCTCGCGCCGTGGGGTCAAACTGACCGAAGCGGGTCTTTCCTACAGCCGCCGGGTTGCCACCCAACTGGATGCCGTCGAGCGCGACACACTTTCCGTGATGGGGCACACCGGCGCGAACGTAATCGAGCTAGCAGTGGTTCCGACTTTCGGCACCCAATGGCTGCTACCACGCCTCAAGGACTTCCAGCAGCAACATCCGGAAGTCACGGTCAACTTGACCAACCGCACGCGACCCTTTCTCTTTGCAGACACTGAGTTTGACGCTGCAATCTATTTTGGCGATGCAGACTGGTCCGGCACCGAATCCCACAAACTGATGGGTGAGAATCCGATGCCGGTATGCAGCCCTGCCTTACTGGGAGACCGGAAGAGCCTGACACCGGAGGCCATTGCCGATTTGCCCTTGCTCCAGCAGACCACGCGCCCGTATGCGTGGCGCCAATGGTTCAACGCCCAGAACCTGAACATTGCGCGAGACCTGACAGGTCCGCGTTATGAACTATTCTCCATGCTCGCCCAGGCAGCCATGCACGACATGGGCATTGCGCTGATTCCACCCTTCCTGATTCAGCGGGAGTTGGCCGAAAAACGGCTGGTCGTGGCCAATCGTAATGGGCTGTCGAGCATCAAGGCCTACTACCTGATGATTCCGGAGCGAAAGGTCGAATCCGCCTCTCTTCGAGCTTTTCGTGATTGGCTCGTGAAACAGGCAAACAACTATCTCATTGATTAATAATGAGAATTTTAAATCGAATTTAGGTAGTCAACTAACAGAGAACGCTACAGATATAAGTTTATGTCGCATTCAGTCAATCTGTTACAGGGAGCGTGCAGTAGTCTCCAAAGCGTGGAAATACATGGCTTTGAGCCATATCGCACAGCGCATCAGGGCTTATTCATCTGGCCGATGGGAAAAATTGCAAAATTGAACCGGAATCCTTGGAAAGCACGGCCTGCAAGGGGTTAAGCCCAATAATTGCGACATTCGGTCACAGGGTGACTTGTAGTTAATTTTCCGTCACCCGTCATAATCCCTTGAAGGGCTGAATTTTCGCCTGCAAAATGCCGCGCCCCGCCTGGTTTGGCGGGATCGTGCTGATCGGCCGCCCCAGCCGCGCCATCCGAAGTGCCTGGGTTTACTCAATAAGATCACGCAGGAGATTTGACGTGCACATTGGTGTTCCCCTCGAAACCCAACCGGGTGAAACACGGGTTGCTGCTACCCCGGAAACCATCAAGAAATTGATCGGCCAAGGCCATAAAGTCACCGTCCAAAGCGGCGCCGGTATCAAGGCCAGCGTTATCGACAGTGCCTATGAGGCGGTGGGTGCAACCATTGGCAGCGCCAGTGATGCATTCGGCGCCGAACTGATCCTCAAGGTGGTTGCCCCGAGCGACAGCGAGCTGACGCTGATCAAGAGCGGCACCGTGCTGGTGGGCATGCTCAATCCGTTCAACAACGAAACCATCTCCAAGCTGGCCGAACGTGGCATCACCGCTTTCGCCCTTGAGGCTGCGCCACGTACCTCCCGCGCCCAGAGCCTGGATGTGCTGTCGTCTCAAGCGAACATTGCCGGCTACAAGGCCGTGCTGCTGGCCACGCATTACTATCCGCGCTTCATGCCAATGCTGATGACCGCTGCGGGCACCGTAAAAGCGGCGCGCGTGCTGATTCTTGGCGCGGGTGTGGCGGGTTTGCAGGCGATTGCCACAGCCAAGCGCCTGGGTGCAGTGATCGAGGCTTCGGACGTTCGTCCTGCGGTGAAGGAACAGATCGAATCCCTCGGCGCCAAGTTCGTCGACGTGCCTTACGAGACTGACGAAGAGCGTGAATGCGCTGTCGGTGTCGGTGGCTACGCCCGGCCCATGCCGGCCAGTTGGATGCAACGTCAGGCCCAGGCTGTGCACGAGCGCGCCAAGCAGGCTGACATTGTTATCACCACCGCGTTGATTCCAGGCCGCAAGGCACCGACGCTGCTAAGTGCTGAAACCGTCGCGCAGATGAAACCCGGCTCTGTGGTCATCGACCTCGCAGCGGCCCAGGGTGGCAACTGCCCGTTGACCCTGGCTGATCAAGTGGTTGTCGAGAACGGCGTCACCATCGTCGGCCCGACCAACCTGGCCGGCGAAGTCGCGGCCGATGCTTCGGCGCTGTACGCCCGTAACCTGCTGGACTTCCTGAAGCTGGTCTTCACCAAGGAAGGTCAGTTCGACGTGAACCTGGAAGATGACATCGTCGCCGCGTGCTTGATGTGCCGCGACGGCCAAGTCATCCGCAAAAACGCCTAAGCAGGGATTCAGACAATGGAAGAGCTTATCTCCCCCGGTATCTACAACCTGATCATCTTCGTGCTGGCGATTTATGTCGGTTACCACGTGGTCTGGAACGTAACACCCGCACTGCACACGCCGTTGATGGCGGTGACCAACGCCATTTCGGCCATCGTGATCGTCGGCGCCATGCTCGCCGCCGCGCTGACCGTAACGCCTCTGGGCAAGACCATGGGCACCCTCGCCGTGGCCCTGGCCGCGGTGAACGTGTTCGGTGGCTTCCTGGTAACGCGCCGCATGCTCGAGATGTTCAAGAAAAAAGCCCCGAAAGCCGTAAAAGAAGAGGCGCCCAAGTAATGAGCATGAACCTGGTAACGACGCTCTACCTGATCGCGTCGATCTGCTTCATCCAGGCCCTCAAAGGCCTTTCGCACCCGACCACCTCCCGCCGCGGCAACCTGTTCGGCATGCTCGGCATGGCGCTGGCGGTGCTCACCACTGTGGGCCTCATCTATAAGCTCGGTGCCGAGCTAGCCACCGCCGGCATCGGCTACGTCATTGTCGGCCTGCTGATCGGCGGCACCGCCGGCTCGATCATGGCCAAGCGCGTAGAGATGACCAAGATGCCGGAGCTGGTCGCCTTCATGCACAGCATGATCGGCCTGGCTGCCGTCTTCATTGCTATCGCTGCTGTTGTCGAGCCGCAATCCCTGGGCATCGTCAAACAACTCGGCGACTCGATTCCGGCCGGCAACCGCCTGGAGCTGTTCCTCGGCGCCGCCATTGGTGCAATTACCTTCTCCGGTTCGGTGATCGCCTTTGGCAAGCTCTCGGGCAAATACAAGTTCCGCCTGTTCCAGGGCGCACCGGTACAGTTTGGCGGCCAACACAAGCTCAACCTGATCCTGGGCCTGGCAACGCTGGGCCTGGGCCTGACCTTCATGTTCACCGGCAACCTCGGCGCGTTCGCCTTGATGCTGGCCCTGGCGTTTGTCCTGGGTGTGCTGATCATCATCCCGATCGGCGGTGCGGACATGCCGGTGGTGGTGTCGATGCTCAACAGCTACTCCGGCTGGGCCGCGGCGGGTATCGGCTTCTCGCTGAACAACTCGATGCTGATCATTGCCGGTTCGTTGGTGGGTTCGAGCGGCGCGATCCTCTCGTACATCATGTGCAAGGCGATGAACCGCTCGTTCTTCAACGTGTTGCTCGGTGGCTTCGGCAACACCGCCGATGCGGCTGGCCCGGCAGGCTCGAAGGAAGCCCGCCCGGTGAAATCCGGTTCGGCTGACGATGCGACCTTCCTGCTGACCAACGCCGACACGGTGATCATCGTGCCGGGCTACGGGCTGGCGGTAGCGCGGGCGCAGCACGCGTTGAAAGAGTTGACCGAGAAGCTGACCCACCACGGCGTGACCGTGAAATACGCGATCCACCCGGTGGCCGGTCGCATGCCCGGGCACATGAACGTCCTGCTGGCCGAGGCCGAAGTGCCTTACGACCAGGTGTTCGAGATGGAAGACATCAACTCCGAGTTCGGCCAGGCCGACGTGGTACTCGTCCTGGGCGCCAACGACGTGGTCAACCCGGCGGCGAAGAACGATCCGAAGTCGCCGATTGCCGGCATGCCGATCCTCGAAGCCTTCAAGGCCAAGACCATCATCGTCAACAAGCGCTCGATGGCCAGCGGTTATGCCGGCCTGGATAACGAGCTGTTCTATCTCGACAAGACCATGATGGTCTTCGGCGACGCCAAGAAGGTCATTGAAGACATGGTCAAAGCCGTGGAATAAGTTACTGTGGTTTTTATCAAAACGCCCCGACTTGTCGGGGCGTTTTGATTTGTATCAAGGCAAAACATTACCGATCCGGTAACAATGTTTTGCCTGAAACGCCCGTAATAGACGCCTTAAATGCGACTTTTGTAGCGGGTCGGGCTCGACGCGAATTCTCTAGACTGCGCATCCAGCTTCTTGCCCGAGATAACCATCCATGTACCGTGATCGCATCCGCCTGCCTTCGTTGTTGAATAAAGTGATGAGCGCTGCCGAAGCAGCCTTGCTGATTGAAGACGGCATGACCGTCGGCATGAGCGGCTTTACCCGCGCCGGAGAAGCGAAGGCAGTGCCTCATGCACTGGCTGAACGCGCGAAGGTCACTCCGCTGAAAATAAGCCTGATGACCGGCGCAAGCCTGGGCAACGATCTCGATAAGGAGCTCACCGAAGCGGGTGTGTTGGCGCGGCGCATGCCCTTCCAGGTGGACAGTACCCTGCGCAAGGCCATCAATGCCGGCGAGGTGATGTTCATTGACCAGCATCTTTCAGAAACCGTTGAACAGATGCGCAACGCCCAGCTCAAGCTGCCGGACATCGCCGTGATCGAAGCCGTGGCCATCACTGAACAAGGCCATATTGTGCCAACCACATCGGTAGGCAATTCGGCGAGCTTCGCGATTTTCGCCCGGCAAGTAATTGTCGAGATCAACCTGGCCCACAACCCTAACCTGGAAGGCCTGCACGACATCTATATACCGAGCTACCGTCCGACTCGCTTGCCGATTCCCCTGGTAAAGGTCGACGACCGAATCGGCAGCACTGCCATCCCGATTCCTCCTGAAAAAATCGCAGCAATTGTCATAACCCAGCAGGCAGATTCCCCTTCGACCGTATTGCCTCCGGATGATGACACCCAGGCGATTGCCAACCACCTGATCGACTTCTTCAAACAGGAAGTCGCGGCCGGACGCATGACCAACAAGCTCGGCCCCCTGCAGGCAGGTATCGGTAATATCGCCAACGCCGTGATGTGTGGGTTGATCGACTCCCCGTTCGAAGACTTGACCATGTACTCCGAGGTATTGCAGGACTCCACGTTCGACCTGATCGATGCCGGCAAACTGAGTTTCGCTTCTGGCAGCTCCATCACCCTGTCGGCTCGACGCAACGCGGACGTGTTCGGAAATCTGGAAAGGTACAAGGACAAATTGGTCCTGCGGCCGCAGGAAATATCCAACCATCCTGAGGTCGTGCGCCGCCTCGGCATCATTGGCATCAACACCGCGCTGGAGTTCGACCTGTATGGCAACGTCAACTCTACCCATGTGTGCGGCACACGGATGATGAACGGTATCGGCGGCTCGGGTGATTTCGCCCGTAATGCCCACCTGGCCATTTTTGTCACCAAGTCGATTGCAAAGGGAGGCGCCATCTCCAGTGTCGTGCCGATGGTCAGCCACGTGGACCATACCGAGCATGACGTCGACATCCTGGTGACCGAAATCGGCCTGGCCGACCTGCGGGGCCTGGCGCCAAGGGAGCGGGCCCGAGTGGTCATCGACAATTGCGTGCACCCAGCCTACCGCCAAGCGTTGAATGACTATTTCGAAGCCGCGTGTGCCTTGGGTGGGCATACCCCGCATATCTTGCGTGATGCACTGAGCTGGCACCTGAACCTTGAGGAAACGGGACGCATGTTGGCTGTTTGATACAGCTGGGTCAGTGCAGTCGTGAATACAGTTTTGCTTGCTCGCTGTCATCCGAGCTGTAACTGGAGAAAACTGTACTGCTGTACCGGTGTTTTCTTACAGTCTTTTCCTACAAAACACCCGCTCAAGCGTAAAAACGCACCAATATAGCGCGCACAGGTACAGTTGCCTCAATATCGACCAGTACACCGCTCTTTAACAGTTAACTGGTCTCTCACAATACAAGTGAACTGTATCTAGAGAGACTGGCCAAACGGGAGGATCATGGGCACCAGTCAAACCACTACCTAATCCCGCCACAAGCGGAAGGATGTCAACCATGGAACGTACACTCAGTTCCGAGCTGTTTTTCGAAGACAAAGCTGAAAAAAACCAGGCTTCCCTGCCTCTTCGCGTTATTGCCAACCTGATGTTGTGGCAGCGCCGCATTGCCAGCCGTCACCAACTGGCTCGTTTGGATTCGCGCCTGCTGGCTGATGCCGGTATCAGCGAAGCACAACGCTACGAAGAGCTGAGCAAGCCGTTCTGGCGCTAACTCAGCGTCGCTGGCCCTGACCCACCGGGTCCACCGCCAGCACTGAATTGAACAAACAAGACCCGTCGTGGGAAACCACGACGGGTCTTGTCGTTTCAGGGTCCTGATTTACAAGACAGCAACAGTTTTTATATTTTTAAAATCGACCAGTACAGTTCCAAGTAAGCGCTTGACGCTGAAGCGCCGCACGCTAAAGGACATTGCAAAGCTGCCAGCGAACCGTGTTCTGTCCTAATATCGAGGCGAACGTGGCGAAGCGAGCCAGTCTCCCCTTTCAGCTACATGCACCTGCATCACCCTCATACCCAAGGAGTCTCATCATGATCCGTCTTCGCCTGCTTAGCGCAGTTGCCCTGTTGGCCGTAGCCGCCCATTCCAATGCCAGCAGCTTTATCGTCACCACTGACTCCATCGTAGGTGCGCTCAAGGCCACATCCGACGTAACCTCCGATGCCACCTCATCGCTGCGAGACAACAAGATCGTCCAGGCCGCCCGAGACGACGCGGCAAGCTTCGTCGCCAGCAACGGCGCGATTCGCGGTGTGAAGCTGGAGAGCGCCCTCGATTACATCCGCCAGCAGGCACCGCAGCTCAACGCAACCGATGCACAGCTGGCCCAGGCCATCCTGGTCATCTGATGGAACATGAAACATCGGGCGCCAAAAGGTGCTCCGATGTTTCAACGCTGGCTCTGGCACGCCGGTTTGCGCTAGCCTTCAGGCTCGCCATCAACCGTCGAGTCCCATGCGTTTTTACCAACATTTGTTCGTCTCGTTCTGTGTCGCTTCTTGCTGGACTGTCCCGGCCCATGCTTTCGACGTGTCCACCCAGCAATTGGTCGCCAGCGGTTATGCCACGAGCCTGGTGACCTCCGCGCCCTTCGACAATAAACTGGTCGCTGCCGCTCGCGATGACGCTGCGGCATTTGTGGCCAGTGACGGACAGTTGCGAAGTGCGCAGTTGGAGTCGGCCCTGGATTACCTGCGCCGGACCCAACCAAAACTTCACGTCAGCGACCTTGAACTGGCACAAGCAATTCTCGTCCAATAGTTATCTTCATTTTCCGGAGTCGTTCCATGCGTAGCCCGCTGATTGCTGCCGCCCTAGGCCTGCTGGTGTTGGCCGATGTGGCCCAGGCACATACCCTGGTAGCCACCAGTAACATCATTGTTCGCGCCTCCCAGCGCACGATCGATTTCACATCCGACACCACTACTTCCATCCGTGATTCGAAAATCGTCCGAGAAGCCCACGACGACGCGGCCAGCTTCGTCGCCAGCAACGGCGAAATTCGTGGTGCTCATCTCGAAGCCGCTTTCGACACTTTGCGTACCCGGGTACCGGAAGCCCGTGACGCCAGCGACCAGGTTCTCGCCGAAGCCATCCTCGCATTGTGAGGCGGCTCGCCGCCTGGCTGACGGCTGGGGTCATGCTGCTCATGGGCAGCAATGCCCAGGCCGGCCTGCAGCTACACCTCAATGGCGACGGGCTGAGCCCGGCGCAACAGCAAGCCAGCCAGGCGCTGCTCGATGAAGCCATGCAGGCGTTGCCGCCGCGCTTCATCGAGCGACTGGACCGGCGCATCGACGTCGGCTGGACCGACCAGATGCCCGCCAATGCCTACGGCCAGGCTTCGCTGGTGTCGCAACTGGATCTCAACCGAAACCTGCTGGACAGCCTCACCGACGGCAGCGCTGCCACGCAAAAGACCCAGCGTCCCCATGGCACGGTACGGCGGGAAATGCTCGCCACCGTCCTGCACGAATTGACCCATATCTATGACCGCTCGCGCCTATGGCCAAGTGCCGAGCGTGCGCTGATCCAACGCTGTACCCGACGCAACGACAGTGCCGGATTGATCGGCCTCCCGGATGAATGCCGGGGCCAGAATGGCCGTCGCTTCACGCTCAGCGATGATCCGCGCCTGCTTGATCTCGCGGGCTGGCCGCAATATGTCGGCCGGCGCGGTGAACGGGAACAGCACAACCGCCAGGTCGCCCGCAGCCCGGACCTCTACGAGACGAGCAGCCCCAAGGAATTCGTCGCGGTCAACATGGAGTACTTTCTCCTGGACCCGAGCTATGCCTGTCGGCGCCCCGCCCTGTATCGCTACTACCAGGAGCACTTCGGTTGGGCGCCGGCCGCCAAGGACAGCTGCGCCAAGTCGTTTGCGTTTCTCAACGCCGGCAACGATTTCGCCAAGACGCCTCTCGGCAAGGTGGATCCGGAACGCGTCTATGCCATCGACTACCTATTGGCCGAAGCCAACCAGAACTGGGTCAGCCGTTGGGGCCACAGCATGCTCCGGCTGGTGATCTGCGCGCCGGGCCGCCCACGCGGGCCGGACTGTCGATTGGATCTGGACCAACATCTGGTGCTGTCGTACCGCGCCTTCGTAGGCGACGTGCAACTGTCGAGTTGGGATGGACTGGTAGGCAAATACCCGTCGCGTCTGTTCGTACTGCCGTTGGCCCAGGTGATCGACGAGTACACCAAGACCGAACTGCGCAGCCTGGCGTCGGTGCCCCTCAAGCTGTCGCGTGTCGAGATCGAGGAAACGGTCGAGCATGCTGCTGAAATGCATTGGAGCTATGACGGCAACTATTACTTCCTGTCCAATAATTGCGCGGTGGAGAGCCTGAAGTTACTGCGCAGCGGCAGTAATAATGAACAACTCAAGGGTCTGGACAGCATCATGCCCAACGGCTTGCTGGAAGTGCTCAAGGGCCGTGGCCTGGCGGACACAAGTGTGCTGGATGATCCCAAGGAGGCCTTGCGCCTGGGTTACCGTTTCGACTCGTTCCGCGAGCGCTACCAGGCCATGTTCGACGTATTGAAAAAACGTCTACCCATCCGGCAACAAACCGTCGAAGACTGGCTCGCGCTGGAC
The DNA here is from genome assembly GCF_016756915.1 of Pseudomonas sp. HB05. Taxonomy (NCBI): domain Bacteria; kingdom Pseudomonadati; phylum Pseudomonadota; class Gammaproteobacteria; order Pseudomonadales; family Pseudomonadaceae; genus Pseudomonas; species Pseudomonas sp. HB05. The sequence goes on from NZ_JAESPG010000043.1 coordinate 12,203, forward strand.
GCCGCCGAACGCCGCGTCTGGTTCGAGCAAGCCGATCTGCGCACCAGCGCTGCGTTGCTCCTGCTGGAACAGGCCAGCTTTCGTCGACAGTTGCTGCTGGCCCAGGATGAAGTCAAGCAGCGCTATCTCGGGGCCCGTGAACTTCAGAACGGCGGCATGGAGAGGGCTAACGCGACATTGCAACAGATCCTCGCCAACAGCGGCTTCCTGAGCCGCCCGGCCGAACTGCTGGGCAGCACTGGCTATGGCTTGCCACAGCCCAGCGAATGGCAGCGACTGGAATCGGAAAGCAGCCTGCGCCAGAAACAGCTTCAAACGCTGACCGGCGACCTGGACAAGGAAGTCCGCGCCCTGCTTGAGCCGAGCCGCGCTGCTGAAATTGCTGCGAGCGAGGCCAATGTGAAAGAAATCGGCGAGCATTTGCGCAAGCTGCACAAGGCTGGAGGCGGCTTGGAGTTGCCCTGACCGCCGCATCTTCAAGCAATAAAAAAAGGGGCTCGGAAGCAAATTCCGAACCCCTTTTTCGTTGCTGAAAGCCGAATCGGATATCAGCCGAGACGCGCCTTGCGCACCCCATCAGCCAGAGCGGCACATAAGCTCAGCACCCCATCGATCGCCTGTTCCGACGTATCGGCGCTGGCGATATGGTCGATCAGCGCAGAGCCGACCACTACCCCGTCAGCCAACCGCGCAATAGCCGCCGCCTGCTCCGGCGTGCGGATACCGAAACCGATGCTGATCGGCAAAGCGGTATGTCGACGCAGACGCGCAACAGCTTCCTCCACATGTTCCAGCGTCGCGGCGCCGGCGCCGGTCACACCTGCTACCGACACGTAGTAGACGAAGCCGGAACTGCCGTTAAGCACAGTGGGCAGACGCACATCATCCGTGGTTGGTGTGGTCAGGCGGATAAAGTCCAGGCCAGCTGCCTGGGCCGGCTCGCACAGTTCGCTGTTGTGCTCAGGCGGCATGTCCACGACGATCAGGCCATCCACGCCGCAATCCAACGCTTCGCCGATGAAACGCTGCACCCCATAACGGTGGATCGGGTTGAAGTAACCCATCAGCACCAGCGGCGTCTCGGCATTGTCCTTACGGAACTCACGAACCATCTGCAGGGTTTTCGCCAGGTTCTGCTGGGCTCCCAGGGCGCGGATGTTCGCCAACTGGATCGCTGGGCCGTCGGCCATTGGATCAGTGAATGGCATGCCCAACTCGATGACATCGGCGCCTGCGCCAGGCAAGCCCTTGAGGATCGCCAGCGAGGTGTCGTAGTCCGGATCGCCAGCCGTGACAAACGTCACCAGGGCGGCACGGTTCTGTTCCTTGAGTTCGGCAAAACGGGTTTGCAGGCGGCTCATCAGTGTTTCTCCTGCTGGGACTGTTCCATGTGGTGCATCACGGTTTGCATGTCTTTGTCACCACGGCCGGACAGGTTGACCACCATCAGGTGCTCCTTGGGCAGGTTCGGCGCGCGCTTGAACACTTCGGCCAAGGCATGGGCGCTTTCCAGGGCAGGAATAATCCCTTCCAGGCGGCAGCATTTATGGAACGCTTCCAACGCTTCCGCGTCGGTGACCGAGGTGTATTGGACGCGGCCAATGTCATGCAACCACGCGTGTTCAGGGCCGATGCCGGGGTAATCGAGGCCGGCGGAGATCGAATGAGCGTCGATGATCTGGCCGTCTTCATCCTGCAACAGGAAGGTACGGTTACCGTGCAATACGCCTGGGACGCCGCCGTTCAGGCTCGCCGCGTGCTTGCCGGTCTCGATGCCGTAGCCCGCGGCTTCGACGCCAATGATATCGACGCTCTTGTCATCCAGGAACGGATGGAACAGGCCCATGGCGTTGGAGCCGCCACCGATGCACGCCACCAGGCTGTCCGGCAGGCGACCTTCCTGGGCTTGCAACTGATCGCGGGTTTCCTTGCCGATCACGGCTTGGAAATCGCGGACCATCGCTGGATAAGGGTGCGGCCCGGCCACGGTGCCGATCAGGTAGAACGTACTGTCGACATTCGTCACCCAGTCGCGTAGCGCTTCGTTCATCGCATCCTTGAGGGTACCGGTACCGGCGACCACCGGGATGACCTCGGCACCGAGCAGCTTCATGCGAAACACGTTGGCCTGCTGGCGTTCGATGTCGGTGGTGCCCATGTAGATAACGCAGTCCAGGCCGAAACGAGCCGCCACAGTGGCTGTCGCCACCCCGTGCATGCCGGCGCCGGTCTCGGCGATGATGCGTTTCTTGCCCATGCGCCGCGCCAGCAGGATCTGGCCGATGCAGTTGTTGATCTTGTGCGCGCCGGTGTGGTTCAGCTCTTCGCGCTTGAGATAGATTTTTGCGCCGCCACAGTATTCAGTCAGGCGTTCGGCAAAATACAGCGGGCTGGGACGACCGACATAATCCCGTTGGAAGTAGGCCAATTCCTCAATGAACGCAGGATCTTCCTTCGCCACTTCGTATTCACGGGCCAGATCAAGGATCAGCGGCATCAGCGTTTCCGCGACATAGCGGCCGCCGAACGCGCCAAACAGGCCGTTGGCATCAGGACCGCTGCGCAGGTTGAAGGGGGTCGTAGGCTGGGTCATCGGGCGCTCCAGGCAAATGCGTAGAAAGACAATGAGGCCACTCTACCCCTGACATCCTGCCCTGAAAACCGATAAGATCGCCGCAACCTGTCAGGAAAACTCACAGATACCATGAGCCGCGACCTGCCCCCCCTCAACGCCTTGCGTGCCTTTGAAGCCACCGCCCGCCTGAACAGCGTAAGCCAGGCGGCGGAACAGCTCCACGTCACCCATGGCGCCGTCAGTCGTCAATTGAAGGCGCTGGAAGAACACTTGGGTGTCAGCTTGTTCAGCAAGGAGGGGCGAGGCCTGAAACTCACAGATGCAGGCGCGCGTCTGCGCGACGCCAGCACCGAAGCGTTCGAGCGCCTGCGCACCGTTTGCGCCGAACTGACGCAAAGCACGGCGGACGCCCCGTTCGTGCTGGGCTGTTCGGGAAGCTTGTTGGCACGTTGGTTCATTCCTCGACTCGGCAGGTTGAATGCCGATCTGCCGGACCTGCGCCTGCACCTCTCAGCCGGCGAAGGCGACCTCGACCCGAGACGCCCGGGTCTGGATGCCCTGCTGGTATTCGCCGAACCGCCCTGGCCGGCCGACATGCAAGTATATGAACTGACCAGCGAGCGGATCGGCCCGGTGATCAGCCCGCGCTATGCCGAATTCACCCGTTTGTGCAACGCACCCGCCAGCGAATTGCTGGGCGAGCCGCTCTTGCACACAACCTCCCGCCCCCAGGCCTGGCCAACTTGGGCACAACAAAACGCCCTTGGACCCCAGGCGTTGAAGTTCGGGCAAGGTTTCGAGCATTTGTATTATTTACTGGAAGCGGCCGTGGCCGGGCTTGGCGTGGCAATTGCCCCCGAGCCGCTGGTCGCAGAGGACCTGCGTGCCGGTCGCCTGGTCGCGCCGTGGGGTTTCAGTGAAACCTCGGCGCGGCTGGCGTTGTGGCTGCCCAAGCGCGCCGCGGACGGGCGCGCCCGGCAATTGGCGCAATGGCTCAGGCAAGAGCTGAACCCATCGAACTAGTCACCGCGCTTGCACAACAAGTAAGCGGCCAGCAGACCCAGCGCGCCAACTGCAACGCCGGCCGTGGTCCAAGGGTGTTCCTGAGCGTAGTCGCGCGTGGCGATCCCGGTTTCACGGGTTTTCACCTTGACCTCTTCATACGCATCGCTGAGCAGATGCCGGGAATGTTTCAGCGCATTTTCGGCGTTTGCCTTGAGCGACTTGAGGGTCCTACGCGACTCGTCCGACGCGTCGTCCTTCAGGCTTTCCAACGACTTGAGCAGACTCTCGATCTCCGCTTCCATGCTTTGCAACGAGGCTTTGCGTAACGAAGTGCTGGCCATGGTGGCTCTCTCCTGCAGTGGTTGAGTAGCGTGTGTGGATTGGGACTGCGGCCGTTTGGGAAAGTGCAGTAAATCTGAACTTTCCGAGCGTAAACGGCGCCACATGTAAGGCGAAAAATCGCTGCTAGGCTGTTACAGACAACCAAGGAGAACGTCATGAGTGATCACCACACGTACAAGAAAGTCGAGCTGGTCGGCTCGTCTCCCACCAGCATTGAAGACGCCATCAACAATGCCTTGGCCGAGGCCAGCAAAAGCCTCAAGCATCTGGAATGGTTTGAGGTCACCGAGACCCGCGGCCACATCGAAAATGGCCGGGCCGCGCACTTCCAGGTCACCATCAAGGTCGGATTCCGGATCGCCAATAGTTGAGCGCTTTGAACTTGCACACTGGCGGAGTGCCATAGGGAATGGCGATGCGCTATGGTTGGTGCGTCGCGCCTTTGCGATACCTCTCTATTTGATCCGACCAAGGAGTGCGAGCGATGAAGAAGTGGATGGTGGCCCTGGGTTTGCTGAGCCTTGCGGGTACCGCCTTTGCGGCCGGCAAACCGTGCGAAGAGCTGAAAAGCGAAATCGCGGCGAAGCTTGATGCCAAAGGTGTGTCGGGTTACACGCTGGAAATTGTCGAGAAAGGCGCAGCGGCGGACGGAAAAGTCGTCGGCACCTGTGAGGGCGGTTCGAAGGAAATCGTCTACAAGAAATAATTGCTGAATATCAAAGCCGACGCACCGCGTCGGCTTTTTTATGGCCGCGATTCAGCCTTTCATGACCTGCGCCAGCAGTTCATACGAGTGCAGGCGGTCAGCGTGTTCATACAGGTCGCTGGTGAAAATCAACTCATCGGCCTGAGTCTGCTCGATCAACACCTCCAACTTGGCGCGGATTTTCTGCGGGCTGCCAATCATGGCCAGGCCGAGGAAGTCGCCTACCGCTTCCTTTTCATGGGGCAACCACAGGCCATTCATGGTTTCCACTGGCGGGCGCTGCACCAGGCTCTGGCCGCGCATCAACGCCAGGATCCGCTGGTATACCGACGTCGCCAGGTAATCGGCCTGTTCGTCGGTATCCGCTGCGACCAGCGGTACGCCAAGCATGACGTAAGGCTTGTCCAGTACCGCCGACGGCTTGAAGTGGTTGCGATAGACACGAATCGCCTCATGCATGAAGCGCGGTGCGAAATGGGAGGCGAATGCGTAGGGCAAACCGCGTTCTCCCGCCAGTTGTGCACTGAACAGACTGGAACCCAACAGCCACACCGGTACATTCGTTCCCGTGCCGGGCATGGCGATGATGCGTTGGTCCGGGGTTCGCGGGCCGAGATAACGCATCAGTTCGGCCACGTCATCAGGGAAATCATCGGCGCTGCCGGAGCGCTCGCGACGAAGGGCGCGTGCAGTCATCTGGTCCGAACCAGGCGCCCTGCCCAACCCGAGGTCGATCCGGCCCGGAAACAGGCTTTCCAACGTGCCGAACTGTTCGGCGATCACCAACGGCGCGTGGTTCGGCAGCATGACCCCGCCGGAACCGACGCGGATGGTCGACGTGCCTCCCGCCAGGTAGCCCAGCAGAACCGCCGTCGCGGAGCTGGCGATGCCGTCCATGTTGTGGTGCTCGGCCACCCAGAAGCGGGTGTAGCCATACTTTTCCACGTGCTGCGCCAGATCCAGGGAGTTGCGCAAGGACTGGGCGGCATTGCCATCGGCACGGACGGGTACCAGGTCGAGGGTTGAAAACTTCACTTCGGACAGCTGTTTCATGGGCCGGCATCTCCAACGGCGTACGAACTTTCCTATGGGCGAAAGCCTGCCGTTTCTCTAGGTGTGTCCTAAGAATGTGGGCATATACCCGAGTTTCAATAGTAGCGAAGAATTTTCCTACTAAATTGGTCGACTAATCGGCCGGGTGAACTTTATCGACCGGTCTATCCTCACAATCCTGGCACTGAAAAATACCCAGGCGCGAACCCTCGCGCCGGATCATGAGGAGGCACATATGGCTATCGTCAAGAAAGCATCGGCTCACTGGGAAGGTGACCTGAAGACCGGCATCGGCTCCATCTCCACGGAAACCGGCGTGTTGCGCGAAGCGCCCTATGGTTTCAAGGCCCGTTTTGAAGGCGGCAAGGGCACCAACCCGGAAGAATTGATCGGCGCGGCCCATGCGGGCTGCTTCTCCATGGCGTTTTCGATGATCCTCGGCGACGCCGGGCTCAAGGCTGACAGCATCGACACCAACGCCGAAGTGACCCTGGACCAGGTCGATGGCGGCTTTGCGATCACCGCAATCAAGCTGATTCTCAAGGCCAAGATCCCCGGCGCCACCCAGGCGCAATTCGAAGAACTGAGCAACAAGGCCAAGGAAGGTTGCCCGGTTTCCAAGGTGCTCAACGCCAAGATCACCCTGGATGCGACGCTGGTAAGTTGATGGACCGAGAAGACCGCAGCCTCTGGAAGGCTGCGGTCTTCTTTGATTTGCGATCTATTTACCCGAAGGCAATTGTGATCGAATGCAAGTCTGCAGTTTCAGCGCACCGGCAGTGCGCGCTGTATCGAGGAGCTCGAGCATGAAACGGTTTGCCCTGGCAGTCATCGGTTGCGTATTGGCCACTTCGACCCTCGCGGCCCCCAAACCCTGCGAAGAACTCAAGACCGAGATCGAAGCCAAGATCCAGGCCCAGGGCGTCACGTCCTACACCCTGGAAATCGTCACCAACGACGAAGTCCACGACCAGAACATGGTGGTGGGCACCTGTGAGAACGGCACCAAGAAAATCATCTATCAGAAGAACGATCGCTAGGCAGCGCTACGGAACACAATTGATTTGCCGATCCTCAGCGACGATTTCGCGCTTGGCGTTATAGAGCCGGGCGCTGGCGGAAAACGCAATATTGCGCCCTTCCAAGCGATAACGTTGGCCGGCTTCAAAATGGTCATAACGCACGAGCATGTAGCACAGTCGTTCTTGAGGCGCGCCCTGCATGCCCAGCCCACCGCCGACGAAAACCTCAAAGTCGAAGCGCACTTTCAGTTCATGGCTGCCCGGTGAAACCTGGAAAAATCGTCCGTCAGGGGATTTTTGACCATCCAGGCTTTCTGCCATCAGCAGCTTGCCGCCCGGCATCGGCGTGGCCAGATCGATCCACGCCATGTTCGGATCGACCTGCGGCAGCGGGCTCGAAGCACAACCGCTCATGGCAACAAGGGCCAGCCACAACATGTGTTTACGCATGGTGAATATCCTGGAGTCAGGTCTTGAGCATAGCGCTTATCAGCTTTGCTGGCAGCCGGCTGGCGTGCCTTGGCCCACCACTTTGCGCTGCTGGTCGTAAAGCTTGGCCCACGGACGGAAACCGATGCTGCCGGCTTGCAATTGGTAGCGCTGGCCCGCGTTGAAATCCTTGAATTTCACGTTCAACCGACAATCACGCCACAGCGGCTCGGCATTCGGGCCAATGTTGCCGGGCTCCACGGCAAATTGATAACGCACCGTCAGCTCGTGGCTACCCGGTTGAACTTCGAAGTACCGTCGATCGATGGACTGCTTGTCATCGACTTCCAGCGCTTGCAACGCCGTGTCCTGATGGTTTCCCAGGTCAATCCACGCTTGGGAGGGATCAGGATCGGGCAAACCGGCACAGCCGGTCAGCAGCAACAGGCCACTCGTCAGCATCAACACGCGCATAGCGAAGCTCCGGGCAGGCGAGATAGTCTGGAGGCAGACTTCCCAGGATGATTCCAAATTGATCAGGCAGCGTTCACGCCATCGGTTACTCGACCGTGTTTTCCGGATTTTGTTTCCAGCCCTCCTGCTTTTGTTACTCAACGGTTGTGCAAGCGTTGCTTATTACGGCCAGCTCGCCAGCGGACAACTAAGACTGCTACAAGCCCGCGAGCCGATCGACCGCGTCATCGCCGACCCCGCCCGCGATCCAAAACTGCGCGCGCACTTGAGCCAGGCACGCGAGGCCCGGGCGTTCGCCAGCGCACACCTGCACCTGCCCGATAACAACAGCTATCGCCTGTACGCGGACATCGGCCGCCCCTTTGTCGTCTGGAACGTCTTCGCCACCCCGGAATTTTCCCTGGCCCCGCAAAACCACTGTTTCCCCATCGCCGGTTGCGTGGCGTATCGCGGCTATTACAGCCAGGACGCCGCCCGAGGCGAGGCCGCGTTGCAGCAATTGCAGGGCATGGACGTGTCGATTGGTGGTGTAGAGGCCTACTCGACGCTGGGCTGGTTCAACGACCCGATCCTGAGTTCGATGCTGCACTGGGGCGACGAACGCCTGGCGACGCTGATCTTTCATGAACTGGCGCACCAGCGGTTCTACGTGAAGGACGACACGGCATTCAACGAATCCTTCGCCACCTTCGTCGAACAGGAAGGCACCCGCCAATGGCGCACCCATCGCGGGCTGGCGCCAGACAATGGCAACTCATTGCGCCAACGCGACCAGTTCATCCAACTGATCCTCGACACCCGCCAACGCCTGGAAACCCTCTACGCGCAACCCCTGCCGGCCGAGCAGATGCGCCAGCGCAAGGCCGCTGAATTCGAACGCCTGCGCAGCGACTACGAGCGAATGCGCGACAGCCAATGGGCGGGTGACAAGCGCTATGACGCCTGGGTCTATACGCCACTGAACAACGCCCGGCTATTGCCGTTCGGCCTGTATGACCAATGGGTGCCGGCGTTTGCGGCGTTGTTCAAGCGGGAAGGTGGGGATTGGGTTGCGTTTTATAGCGCAGTTGAAAAGCTCGGCCGATTGCCGGCTGATGAGCGCAAGGCAGCCTTGGAGGCATTGACTGCCCCCAAAATTGCTGACGATTGAACAGGTTTCATCGCGAGCAAGCCCCCGCACCAACCTTCAAAGCACCGCCGCTCCCCCTGTGGGAGCGAGCTTGCTCGCGATAGCGGCCCATCGAGCGACGCATATCCAACTGAAAGACAAACCCAACAGCCCTTCACCACCAAAAAGCTCCACCTACCCATGCGTCCCGCAACCTCGCAACACTGATCCCGCGCCGCGCCGGATCAAACGCCAACGCCTCACGCAACGCCAACCAGCAGCGCCGCGGCAACTTTCTCGGTGCCTTGAGCTGGCGCTCCAACCCGATATCACGCGCCTGGTTCGACGGTAAACGTTGAAACGGATGTTTGCCGCACGCCAGTTCGTAGAGCACGCAAGCCAGGCTGTAGACGTCGGCGCGTGCGCAGGGCGGTGCGCCTTCGAGCAATTCGGGGGCGGCGTAGCCTGGGGTCCAAGCGTTGAGGCGGTGGCGATTCAACGAGGGCAAGCCGTTCAACGGGCCTATTTCAGCCAGGCCCAGGCCGAAATCGAACAAGCGCACACCGTCTTCACACACCATGATGTTGCTTGGCTTGATGTCACCGTGCAGCACGCCTCGGTCATGGGCATGGGCAATGGCATCGAGCAGCGGCACGGCTATCATTTTCAGCTCGGGCCAAGACAGACCGAGGGGCCGTTCGCAAAGTAACTTGTCCAGCGTCATGCCGCGCATGAGTTCCATCGTGATAAAGGCAAGCCGGTGAGTGGCGTCCACTTCGAAGGTGAACGGACGCAATACGTTTGGATGCAGCAAGCGTCGAGTCAGGGCGAACTCGCTGTAAAGCAACGTGCTCGCGTCCGGTGCCCCATCAAACGCCTCGCTGAGCATCTTCAGTGCAATGTACGGATCCGGATCACCGAATTGTTCAAGAAGCAGGTCTCGGGCCCGATATACGACGCCCATGCCGCCAGCTCCAAGCAAACGTTCCAGGCGATAGCGTCCCGCGAGTATCTTCGGCGTTTCGCCGGCACAAGATTGGCTCGGTTCCAGCGTAGGCGATGCATCGGTGGAAGCGGAACAGGTCCGATGACGCTCGCCGTCACGTGGGAGCGCTTGTGCCGATTCAGGGCTGCTCACGCGCCAATCACCACAGCCGTCAGGTTATCCCGCGCAGCGCCCTTCAAAACGCCTTCGAAAAGACAGTCCAGCACCTTGGCTGGGGACGACAGGCCCATGGCGTCGCCAAGGGTTTGGCTACCCAGATCCTGATAAACGCCATCGGTGCACAACAAGAATTTATCGCCACGCTGAACATCCAGTTCCAGTATTCCCAGCCTCAACTCTTGCGAAGCGCCTATCGCTCTCGTCAATGCTTTCGCGGCGGGATGAGCATTTGCCTCGTCGCGACTGAAGCGGCATTCAGCGACCAGTTGTTCGCGCAGCGAGTGATCCCTGGACAGTTGGTATAAATGCCCACCGCGCCAGAGATAACAGCGGCTGTCGCCCGCCCAGACACACGCCGCACGGCGACCTTCCAGCAATAACGCCACCACCGTGCTGCCCAAGATGCCGAGCGGATTTGCCGCGGTGACGGTCAGCTCCTGACTCAAGCGCCGATTGGTCCAACGCAGGCATTGGCGCACGGCGTCCAAGCGCGCGTCGAAGTCTCGATACAGGGGCAGTTCGGCGAGATTGGCGACAATCAATTGGCTGGCGATATCGCCGCCCGAATGACCGCCCATTCCATCCGCCACTGCCCATAACCCCCGTTTCGGGCATTCCAGGAGTGCATCCTCGTTCCGCTGACGAACCTTGCCAGTGTCCGTCCGCGCGGCACTACGCCAGTCGCAGGCATGATGCATCAGAGCTGCGCCGGCATTCTGAAAGTGCGCAGCGCCGTCATATCGAACGGGTTCGGTGTGCGCTGGCTCGTCAACAGGAAATTAGCCCGCAGCCCGCCAAGATCGGCCTTGAGCACACGCACATCCCGACCGGCCAGGTACTCGGCCTGCATCAAGTCGAACAGACGAAACAGTGACCACGGCCCGGTATTCTTTTCGATACCGACTCCCCGCCCACCGGCCATTCGCTCCAATAGCAGGGAGGTCCGGCCGCCCTGCGCGTCAGTGGGCCAAGTGAAGGCCAGCGGCTGTATAGGTCCGTGACGGTACTCCAGCGTCTTGTCGCCGAAACGAAATTCGGATCGGCTCACGGCCGGGTCGAGTGTGTAGGGCTCAAGCTTGAACTGAATCTGTGGCTCGGCTGGATTGTCGATGAAAAAACCCTGGCGGATCGTACGGGCCGCCGCCATTTGATCCAGATAGGTTCTGGACATCGGCAAGCTCTGGCCGTCGAGGCTACGTAGACGGTAGCTTCCTGGGGTACCGCTGATGAACGGACGCATATAACTTTCGAAGAATCGGTCGACGATGCCCTGATCCTTGAAGAACTCGCGAAAATCATTGATCGCGACGTCACTGGCACTGTGTGCGCTGAACGGATACCGCTTGCTGATTGCCTTGCGGTAAAAACCGTACAACTCGCCCTGGTAGCGCTGGTTGAGGTGACGGTAGGAATCACTGAGTACGATGCGCCAGCTATCGTCGGCCAGCCCGTTGAACCACCCGTCGAATGGGCGCGGCAAACGAGCCGATGCGCTACGCAGGCTACCCAGTGCGTCTCGCTGGCCACCCATGCGACGCTTCGCCAACTCGAATGCGGCTTGCTCCGGATCGCTGGCCCGGGCCAGGGGCGCCAACTGCGCGTGGGTGTCTTCCAGCGCTTGCAAGGCCAAGGTCAGATCCACGGAGGGGCCGTTGTCAGGCTCAAGCAGGCGGTGCAACGGTTCGAAACGCCGTCGAAGGGATTTTTGCCCGGTATCCGGCAGTGAGGTTGCCAACGAGTCGGCGGTTTGTAGGGCCGCAGAGACAAGTTGCGTAACGGTGTTGTCGCTGTTTCCGGGCGTTTGCACCGGCTTGCCCATCGGTTCGACAAGGCCTTGGATGCGTGTGTGCTCACGTACCTGCACCAGCAATTGCAGAACCGGCGAATGGGCTGATGTCAGCCGCGCCAGTTGATCGGCCATCTCGCCTGCGCTGTGCGCCGTTTGCAGGGTGACCTGTCCGATCGCTTCGCTCCAACGGTCGGCATAATCACGGAAATAGAACTGTTCGAGCTCGATCAGAAGCTGGCGCATGTCTTTGCCGCTGAGGCTTGCGCCTTCGCCCAAGACCCAATTGTCCCGTAGCAACCCGCTGATCAGGCGGGTGCCTTGAGTTGAAAAATATTGCTCGTAACCCTGGCGGGTATAAAAACCTGGAATGACATGGTCAGTGCCGACCAGCAACGCCCCTTGGGGGCCAAGGTGTTGGTCGAGGCTGTATTTCGGCAAGTGGCTCGCCTGCTCCCGCAGCATCCGATAAACCACTGTAGCCAGGGACTCACTGCGCAACGCGCCCCGTGCCTGGGCCACCAGCGGCTGGTTGATTTCCAAGACAAAAGGCTGTTCCAACAGACGCTCGAAATGGTCCCTCAAGCCGTTTTGCACCGCCTCGTTACCGGGATAGCGCAGCGACCATTCTCGAGTGACCCAGTCCATGAGCCAAGGGTGATCGCGACGTTCGGGCTGGGCCAGCATCAAGTACGCGCGCAGGCTGTTGAGCAGATTTTCGCGCTCATTCAAGCGGCCGTGAATCTGCTCTTCCAACATTTGCGCAACCTGGGGTAGGAGCTGCGCCTTCAATTCGCGCTCATAAGCACCGAGCACTGCGGGACTGGCCGCCTCCCCTTGGTACAGACCAATGCGCTCGTATAGCGGCAGAGCCTTGGCGGGTGGAAAAACCTCTGTTGCGTTGAAACGGATATCAAGCGATTCGAGCATCGCGACAGGATCGTCATTTGCCACCCGCGCCGAACGGTGCTGCTCCCAACGTTGCGCCAACGTTCGCAGGTGTTCCAGGCGCTCGTGATTAGCCGAATAACCCTTTACCCACAACAATCCGAGCAGCCCAAGGGTAGCGAACGCGCCTAGGTAGATAGCCTGCCGCCACTCGATAGGGCGGCTCCGCTCGCGCTGACCGGGGCCCACCAAATCGGCCTCCGGGAACATGACTCGGGTAAACAGGTGATGAATGAATCGTCCGCTGCCCCTTTCACGTGGCGGCGATGTCTGTCCGCCTGCCAGACGAGATGACGCGGCAGCGCTGGTCAGATAGAACCCCCGCAGCGGACACGCCTCGCCCCTGAACGCCAGCTCGAACAGCAGGCACAGGTGAGGCCCGAGCTGCGCCAGTTGTTGTGGGAAATCCAGGATGAGGCCACGGCATTCACTGTCGCGCTCCTGATGCAAACGCAGGAGCAACTGGCTGTTGAGTCTCTGCAACAGCGCCTCGAACTCGCCACGCAACATGGCCATGTCGCAACCGCGCTGCGCCCCGCTGAAGCTCGCCCCCAACACCTGGTCGGCTTCCTCGCGCGTCAGCGAATCGAAGAACTCATTGAAGCCAGGAATGATGTCCGCCTTGCTGAGCACCAGATAGATCGGCACGTTGGCGCGCAGTTGTCGTTGAATCTCCTGCACACGGCTACGAATCTGGCCGGCCAGGTCGATGACGTCTTCTTCACAACCCTGCAATAGAACTTCAGCCGGCACGGCCACCAGCACGCCATTGAGGGGACGACCCCGGCGGTCTCGACGCAGAAGGTCGAGCAAGACGCTCCAGGCGCTACCATCCACCTCTTTATCCGTCTGGGTCAGATAGCGACCGGCGGTGTCTATCAACACCGCTTGATCGGAACAATACCAGTCGCAATCACGGGTACCGGCCATGTCGAGCAGAGGCTTTCGCTCAACACCATCGAACGCAAATTCGACGCCTGAACGCTCTAGCAGGCTGGTCTTGCCGCTGGCGGTCGGGCCAATCAGCAGATACCAGGGCAAGTCCTTGAGACTGCGTTTCCCGCCACCGGAATAGACGCTTGAGGATGTTCCCAGCGCCCTCTTGAAGCGCGAGCGAATTTCTCGCCGTGCATCGTCGACCCTGGCCTGGCCAAGCGTGCGAGACGGGACAGCATCGGGTTGGCTGGGTTTTTCTATCTTCCCGGACCGCTCGTTGAAGAAAACCATACCCAGGCCCCACGCCAGGAACAACAGGCTGATCGTCAACAAGCGTGCCGTCGGGGATGCCCAGAATTTATGATCGTCGATCGCCAGCAACGGCCCGAAAAACCAAACCAGCCCCCCGATACAAAGCGCACATAACAACGTCCAGGCCCAAGTCTGGCGCAGACAGGCCCCCACTTTTCTGAAAAGCGATTTCATGACACGTCCCTGTTTACGGCTGCGCTTGAACCACAGCCGGCTCTAGTAATTGATAGGGTTGCAGGATGCTTTCGCGCTGCTCGTCCAACACCCAGGCGAAGCCCGCGTACATCACGCCCAGACACGCCAGGGTAAAAAACGCCACGGTCCAGGCAGGAACAACGCGCACCGGACGGCGAGGTGGGGCAACCAGCCCTTCCCAGTGGGGTGAAAGTTGGCGTGGCGCATCGCCTCGTACCTGACGGATCGAGCGATACAGCGCATCACGGATGCCTACGAGCTCGAGCCCCCCGCGCGCCTGGACCCGATATTTGCCCTCAAAGCCCAAAGACAGGCACAGATACAGCAGCTCCAACAGGTGCAAATGCTTCACCGGATCTTTCGACAGTCGATCAAGCAATTGAAAAACCTTCTCGCCGCCGAACGTTTCATTGTGAAATGTGCTGAGCAGGCTGATTTGCGACCAACCGCTGCCGTATCCCCACGACGTGACGACGACGGCTTCATCCAGGACCGTGCACAGCACGTAGCGAGCAGCGACCAGCTCGCTTTGCTCGATGTTGGCGTGCAATGCCAAGGCTTCGAACTGCTTCAACTCCAAGGTCAGTTCTTGCTTGAGGTCATTCAGGTCTGCGCGGTCGCGGCCCTGCTTGAGCGCCATCATCTGGGCCAACAAGCCTGACGCAGCCGCCACCAGGGGATTAAGGCTGGTCACGAACCTTCGGGACCGTGGCTGGCGTGCGGCATAAATCATTCGATCTTCCAGCTGTTCGATACGCGGCGGCGCAGCAGCGTCGGTCAAGGGGCCCGAAGCCGGGCGCTGTCCGTGAAAATCGAGCAGGACGGTAATGTCGTCTTGAGGCATGTCCTTATCCATGTCAGTCAGTTCCTGATGGCCCAAAAATTCAGTGCCAGCTCAGCGAATTCACCCGACACATGAAAGGCAAAGCCCGCTGAACGCTTCACCTGGGCAAGGTCCTCGACACTGGGTTCAAGGAGGAAATAGGTCTTGTTGGCATGGAACGCAATCTGCCGCGGCGCCACGGGCAAAGGCCTGATCTTGATGCCCGGCAAATGCAAATTGACCAACTGGCGAATGCGCTCCACCGAACCGATCTTGAGATGCGACGGCAAGCGATGGCGCAACTCCTCGCTGTCACAATGGGCGCTCGCGGCCAGTACGAACGAAGCCGAGTCCAGCAGTGAAAGGTCATGCATCGGCGAAACGCTGATTCCGTACTGGCGTGCCTGCAATTGCAGCTCAATGGCATGCTGTTCGAGCACCATCGACAGCACCTGCCGGATTGCTTGCATGAGGCTTCGAAAGCACGCACCCAGATCGCTGTGTTGGTAGCGGTGATCGAATGAAGGGCGCTTGCTGTCTGTTGAATAGGTGGCCAACTCGCCTAGCAGAGAAAGCAGCGTTCGATAGAGGGTTTCAGGGTGAACCTGTTCCAGGTCCAGAGAGTGACGCAGCAGCAATTCGGTACGGTTGATCAATTGCAGCATCATGAAATCGCCGACTTGAACCGCACCCGCTTTGCCGTTGGAAAGAATCCGTTCGGCGAGGCTTTCGCCCCGGTGGCCAAGCATGCCAATGACTTCCTTGAGGCAGGACAGCAGGTAGCCGGATGACTTGGCCTGGATGAACGCGGGCACAAAATCCGTATCGAGCCTGATCCCACCATCAGGCGTGGTATCAAGGACTTCGCACACCTTCAACTTGACGAAAGCCTGGTCGCCCTGCTGCTCGCCCAGCAGCAAGCGTACATCCGGGCGGCCACAGCTGATCTGACTGCTGAAAGCGTCTGCGGCGTTGGAATCATTTACCTGCATTTCATAGGTGATATAGCGCGCCAGCACATCGGCTTGCTCGGGACGACGAGACTCGACCCGATTGCCGGTCACCAGCGGCAGGGCGAGATAGATGGGCGTGTTGCAGGTGTTGGACGGCACTTCCAGGACCATCGGCTCGGCGTTGCCGTCCAATTCGAAGAAACTGCCGTCTGGCAAGACACCCGAAGCCTTGCTGACGATCAGCCGCCCCATGTTCAGAAACTGCAGATCGATTTCCAGTGTCAGGAAGCCCCAGGCATAACCACCCAACAAGCGTGTGCGAAGCTTGAGCTGATGATCGAAATAACGATCGTTGTGCTGCAAATGTTGCGGGCGCAGCAACATTCCTTCCTGCCAGATGACCTTATCGTGATTCATTGGTCGTCCGCCCTGGCAAGGCTTTCGAGATGGCTGGCAATGCCATCCTGATCAAGCATCAGATGCGCTTCAGTCACTCGTGCCGCAGCGATGGGCACCGTGTAGCGCCACTGTGTGCGAGGCAGGTCACGGTACGCGGCAAGTACCCCGACATAACGACCGCCTCCTGCGACGGCGAGCCTGAGCGTGACCGTTTCGCCGGGACGCAACTCCAGTTCTTCGCGAGTGATCAAGTCAGGCGCCAGGGACTCCCTGGCACGGTCATAAAGACTGAAGAAGTCAGCATTCTCAAAAGCCACCGGATGCTTGAGTTCAAACAGGCGCACCACGACAGGAGATGGCCGCCCGTTGAGGTCCGGGTTGAGCTGATCACTGGCAGTGAGGGTGAGATTGAGTTTGGTCATCGTTGAGAACGGCGACAGGCTGGCACAACCGGCCAACAACGGCGAAACCGCTAGCGTCAACGTCAGCGTCTTGAAAAAAAGCAGGGTGCGGCGAGACATGTACGTCATCCATGAAGATCGTTTTGCAGAGTGGATACCAGGCGGACCTGTTCCTCGTATGCCTTGGCGAAGTCCCGGGCCAGCAGGCGTTCCACCCAGTCATCGTCTTCGCACAACGCCTGGTGATAACGACCGAATGCCCGCCAATGGCCGCCTGACGTACTGATCAACGGTCGCTGCTCGCGCTCCATCCGCAGGACCAGTTGGCGAGGCGAAAAATGTTCCAGCACCGTACGCAGGGTGGACCGGGTGGCGGCCAGCAAGGCCACTTGGTGGGCCTGGAGGTCATTAAATGAGCGGGTGATAGCCTCGCTGGCCGACAACTGGAGTGGCACGCCTGGCTGCAACAACAGCGGCAGGGCGTCATCGGTGTACTTCAGCGGATTTTTCCGAGGGCCGTGGAAAAAGGTCTGGGCCAGACGCAGCTCGCCCTTCAACTCGGAACGAGTACGCAGACTCTGTTGCAAGCCTCGAACGCTTTGCTTGAGCAACTGCGCGACATCGACCGCCAACGCCTCGCGGGCCTCCTCGTCCATATCCCCGAGGTCCATGCCTAGCGAGTGGCCAAAGCGTTGCCAGAAGTCTTCCTGTGCGAGCTCGGAGGGTTGGGGTGTCAGGAAAGGCCCCTGCTCATTGCCCGCGTCGACCAGTTCTGGCAGTCGCAGGCTTTCCATATCGGCCCGCACAGCGTCCGAGCCGTAAGCGGGCATCGCGCTGGGATTGAGCAACTCATCCATTTCAGAAAACACACGCTCCTGTCGGTCCAGGCCTTCCAGCGGATCGAGCCCCATGAAAGCGTCGTCCGGAATGAGATTGCCACTGGATACCGAACGGTCGACATCGGGAATGCTGTTACCCGAACGAGCCACCAACCGCGCCAGGAGCTCGCATTCGCCCATGACATAGATATCCCCATCCCTAATGGGCACTGGCTCGCCTTTAGGAAGGCGCGCACCGTTTCTGCGGTGGGATATGCCATTGCCGCTGATGTCCGTGAGAAAAAACGCGCCTCCCTGGAAACTCACCCGCGCATGGCGCTTGGACAAGAGGCGCTCGCTGTCCGGAATGACCCAGTCACACTCCTCGCCTCGCCCAATGACGCCGCCCGCCGTCCCGAAAATCTTCCGGCTCGGGTTCGGGCTGACAAACTGCCTGGCATCCAACCTTTCGAAAATGACCTCCACCGATGCTCCTCCTTGCGGTCACTTACCGCGATTTAACGCTTGCGGATCACCCAATGGGCGATAAGTGCTGTCATTGAATTTGTAGTTTGCGTTGCAACCACCGAGGCCGAACAACACGACAACGGCCAGCAGGAAGATTTGCCAAGGGTGAGCGGTCATCCAAAGTGTCCTGAAATAAGTGAATGGGATTAGAAGCCCGGCGTCAGACTTCGGCGTCCTTGCGGCGAATGTTCAGCCGACTCATTCGATACAACAGCGTGCGCAGCGGCAAGCCGAGCTCGCGAGCCGTCAGCGTCTGGTTACCGGAATTTTTGCGCAGGCAATCAATCATCAGGCTGCGCTCGATGTGTTCCATCCGTTCGCGCAGGCTTACGCGACCTTCATCGGGTCGGTGTTTAATGTGCAGGGCAAAGTGCTCTACGCGTAATTCGTCGCCCTCGCACAACAGCACCGCCCTTTCGACGATGCCTTTGAGCTCGCGTACGTTTCCGGGGAAGTCATAGGCAGCCAGGTGGGCCAGCGCAGCGTCGGACCAATGCACAAGATCGCGCTGCAGAAGCGCACAAGCCTTGTCGGCGAAGTGCCGAGCCAGTTCGATGATGTCGGGGCCACGCTGACGCAGCGGCGGCAATTGGATGGGAAACTGGGCAAGGCGGTAATACAGGTCCTCGCGGAACTTGCCTTCGCTCATCAACCGTTTCAGGTCGCGATGGGTGGCGGCGATGATGCGCACGTCGATCTTGTGGGTGAGGTTCGACCCCAACGGACGAATCTCGCCCTCCTGCAAAACGCGCAACAGCTTGGCCTGGAGGGACAAGGGCATGTCGCCAATTTCATCGAGCAATAATGTGCCCTTGTCAGCCGCGTCGAATAAGCCGATGCGGTCACGATCGGCGCCGGTAAACGCGCCCTTGCGATAACCGAACAACTCGCTTTCCAGCAGTTGTTCGGGAAGCGCCGCGCAGTTCTGGACGATGAACGCCTGCGTGCGACGCGGCCCGCAATCGTGGATCGCCCGGGCCACGACTTCCTTGCCGGTACCCGTCTCGCCATACAACAGGACCGTGTACGGGCTGTTCACGACTTTGCTGATCAGTTGACAGCTCTGGCGCATCGCCGCGCTCTTGCCGATGAGGCCGAAACCGTTGGCGCTCGGCAGGTTGATCGCCACAGGCCGACCTTCAGCGGCAGGACGCCGTTGGCGTTGCAACAGCTGGATCTGCTTCAGCGCGAACGCCCCCAGATAACCCAGGGAATCAGCGAATCCCTGCAGTTCGATCTGCTGGCTGCTGGCGCAAACCAATACCCCCTTGATCCCGTCCCCGGTGGCTAGCGGCACACAGAGCAGCGACTGCCACGGCGCAGCGCGGGCCGGCAGGAAACGCGTATCGTGCAGGCTGTCGCTCAACGCACCAAGGCATACCCTGCGATTCTGGCGCAGGACGAATTGCAACAGTTGCTCACCGTCGTAATCGACAGGCAAGCCGGCCGGGTCACGAAACTGCAATCGGTCTTCCAGGCATTCGGTACTCAGTTCCAGGCGACAGTGCGCGGCATCCACCAGAAATAGCTGCGCCAGCTCACAGCCACTGAGCCGCGCCGTCCCCCTGATGAAATCGCCGAGCAAGGTCGCATCGTCCGCCGATTGCAAGAGGCTGGAAAACTGCCCCAGCAGCGCTTCGGCGTAAGCCAGCGGTTCAGGCACATGAGTAAGCAGTGCCCCCATCACTTGAACTCACACGTTACGCGGGCTTGTTCATCGAGCGTGGCGTGAACCTGCCGCGGTTGTTCGCCGATGGCCATGGCCGCGAGCAAGCCGTCGGACAACCCGGGCATCAGATGCAGTTCGAGCAATTGATCGATGAGCCGCGCACCGCTGTCGCTGTGGGTGCAGCGCTGGACAAGGTAATCAACAAGCTGCGTGCAATAACTGAAGCCCAACTGGCGACGCTGCAGCCGCTCGCCCAGACGACCCAGCTTTATTTCCACCAGCTCGCGCAGCACCGAGCCGCTGACGGGGAAATATGGCACCACACGCATACGGGCCAGTAACGCCGGTTTGAAATGCCTGCTGAGCAGCGGCCGAATCGCTTCTTCGAGTTGTTCGGCACTCGGCGCTGCCCCGTTTTGGCACAACGCGCTGATACGCTCACTGCCCAGGTTCGACGTCATCAGAATCAGCGTATTGCGAAAGTCGATCTCCCGCCCTTCGCCATCGTTGGCCAGGCCTTTGTCGAATATCTGATAGAACAGATTCAGCACGTCCGGATCGGCTTTTTCGACCTCATCGAGCAACACCACCGAGTAAGGCTTCTGTCGAACAGCCTCGGTGAGCATTCCGCCTTCGCCAAATCCGACATAACCTGGAGGCGCGCCGATGAGCCTCGAAACCGTGTGTTTTTCCTGAAACTCGGCCATGTTGAGTGTCGTGATGAATCGGTCGCCGCCGTACAGCAGCTCGGCCAAGGCCAATGCCGTTTCGGTCTTGCCAACCCCACTCGGCCCTACCAGCAAAAACACACCCGCTGGGGCGTCGGGTTTGTTCAAGCCTGAGGCGGCTGCGCGCATCGCTCGATCAAGCGTCTGCACCGCCGGTTCCTGCCCCCTGATTCGGCTGCGTAGATCTGCCGCGAAACGGGCGATTTTCACGTTGTGCTCGCAGGCCAGCTGCGACAGCGGGACACCCGTCCACGCATTGATCACTTCCGCCACCAAGCGCGGGCACACCTCAAAACTGACCAGGCGTTCTTCGGCCTGTGCATCCACCAAGGCGTTGTGGGTTTCATGCAACGCCGCTTCCAGCGTTTCGATCTCCAGGCCCTTGTCCGCCCGATTTTCCCGCAGCCCAGCCAGTTGCCGGCGCAGCGATAACAAACGTTCGGCCAGAACGCTCTGCTCTGTCCATTGGACTTCCAGGCATTGGCATTCCTCTTCGATGGCCTTCAGTCGTACCCGCAGCGCTTCCAATGCCTGGGCATCGATTGACAAGCCGGCCTCTGCATCGCGACACAACGCCTGCCGCTGGCGCTCACCTTCGGCTAATTCGCCACGCAGGCGCTCAAGGCGTTGCGGCGCGGCAGCAAGGCTGATGCGCACACGGGCGCACGCGGTA
Source organism: Pseudomonas sp. HB05 (assembly GCF_016756915.1). Taxonomy (NCBI): domain Bacteria; kingdom Pseudomonadati; phylum Pseudomonadota; class Gammaproteobacteria; order Pseudomonadales; family Pseudomonadaceae; genus Pseudomonas; species Pseudomonas sp. HB05. The sequence goes on from NZ_JAESPG010000043.1 coordinate 33,251, forward strand.
TCCAGCACATCGACCGCCTTGTCCGGCAACTGACGCCCCGCCAGGTAGCGTGCTGACAACTGCGCCGCCGCGACCACCGCATCATCGCGCAGATAGATACCGTGGCTCGCCTCGTAGACCCCGGCCAGCCCCCGCAGGATGGTCACCGCCTCGCTGATGGTCGGCTCGTGCAACTGCACCGGTTGGAAACGACGGGCAAGGGCTGGATCCTTCTCGAAATATTTTTTGTATTCGCTCCAGGTCGTCGCCGCGATGGTGCGCAGCTCGCCTCGGGCCAGGGCCGGCTTGAGCAGGTTGGCCGCATCGGAACCACCAGCATTTCCACCCGAGCCGATTAATGTATGAGCTTCGTCGATGAACAGAATGATGGGGCTGGGCGATGTCTTTACGCCCTCGATTACCCCATTGAGCCGCCGCTCAAATTCGCCTTTCATGCTGGCTCCGGCCTGCAGCAGGCCCATGTCCAGCGACAAGACCTCTACACCCTCAAGCCCTGACGGTACTGCCCCGGCGGCAATGCGCAGGGCCAGCCCTTCGACAATGGCGGTCTTGCCCACGCCTGCCTCACCGACGACGATCGGATTGTTTTTACGTCGGCGAGACAGGATATCGATCATCTGGCGGATTTCGCCGTCACGGCAAAGCACGGGATCCAGCTTGCCGTCACGGGCCTGCTGCGTCAGGTTGTGAGTGAAGCGCTGCAGAAGCGAATCGCCTTGAGCAATGGCGTGTCCAGTCGCCTGTTGAGCCTGCCGTGACAAGGCGAACGCCTTCAGCCGGTCGATGTTCAACCGAGCGAGCAACGATTGGTAATGAGTACCGGCATGCCGACCTGGGTTGCGCAACAACGCCAGGATCAACGCAGCTTCAGTGACGTTGCTCTGGCCCAGTTCGAGATTGGCCAATAGCAGCGCATCCTGAAGCCATTGGATCAACTCCGGCGCGAAGACCGGGTTACGCGAAGCGCCGTGTTCCGCACGTGGTTGCAAGGTTGCGTCCAGCTCGCTCGCGCTTATCCCGGCATCCTGCAAGGCGCGCCCGAGAAGCCCTTGTCCGCGCTCCAGCAAACTCTGCAACAGATCTTCCACCAGGACCTTGCCTGCGCCCCGATCCACGCATCGCTCGGCCGAGCGCTCCAGGTCGCGGCGGGTATCCGCGTCCAGCGCCTGAATGAGTTGCTGAAGGTCTACGTTGATCATTTCGTTGGTTCCTGATGAATTCTACTGCTGAGGATCACTACGCCAGCGGCTCGCTCGTGCCCCAGCCAACTGGCCCATCCCAATCGGCAGGTGTTCCGTTCGCCGATGCGCAATTCGCGTATTTCGTCCCGCCGCAAGACCAGGCGGATGTCGTATTCAAGGGGGTCGCGCAGGGTGAATCGCACCAACGCGCACAACGGCTGGTAAGCGACACCGATCGGCAGGAACTCATGGAAGCGTTGCCAATCCAGTTCCAGGACATGAATGCGGAATTTGCCGCTGCGATCACGAATCCGCTCGCCCAGCACCAGCTCTTCGCTAAGCAGGCTGTTGGCCCTTCCCAAGCGGTTGCGCTGCTCGTCGAGGATGTCCACTCGCCGCTCGATGCACTGCTCCAGGTGCAATTCGGGGTGCTTGAAGTAGTAACGCAGCACGGCTTCGATCAAGGCCGCCGAATGGGCACGAAGGCTCAGCAGCCCCAGGTAAGGCAGCAAGCGCTTCCAGTTCAGTTGGGTATCCCTGCGAATGGCCTCGCCCCTGAGGCCGACGAGGGCGAATAACTGCTCGGAAAACCGGTCCTCGGCGCCATTGCGAAAACTCGCCCGATAACGGTACTTGCGCCAGATAGGCAACATCAGGCGCTGGAGGCGATCATTGAACACGTCGAGAAACGGACGAGTCGGTTTGTCATCGCCCTCTCCCGACACCTGCTCACCATAGAACGCCGGCAAAGGCGAACCTGCGCCCACCAGGCCAATCAGATTCAGGCACAGGCGCGCCCGCAGTTGCCCATGCTCTTCAAAGAATTCGACGTATTCGATATCGCTGGCCGGGAAGCCCAGGCTCGGGTTGGCCTGGAATTCCAAGTGCTCATACAGTGCCTCGTCATCCAGGTGAGGATGGGCTTCGCGCAGCCGATCAATCACCAGCAACACCGCCTGAAACAATGAATATTCGCGTATGCCTCGTGTCAGCGCGCTCATAGAAGCGGCTGCTGGCCCATGCGGGGTGTCCATCGGTACACCTCTCCCTGTGTGCTGTTTACCCGCAACTCGTGATACGAATTCAGGCTGGCATAAAGCGCGAAAAACTCATTGAGAACCGATGCAAAGACAAACACGTCGCCCTCGCCGATGTATCCCTGTGGGTCGATCGTCAGCTCTGTGCACAAACCCCTGACCGGCAGACCGCGATGAAGCCGATCGACAGGCTGATGCTTGATCGACTTGAGGCCATCCAGCAGGCGCCTGCTGACTTTCTCCGAATGCTCGTCGTAGTAGCGGGGGAAATCGTAGGTTTCGAGTATCACCTTCAGCGCGTTGACGTCCGCCAGCGACAGGTAGTTGAGCGACATGTTGCTGATGAGCTTCCACAGGAAATCGCGCTCCAGGGGAGGCGCGAAGCTCTGGGTGACCGGGCCGATATTGCGGAAGCCGAGCGACTCAGGGCTTTTTTCGCCCGGCTGGTTGATGTCGCCTGGCTTGAGCTGGCGGGGCAGGTTCTGGTTGGTACACATCAGCTCGATCGAAAGGGTTTCGTGGCCCGGTTTGTGCCGCACATCAAAACTCAAGCACGTATCAAGACCACCATGAAGGAGCGACGGGCGGTGGCGAATGCTGTAATAGGCGCGGTTGCCGGGCACATCGAAACTGGCGTCATGCTCGAATGATTCGAACGGCACGTAGGCTTGGTACCCCAGCCCGCCCGGGCTCCACCCGGTGACGCTTTCAACCGAAAACACACCGCAGTGCTCGGGGGCATATTGGGCCGGCAACAGCAGGTAATCCTCCTGCTTGCCGTCCAGGCGAATCGGCTGGGCATCGTGCTTGAACAAGTTGACGACAGGCGTGCAGTAAAGCTTCACGTTATCCAGCGTTGGCCGTATCCGCTGGGTACCGGTATTGCCAATATCGAAGCGAAGGTCCAACCCGCGCGCCTGTTCCAGCAGCGCTTGCGGCAACCCGTTGATGACGTCCAAGCCGTCGATGTCGACAAACAGGAATTTCTCCTGGAAAGCGAAATACTCTTGCAGGTAGCGATAGCCGCGAAAGGTATTCAGGGGATACGGGACCAGTGCGTGCTCTTCAGCAAACCCCACGGGCTGAACCCGAGTGGCGGGGATCCTGAATGTCACAGGCACTCCGTCCGTGGCGCTGACGGGCTGGCCGTCGCCGTCCAGAAGGACCACATCGAAATGTTCAAGATTGCGTAACAGATTGAGATAAAGAGTCTGGCTGATGTAACGCTCACCGGCCAGGTGCAGGCGCAGGCTGCCCAACTGCAACTCACCCAGATTGCCCTCGCAATGCATCTGCAGGCGCAGGCCCAGCACCGAACCGTTGCCTTTTACCGAGTGAATGACCCTTGTCAGATCAAGTGCCGACACCTCGGTCGGGTAACACGTGCGAAAACGACAACGTACCCCTTGGATCGGCTTGCTCTCGACCGGCGTGTCACGCTCCACGCGCAATGCAGGCCCCGACCATTGCAGCGGATCGAACTGCAAAATGCTGAACGCCGGCAACGGCCGCATATAGTTCGGCCATAGCAGTTGCATCAGTGAATGACTCAACTCCGGCAGTTGATCATCGAGCTTCTGGCGAAGACGACCGGTCAGGAACGCTACCCCCTCCAACAGTCGCTCCACATCGGGGTCCCGCCCGGCCTGGCCGAGGTAAGGTGCCAAGGCCGGGTTGCGCTCGGCGAAACGCCGGCCCGACTGGCGAAGCGCAGTCAGCTCACTCTGGAAATAATGGTTGAACGACATGACCTATCCTTGGTTGACCGTGAGTTGGCCGCTGCCGTCCAGACCTGCGGAAAAGCTCACCGGCCCCTTGAGCCCTTCCATGTCCAGCAACGCATCGATGCGCAAGGACAGGCGAAGCGGGTCAGCGTGAGTCGACACCGTCGTGACATAGACATGGCTCAGGCGTGGCTCGTAGGCCTCGATGCAGGCCTGGATGGCGCGACAGGCCTGGTGACGGACATCGTGCAAGCTCAGGCGCATGTCGTTGAGATCGGGCAATCCGTAGTCGGGCGCAACCTGCACACTCCCCGCACGAGTGCTGAGCATCTTCGACAAATGGGCAGCCACCGACGCCACGGCACAAGCCTCGCGGCTCATGCCTGCGCGAGCGTCGCAATCGCCATTCAAGCGTTCGAAGAGGCTGCCATATCCAGTCATCGGTCAGGTCCCGCTCACGCTTTGTCCAGCTTGCCAACCAGCGACAGGGTGAAATCGGCCCCCATGTACTTGAAGTGCGGGCGCACGTTCAAGCTCACGCGATACCAGCCCGGCTCACCTTCCACATCGGTGACCAACACCTGGGCAGCACGCAACGGCCTGCGACCACGGACTTCAGCGCTCGGGTTTTCCTGGTCTGCAACGTACTGGCGGATCCACTTGTTCAGCTCGAGTTCGAGGTCGGTGCGTTCTTTCCACGAGCCGAGTTGCTCGCGCTGGAGCACCTTCAGGTAATGGGCCAGGCGATTGACGATCATCATGTATGGCAACTGTGTGCCGAGTTTGTAGTTCAACTCGGCGGCCTTGCCTTCGGCACTGGCGCCAAAGAACTTCGGCTTTTGCACGGAACTGGCGGAAAAGAATGCGGCGTTATCACTGCCTTTGCGCATGGTCAGCGAGATAAAGCCTTCTTCGGCCAGCTCGTATTCGCGGCGGTCGGAAACCAGCACTTCCGTGGGGATCTTGGTTTCGATTTCGCCCATGCTTTCAAAATGGTGCAACGGCAGATCGTCAACCGCGCCACCGCTTTGCGGACCGACGATGTTCGGGCACCAGCGAAACCTGGCAAAGCTGTCGGTGAGCCTTGTGCCGAATGCGAACGCCGTGTTGCCCCACAAATAATGCTCATGGCTGTTGGCGACCGTTTCCCTGTAGACGAACGACCTGACCGGGTTTTCCTGCGGGTCATAGGGATTGCGCAACAAGAAGCGCGGCACGGTCAGGCCGATGTAGCGAGCGTCTTCGGATTGACGGAAGCTCTGCCACTTGGCGAATTGCGGGCCTTCGAAATGATCCCTCAAGTCCTTGAGGTCCGGCAGTCCGGTGAAGCTTTCCAAGCCAAAGAATTCGGGGCCGGCCGCAGCAACGAACGGCGCGTGGGACATGCAGGCGACGCTGGACACGTACTGCATCAGCTTCACATCGGGTGAGCTTGGCGAAAAAAAGTAGTTGGCGACGATCGCGCCAACCGGTTGCCCACCGAACTGACCGTATTCAGCGGTGTAGATATGCTTGTACAGGCCCGACTGCATGATCTCCGGCGAGTCCTCGAAATCATCCAGCAAGTCGCTCTTGGAGACATTGAGCATCTCGATCTTGATGTTCTCGCGAAAGTCGGTGCGGTCCACCAACAACTGCAAACCACGCCACGCCGACTCCAATGCCTGGAAGTCGGCATGGTGGAGGATCTCGTCGACCTGGCGACTGAGCTTGGCGTCGATCTGGGCGATCATGCGATCGACCATGGCCTTCTTGACCGGCTCACCGCTGTTCTGGGGCTTGAGAAGCTCTTCGATGAACGCCGACACGCCGCGCTTGGCAATGTCGTAGGCATCGTCCTCTGGCGTCAGGCGCGTTTGGGCGATGATGCTTTCAAGAATACTGTGCTCGCCATTTTCCTGGCTGTGCTGCAGCGCTGCATTGGGATTCATGTGTCGGCTTTCCTTGGCTAGAGATCAAACGCTCGGGGCTGAGAGAGTCAGGCCCAGCTCATCCAATATGCGATCGCGGGACTGGGTATCGGCGAGTACGCTTTCGATGGCTTTGCGAAACGCCGGTGCGTTGCCCAGAGGCCCCTTGAGCGCGACCAGCGCTTCACGCAGTTCCATCAACTTCTTGAGCTCGGGGACTTGCTCCACCAGGCTCGCCGGATTGAAATCCTTCATCGTGCTCAAGCGCAGTTGCACGGCCAGCTCCTCGGTGTCGCTCTCTTCCAGGAGGCGGTTTGGCACACTCAGGACCAGACTCAATTCCTGCTTGGCCAACACTTCATCGAAGGTCATTTTGTCGATGCTGATTGGCTTGCGGTCTTCGACCTTGCGTTCGTCCTTGCGATGGATGTAGTCACCAATCGCCATCAACTTGAGCGGCAGCTCAATCTCTTCCTGAGCACCGCCTGTAGCGGGCTTGAAGGTGACATTGATACGTTCCTTTGGCGCGACAGAGCCTTCTTTGGCCATGATTTTCCTTCCTTACAATGGGGACCCGCAGGCCTGTTCAATGACCCGCTCCAGGTCGAGGTGACACAACCTGCGGTAGGTTTCATCCTTGCGCTCGCGCACGAGGTGGTTCTGGGGCAACAACTCGCAGCAGCGATGCAACAGGTGCAATACCTGCAATGCGAGATCGGGCTCCCACGCATGCAAAGTCGTGTCTTGCAGCGTCTGGTCAAGCGCCTCGAGCTGGACTTTGGCGAGCTCGTATTTCTTGGCCGAAAAGCACAAGCGAGCCATCGCGAACCGCCAAAGGAAACGCGCGCGCTCGCCGTCGATGGTGTGCATTTCCTGCTTGAAAAACTGGACGGCAGCCTTGAGGCCGTCCGAGCCCACGATGAGCTGGGCTTCTTCCAGAGCTCGCTCCCAAGGCGCCGAGGAGTCGATGGCCTCCGCGCGGGGCGCAACGCTCGATGTGTCCAGGCGAGGCAAGACTTGGGCGGCGATCCACGCCCGGGTAGATGCATCCGCGAACGGCTCGCCGTCATGCCAGCGCAGCTCGAGGACGCTCGGCAGACGCTGGATGAACAAGGCGAAATGAATCTCCACCTCACGCATGGCCGAGTCGGCCCCCAGCCCTTGGAGGCATTCCCATGCGAGCCTTTGACCGTCGAACCAGAAAGGCGCCTTCGCCAGGCTGGCCTCGATGTCCACCAGCAGATCGGCGTAATGGCCCCGCTGGAGACTTTCCTGATACGCCTTGAGCTTGTCCGCAGGCAGCCTGCGCAATGGAGTGATCTGCTCGGCGTCATGCTCGGGCACGGCGTCGATGCCCAGCCAGAGCAGCGTACGGTTGAGGCGCAGCGCGCGAGCGTCGGTCGCCTTTTGCCTGAGCCACCAGGCGCACAATGGACGCGCACTTTCCTGAAGGGTCCGCAGCGCCTTCTGGGCGTCCTTTTCATGTTCAATCGGGGCGCCAGAGGCCAGCAACTGGGTGGCGGCTTGCTTGACGTGGGCGACCATGGCCCCGACAGCGCCGGGCGGCGGGACGTCGGTGGCACGCATAATCAGGTTTTTGAGACGCCGGCACAGCGGCAGCAATAGAGGCGCGTCATCGCCGAAGTGAGCGACGCAGGTGGCATCGAGGGCTTCGAGCTGCTCCGCCAAACGTTCGAACAGGGCCAGCTGGTTCTTTATCGCAACGTCATCGCTCAACGCCCCTTCCAGGCGGGTCACCAGCCAATGGAAGCTGGCGGCGCGGGTTTTGACCTTGGCCGGGTGAAGCACCAGCCAATGGTTGTCACAGAGGTAACGCAGGAGACCGAGGCCGGCGAGCAGTCCCTGGAAAGATTCTCGCTGATACAGCGCCCATGTAAGCCAGATCGCCACACGCAAATCTTTCGACTGGGTGCGCAGCAGGGCTTCACTGTGTTCCTGGATCTTCAGCCAGTCGACTTGACCGCTGCCATGCATCGACTGGGCCTTGCCGAGCTCACGCTCCAAGGCTTCGAACTCATCCGAAAAACGGACGTCCACACCCGAAAAATTCCCGTTGGGAATGGGGGCGCTGGCAAGTGCCAGGTAATGCGCGGACAGTTTTTCGGGATAAGACATTTACAGCCTTTAATAACTATTCAGGCGCGACGGCTTGAAGAGTTTATGGACAGGCAGCGATATGAATTTCAGCGCAACCTGTAGGAAGTTTCAGCACATTAAATGGCAGCATAGGGGCGAGATGTATTCGCCGCTGACGGCCTTTTGATCGGCGCGAAGAATGCCCAGTTTTGAACGATAAAAATGTAGGATTTTTCCGTAAATACGGATGCCATTAACAACGAGGGCTATTAAGTTCTCCCAAGAAGCGGCCCGCTACTATTGTTTAAAAACAAAGGCAAGCCACGTTATGGGTAAAATTATTTAAGCGTTTTTCGACACTGTTTAATTGCTGAGCGCTATGACTCCGTCGGGCTACGTATCCTTGCGCCGTTACCTACAACTACGCCAGAATCCGCCGGCTTGTGCGCCTTGCCCCCGGGCTCTATCGTTTGCCTGCCACTGCCCATCAGTGGTCGGGTTTAGTAGCCCGAGGTTTTCCGGCAAGATGCACGAGTCCTCAACTCAGGCAGGTATATCAATTCCTGTCCTTGATGGTGACTGTGCGCAGGGCGCTTCGGCGCGCCGGCAATGCTGGAATCCCCGGTCTACTAACCTGCGCACAGCCGCCACCCTTCTTTTAGTAGGGACTGGGTCGCGGCCTAACTCAAGGATTCCAGCTATGTTCAAAATAACGCCAAACCCTCCAGAAGCAGATCCCAACTCTCCTTACCTGGACGGCCTCAACGCCAAAAAACTCGAAGAAGCCGCTACCCGTGCATTGGACTTTTATCTAAAGCCCAAACCAGCAAAACCAAAAGAAACCATCAAGCCCGGCCAGTTATTCACCGTTGTAAAAGACCTCGACAACGAATGCCTACTGGCCAACCTCAGCGAGACCCTGGCGTCAGCCGATGCGATGGTCAGTGAACTGGCTTTCGATATGGAAGGCTCCAACCGCCACGTGCTGCTTGGGATCCAGCAGTTGATCGAGCTGGGATCGCTGTTGGCTAACCGAGCGTTGGATAACGTCGACCCCCGATAGCCGCTACACCGCAAGCCACTGTGGCGAGGGGATTTATCCCCGCTGGGCTGCGAAGCGGCCCCAAACCAGGCAACTCGGTGTACCAGCAAAATTGAGTCCACTGTTTTAGGGCTGCTGCGCAGCCCAGCGGGGCGGTGCGACGTTTCGCTAAATCCCCTCGCCACTTTTCGCTTGGCTTTAGTTTTTTAGCTTCGCAGGAATGCCCGGTGCAGCTCTTCCAGTGTCTGGAAGTGGTGCGCCGGGTTTTCTGCGTTCAGTTCTTCGAAACTGCCGAACCCATACCCCACCGCCGCCGCGTCGAGGCCGTTTTCGCGGGCGCCGATCAGGTCGTGCTTGCGGTCGCCGATCATCAGGGTGTTGGCCGGGTCGAGGCTTTCTTCGGCCAGGAGGTGGGCGATGAGCTCGACTTTGTTGGTGCGGGTGCCGTCCAGTTCGCTGCCGTAGATCACTTTGAAGTGCCGGGCGAAGTCGAAGTGGCGGGCGATTTCCCGGGCGAAGACCCACGGTTTGGAGGTGGCGATGTAGAGCTGCCGGCCTTGGCCGCCGAGGGTTTCCAGCAGGGGCATGACGCCGTCGAATACGCGGTTTTCGTAGAGGCCGGTGACTTTGAAGCGTTCGCGATAGAAGTTCACCGCTTCCCAGGCTTTCGCTTCGTCGAAGTCATAGAACTGCATGAAGGCTTGCAACAGCGGCGGGCCGATGAAGTGTTCTAGGCGGGTGAGGTCGGGTTCGTCGATGCCCAGTTTGCTGAGGGCGAACTGGATCGAACGGGTGATGCCTTCCCGTGGGTCGGTGAGGGTGCCGTCGAGGTCGAAGAGTACGGTTTGGTAGTGCATTGCAGTTCCTGGCAGTGGCATCACGTGGCGAGGGAGCTTGCTCCCTCGCCACGATGAATCAAACAAGTCAGAACAGTGACGAACCCATCAAGGTTGATCGTAGCCTTCGGCCAAGTGCAAATCCTTGAGCTTCACGTAGTTCGCCGCGCTGTAGGTGAAGAACGCGCGTTCCTTGTCGGTCAGCGGGCGGACCTGTTTCACCGGGCTGCCGACGTAGAGAAAGCCGCTCTCCAGGCGCTTGCCCGGCGGCACGAGGCTGCCGGCGCCGATGATGACGTCGTCTTCGACCACCGCGCCGTCCATGACGACGCTGCCCATGCCGATCAGGATCCGGCTGCCGACGGCGCAACCGTGGAGCATGACTTTGTGGGCGACGGTCACGTCATCGCCAATCAAAAGCGGGAAGCCGTCGGGGTTGAACGGGCCGGCGTGGGTGATGTGCAGCACGCAGCCGTCCTGGATGCTGGTGCGCGCGCCGATGCGGATGCGGTGCATGTCGCCACGAATGACCGTCAGCGGCCAGACGGAGCTGTCTTCGCCGATTTCGACGTCGCCGATCACCACCGCGGTGCTGTCGACAAAAGCCCCACGGGCAAGCTGCGGGCTGTGGTTCTGGTACGTGCGAAGGGTCACGATAGGCTCTCTCTTATCGGGTGATAGGCGCTGCTAGCTGCGGTGAAGGTCGATTGTAATTAAGATGAGCCCATGTTTCTTCCAGCGAAGGTGTCAACCGTGAGCGTGAACAACCCTCTTTTGCAGCCCTACGACCTGCCGCCATTCTCGGCGATCCGTGCCGAGCACGTGCAACCGGCCATCGAGCAGATCCTGGCTGACAACCGTGCCGCCATCGCCGAAATCCTCAAGACTCAAGTCAAGCAGCCTACCTGGGCCGGCCTGGTGCTGGCGATGGACGAGCTCAACGATCGCCTCGGTGCGGCCTGGAGCCCGGTCAGTCACTTGAACGCCGTGCGCAACAGCCCGGAACTGCGCGAAGCCTATGAGGCGTGCCTGCCGGCGCTGAGTGCCTATTCCACCGAACTGGGCCAGAACCGCGAGCTGTTCCAGGCCTTCGAAGCCCTGGCGAACAGCCCCGAGGCGGCCGGTTTCGATGTGGCGCAGAAAACCATTCTCGAACACTCCCTGCGCGATTTCCGCCTGTCGGGCATCGACCTGCCGCCCGAGCAGCAGAAGCGCTACGCCGAGGTGCAAAGCAAGTTGTCCGAGCTGGGCAGCCGCTTTTCCAACCAATTGCTCGATGCGACCCAGGCCTGGACCAAGCACGTCACCGACGAGGCCGCCCTCGCCGGCCTGACCGACTCGGCCAAGGCGCAAATGGCTGCCGCCGCCCAGGCCAAAGGGCTGGATGGCTGGCTGATCAACCTGGAATTCCCGAGCTACTACGCGGTGATGACCTACGCCGAAGACCGCGCCCTGCGCGAAGAAGTCTACGCGGCCTACTGCACCCGCGCCTCGGACCAGGGCCCGAACGCTGGCCAGAACGACAACGGCCCGGTGATGGAGCAGATCCTCGACCTGCGCCAGGAGCTGGCTCACCTGCTGGGCTTCGCCAATTTCGCCGAGTTGAGCCTGGCGACCAAGATGGCCGAATCCAGCGACCAAGTGCTCAGTTTCCTGCGTGACCTGGCCAAGCGCAGCAAACCGTTTGCCGCCCAGGACCTGGAACAGCTTAAGGCGTTCGCCGCCGAACAAGGCTGCCCCGACCTGCAAAGCTGGGACAGCGGTTTCTATGGCGAAAAACTCCGCCAGCAACGTTACAGCGTCGCCCAGGAAGCCCTGCGCGCGTACTTCCCGATCGATAAGGTGCTGGGCGGCCTGTTCACCATCGTGCAACGTCTGTACGGCATCGAGATCGCTGAACTGAAAGGTTTCGACAGCTGGCACCCGGACGTGCGCCTGTTCGAGATCAAGGAAAACGGCCAGCACGTCGGCCGCTTCTTCTTCGACCTCTATGCCCGCGCCAACAAGCGTGGCGGCGCCTGGATGGACGGCGCCCGTGATCGTCGTCGCACCTTCGACGGCGAACTGCAAAGCCCGGTTGCCAACCTGGTGTGCAACTTCACTCCAGCCGACAGCGGCAAGCCAGCGCTGCTGACCCATGACGAAGTCACCACGCTGTTCCACGAATTCGGCCATGGCCTGCATCACCTGCTGACCCGCGTCGAGCATGCCGGCGTATCCGGCATCAACGGCGTGGCTTGGGATGCCGTGGAGCTGCCGAGCCAGTTCATGGAGAACTGGTGCTGGGAGCCTGAAGGCCTGGCGCTGATTTCCGGTCACTACGAAACCGGCGAGCCGCTGCCCCAGGACCTGCTGGAAAAAATGCTCGCGGCGAAGAATTTCCAGTCCGGCCTGATGATGGTTCGCCAGCTGGAGTTCTCGCTGTTCGACTTCGAGCTGCACGCCACCCACGGCGACGGCCGCAGCGTATTGGAAGTGCTCGAAGGCGTGCGCGACGAGGTGTCGGTGATGCGTCCGCCGGCCTACAACCGCTTCCCCAACAGCTTTGCGCACATCTTTGCAGGCGGCTACGCAGCGGGTTACTACAGCTATAAGTGGGCGGAAGTGCTCTCCGCCGATGCATTCTCCAAGTTCGAAGAGGACGGTGTGCTCAACGCCGACACCGGTCGCGCCTTCCGTGAGGCGATCCTGGCTCGCGGAGGTTCCCAGGAACCGATGGTGCTGTTCGTCGACTTCCGTGGCCGCGAGCCGTCGATTGACGCACTCTTGCGCCATAGCGGCCTGAGCGAGGACGCGGCAGCATGAGCGAGGGGCCTGTGATTACCAAACGACGCTTCATCGCCGGGGCGGTCTGCCCGGCGTGCAGTGAGCCGGACAAGTTGATGATGTGGAACGAAGACGGCGTGCCGCACCGCGAATGCGTGGCCTGCGGTTATTCCGACACGCTCAACGAGCAAGGCCTGTCGGTGCCCAAGGAGTTGGGCACCCGGGTCAACACCTCGGCGCTCAAGGCGCCGGACGCGAAAGTCCAGGCGGTGCAATTTTTCCCTAACCCCAAGTTGAAGAAAAAAACCGACTGACATCTTCGGCATCACCTTCCGGGCCGCCCGGCCCGGAAGCGATAAATATGTACCGCAGCGCCATTCGCCTTCCTGCCCAGACTGTCGTGACACGTCCACTGACAGGAAGTCTCCATCTATGCGCCACCCTGATAACCCACTGCTGCAGGCCTACGACCTGCCGCCATTTTCAGACATTCAAGCCGAACACTTCGCCCCGGCCCTCGACCAGATCCTTGTCGAAAGCCGCGCCAAAGTCGCCGAAACCATCAAGACTCAGACGCCCTTTCCTACCTGGGACGACCTGGTGCTGGCCATGGATGAAATCCATGCGCGGCTGAAGGGTTTCGGCTACGTGTTGGAGCGCTTGGTTTGCGCCAGGGCTGGAAACGCTTGGAAGCAGGTCTCAGTCGATTGCCGTGAGCGACTGAATGACTATCGCCGCTCGCTGAGGCAGGACCCCGAGCTGTTCCAGCTTTATCAACGCTTGGCTGATAGCCAGATTGCCGCGCATTTCTCACCGGCGAGAAAAAGGACGCTGGGCAAGATCCTCCGCCGGTTTCGCCAGAACTCAACGGCATCCGCCTCCCAAGAAGCGTTGAGGGACCTGAAGCTGCGTATCCGTGGCGCCGAAATGCTGTTTTTGGAGCACTTGGAAGAAGCCAACAAAGCCTGGAGCCAAACGTTCGACGATGAGGCCCGCTTGTCGGGCTTGCCGGCGTACTTCATACAGCAAACGGCCGACCAGGCACGTGAGGCAGGCCGTGCGGGGTGGTTGTTGAAGCTTACAGACGAATCGTTTCGCATTGTGACTCGCTATGCCGACAACCGGCTCCTGCGCGAACAGGTCTATGTCGCCTATAGCGCTCGGGCGTCGGATCGAGGGCCCAATGCAGGCATATTCGACAATGACGAGGTGCTGCGGCAGTTGCTCAGTGACCGTCATCAACTCGCCATCCTGCTGGGTTATTCGAATTACGCCGAACTGGCCATCGAGCCGGAGCAAGCGCAGTCGCCAGAGCAGGTCACCGCGTTCCTGATGGAGAAGCTGGGGCAACAACAAAGCGTCTTCAAGCAGGACGCTGAGCAACTGAAGGCCTTCGCGGCGCAGGAAGGCTTCGGCGAACTCCGGCCCTGGGATTATCAGTACCTGGCGGAAAAACTTCGCCGCCAAACGACCGGCGTCTCAGAACAAACGGCTAGCGCCTGGTTTGAACTCGAATCCACCTTTTCGCGTATGTTGCTGATCGCGCGCGACCTATTCGGCATTGACTTCATCGAGCGCCAGGACCTACCTGCCTGGCACGCACAGGTGCGTCTATTCGAAGTTCGCGAGCGGGACGAAACCCTTGGTTATATTTATTTCGATCCGTTTGAAGGCGGCAGGCTCAACGGTTACCCCCATACCTCCACTCTGCGGAACCGGCGCATCACCGCAGAGGGCAGGCCGCGCTACCCCGTCGCGGCGTTGCATGCCTGGTTGCCACGCGGTTCCGGTTCGAGGCCGACGTTACTGGATCATCAGCACCTGCGGACCCTGTTCCATGAGTTCGGCCATTGCTTGCAGCATGTGTTGAGTCGGGCGGACTATCGCGACATCTCGGGTATCTCCGAGCTTTCCCGGGACGCTGCCGAGTTTGCCGGCGAACTGCTGGAGCGCTGGTGCTTCTCCAGACAATGCCTGCTCCGTATAGCCAGGCATCACGAGACCGGCGCTCCCCTGCCGGAAGACGTCGCCGATCAGTTGTTGGTCTATCTCAACAGACAAACCAGTTGGGAAGCTGCCCGGTTGCTGCGCGACGCGTTATTCGACATGGAGCTGCACCGCAGCCATGGCGACGGGCGCACAGCCCAGCAAGTATTCGATGAGGTCAATGCGCAAGTCGGGCATCTGCCCGTTTCCCCCGAGGAACGTTGGCCCAACGGGCTGGATTACCTCGTCACAGGTTATGGCGCCGGTCTCTATACTTACCTCTGGTCGCAAACCCTGGCCGGGCGTGTATTCGAGCGATTCGAGCGCAATGGGTTGTTCGACAGGCATACAGGCCGGGCGCTGCGCGAAGCCATATACGCGGCGGGGGACTCACGGCCGTTGTCCGAATCCATCGCCGCGTTCATGCAGGCGACCGACTACCGAGCGGGCGCCAGCACTTGAGGGTCGAGGTGATGCGCGGTGGTCGTTGAGTTGACCCAGCTTTTCAACGAGCACAACGCAAAGACGCTGGTGCTGCAATCGCCGTTCGCCAACGCCACGCGGAGTTTGTCGACATCGGCCTGCATCATGTAGCGCACGCCGTCCTTGAAGTGATGGCTGTCGCCGAAGCCACCTTCGGTCATTTCGTCCAGGGCGTCTTCTTTGCTCCAGCCTTGCACCACCACCCGGTACATGGCGGCCACCAGGCCGGTGCGGTCCGAGCCGTGCTTGCAGTGCATCAGCACCGGGCCCGTGGCCTCGGCCGCCTGGATGGCACGCAAGGCCCTGAGAATATCGCTGTCATCGACGTGATTGGTGCGGTAGGGCAACTTCACTTGCTGGATGGCGGGCGTGGACAGCCAGCGCTTATCCGACTCCGGCAGGAAGGTGATGACCGTGCCGATATCGAGTTTCGTCAACAACGGCAAGACGCCGCCATCCGGCAGCGAACTGCGGTATAGCGTGGGCGACATCCGATAAAGGTTGTAGTGCTTTTCCACCGGCTGGGCCCATTCGGCGGGCCTTGTCTCGGCAACCTCGCCCGCCTGGGCCGCCGAGTCGGCAAGTATCACGAGCAAGGCCAGGCTGAACAGCGAATGAAAACAGAGCTTGAGCATCAGGAGGCGACCGATAACCAGGGAATGTGGTGACGATCAGTTTCGGTTCGCCCCGGTTAAAACTCCGTGAGCAGGACGTCAAAGCGTCGTGAATGTCGTAATGCCGTTCACTTAAGAAAAATGATGACCCTGTGGCGAGGGAGCTTGCTCCCGCTCGGCTGCGAAGCAGTCGTAAACCGGCGGGGGCGGTGTGTCTGATACGCCGCAACTGGCAGGTTTTGGGGCCGCTTCGCGGCCCAGCGGGAGCAAGCTCCCTCGCCACGGGTTTGTCGATTGCCTTAAGTGAACAGCATTGCGTGAATGTCGGCTTTGTTCCGTGACCCGCCCAATGGCACTGGCCTGAACCGCAACCAGCGAATACTGTATGCACATACAGCTATCGGAGTATCCCCATGTCCGCCACCCTTCCACCGCGCGGGCGCGGCACCGCGACCAACCCGCACAACCGCTTCGCCCCGAGCCGCTCGGTGGCCGAGGACGACGGCTGGTACCAGGAAGTCCCGCCGACCCAGGGCACCGAAGTGCGCATCGAAACGGCCAAGACCATCATCACCCGCAACACCTCCACAGACATTCCGTTCGACCGCTCGATCAACCCCTACCGAGGCTGCGAACACGGTTGCATCTATTGTTATGCGCGGCCCAGCCATGCCTATTGGGACATGTCGCCGGGGCTGGATTTCGAAACCAAGTTGATCGCCAAGACCAATGCCGCCGATGTGCTGGAAGAACAGTTGTCCCGGCGCGGCTATCAATGCGCGCCGATCGCGCTGGGTTCCAACACCGATCCTTATCAACCTATCGAGCGCGAGCAGCGCATCACCCGCCGGATCCTGGAGGTGCTGCTGCGCTATCGACACCCCGTCACGATCGTTACCAAGGGCTCGCTGATCCTGCGCGACCTGGACCTGCTGGCCGAATTGGCGCAACAACGCCTGGTGCACGTGATGATCAGCCTGACCACGCTGGACGATGAGCTCAAGCGCATTCTCGAACCCCGCGCGGCGGCGCCCAAGGCGCGGTTGCGGGCCATAAAAGTGATGCGCGAGGCAGGCATCAAGGTGGGCGTGCTGTGCGCGCCGATGATCCCGATGATCAACGACAGCGAAATCGAAAGCCTGCTGGCCGAAGCCCATGCCGCCGGGGCGCAGAATGCCGCCTATGTCATGCTGCGCCTGCCCCTGGAAGTGGCGCCGCTGTTCGAAGAATGGTTGCAGGCGCACTACCCGCAGCGCGCCGCCCATGTGTTGAGCCTGGTGCGCCAGAGCCGCGGCGGCGAACTTTATGACAGCCGGTTTGGCGTGCGAATGCGCGGCGAAGGCCCTTTTGCGGACTTGCTGGCCCAGCGCTTCGCCAAGGCGATTAAACGTCTGGGGATGGAACGACGCGACGGTTACGATCTCGATTGCGAAGCCTTCTGTCCGCCGGGGCGGCAGATGTCGTTGATTTAAATACAGTTCGCTTTAAATTGGAGCTTGAACATTGCGAGGCGCAAACGTCCATGGCGCTTTGTTTACGCCTCGTAGGACGCGTCCTAGAGCCTTCGATTTCAGTTTGAGTTAAGTTTCGGCCGCTACCTTGTTCATCGAGTGACTGACGGGTCGAGCACTTCGGCCTGGATGTTTTTTAACCAGCCACTGGCGTCTCAAAGAGGATGAATCATGAGTGACAAGGATAAACAGCCGTTGGCTGCGTCGGCTTCAGCCCAACCCGAGGCGGAAACCGCCGATGCAGCGCTGCAGCACATTGTTGACGGCTTTTTGCATTTCCATCACGAGATCTTTCCCCAGCAGGAAGAACTCTTCAAGAAACTCGCCACCGCCCAGAAACCCCGGGCGATGTTCATCACCTGCGCCGATTCGCGCATCGTGCCCGAGTTGATCACCCATAGCTCCCCTGGCGACCTGTTCGTGACCCGTAACGTCGGCAACGTCGTTCCGCCTTACGGCCAGATGAATGGCGGCGTTTCCACCGCCATCGAATACGCCGTGCTGGCCCTCGGCGTGCAGCACATCATCGTCTGCGGCCATTCCGATTGCGGCGCCATGCGTGCCGTGCTCAACCCCGATACCCTGGAAAAAATGCCGACGGTCAAGGCCTGGCTGCGCCACGCCGAAGTCGCCAAGACCATGGTCCATGACAACTGCCCGTGCGGTGATGAAAAGCAGACCATGCCCATCCTCACCGAAGAAAACGTGATCGCGCAGTTACATCACCTGCGAACGCACCCGTCGGTGGCTTCGCGCATGGCCAGCGGCCAGTTGTTCATCCATGGCTGGGTGTACAACATCGAGACCAGCGAGATCAAAGCCTTTGACGCGGACCAGGGCTGTTTCCTGCCGCTCGATGGCAGCCATCCGATACCGGTGGCGACGCCCAAAGCGCGCTTCTAACCACTCCTAATCATCCTTGTATGGTTCAAGCCTTGCCGCCATTTGAGCGGTAGGGCCTCGCCATGCCTGAAGAAACTTCGGGAGAGTCGCCATGCGTGCTGCTCAATTAAAAGCTGTTCTGCCACGGGAGCTCCTGGCTTCGGTGGTGGTGTTCCTCGTGGCGCTGCCCTTGTGCATGGGCATTGCCATTGCGTCGGGCCTGCCACCGGCCAAAGGCCTGATCACCGGGATCATCGGCGGCCTGGTGGTGGGTTTCCTGGCCGGCTCCAAGCTGCAGGTCAGCGGTCCGGCCGCCGGGTTGGCGGTGTTGGTTTTCGAACTCGTGCGCCAGCACGGCGTGGCAATGCTCGGGCCGATCCTGTTGCTGGCCGGCCTGTTGCAATTGCTGGCGGGGCGCTTTCGCCTCGGTTGCTGGTTCCGGGTCACCGCGCCCGCCGTGGTGTACGGGATGCTGGCCGGTATCGGTGTGCTGATCATCTTGTCCCAGGTCCATGTGATGCTCGATGCGGCACCCAAGCCTTCGGGCCTGGATAACCTGGCGGCGTTCCCTGCGGCAGTCGCCCAGGCTTTGCCGTCCTTTGGCTGGCAGGCCGGCTTGCTCGGTTTGTCGACGATCGCGGTGATGTGGTTGTGGGAAAAATTTCGCCCTCATACGCTGCGCTTCATCCCCGGCGCGCTGCTCGGCGTTGGCCTGGCAACGCTTGTCAGCCTGTTGCTGGCCTTGCAGGTCAAGCGCGTGGATGTTCCGGAAAACATGGCCGAAGCCATCGACTGGCTGCGCCCGGCGGATTTGCTGAACCTGGCCGATCCGACGTTGCTCATCGCTGCGTTCGCGGTGGCCTTCATCGCCAGCGCCGAGACCCTGCTGTCGGCGGCCGCCGTGGATCGCATGCACAGCGGTGAACGGGCGGACTTCGACCGGGAATTGTCGGCCCAAGGCATCGGCAACATGCTCTGCGGCTTGCTCGGCGCGCTGCCGATGACCGGGGTGATCGTGCGCAGTTCGGCCAACGTCCAGGCCGGTGCGACCACACGGATGTCGACGATTTTCCATGGCCTGTGGTTGTTGCTGTTCGTGCTGTTGCTGTCCAGCGTGCTGCAAAGCATTCCGGTGGCGAGCCTGGCCGGTGTGCTGGTCTATACCGGTTTCAAACTGGTGGACCTCAAGGCATTCCGCAGCCTGGGCCGTTATGGGCGGATGCCGATGTTTACGTACGCAGCGACGGCATTGGCGATCATCTTCACCGACCTGTTGACCGGCGTGCTGATCGGCTTCGGCCTGACCTTGGTGAAACTGGCCTGGAAAGCCTCGCGCCTGAAGATCAGCCTGATCGACTTGCCGCAGGAAGGCGAGATGGAACTGCGGCTGGTAGGTGCGGCCACGTTCCTCAAGGTGCCGGCGTTGACCCAGGTGCTGGGCTCCATCCCGGAAGGCGCGACGGTGCATGTGCCGCTCAATAACCTGAGCTACATCGATCACTCGTGCCTGGAATTGCTCGAAGAATGGGGCCGGGCGAATGCCAGCAAAGGTTCGAAGCTGCTGATTGAATCCCGCGGGCTCAAGCGTCGGTTGGAAGGGCGGTTGCGCACGACGGTGGGGGTTGGCGCAACCTCTGCCTGATATCTCACCCCCAACAGGGGTTGGGTGTAGGGCACATGGTTCATGAACACCACAAATCCAATGTGGGAGCGGGCTTGCTCGCGAAGGCGGTGGATCAGTTGGCTAATAGGCTGCCTGACACTCCGCCTTCGCGAGCAAGCCCG
>NZ_JAESPG010000044.1:0-41909 GCF_016756915.1 Pseudomonas sp. HB05
AAGCTCGCTCCCACACTGGATTTTCGGCGTTCACAAATCCTTGTGGGAGCGAGCTTGCTCGCGATGGGGCCGGCACAGGCGCCGACTTTCCTCCAGGCAAAAGAAAGCCCCCGATAAACCAATGGCCTATCGGGGGCTTCTTTCAGCGGGCGCCTTTACGCGCCCGCCCGCTCAGCTTATTGGCAAGCTTCGCAATCCGGCTCGTCGATCGCGCAAGCCTTTGGCACGGGTGCCGGGCCGGCTGGAGCAGCCAGGACCGAATCGTCACCGTGGTTGCCGCCGCTGGAAACCGCGTTCAGCTTGCCGGTGTTGATGGTCGACTTCTCGGTGCTGGTGGCGGCCAGGGCGCGGAGGTAGTAAGTGGTTTTCAGGCCACGGTACCAAGCCATGCGGTAGGTCACGTCCAGCTTCTTGCCCGAGGCGCCGGCGATGTACAGGTTCAGCGACTGAGCCTGGTCGATCCACTTCTGGCGACGGCTGGCAGCGTCGACGATCCACTTGGTGTCCACTTCGAACGCGGTCGCATAGAGCTCCTTGAGTTCTTGCGGGATGCGCTCGATCTGCTGCACCGAACCGTCGTAGTACTTCAGGTCGTTGATCATGACCGAGTCCCACAGGCCGCGGGCCTTGAGGTCGCGGACCAGGTACGGGTTGATCACGGTGAATTCGCCCGACAGGTTCGATTTCACGTACAGGTTCTGGTAGGTCGGTTCGATCGACTGCGACACGCCGGTAATGTTGGCGATGGTGGCGGTCGGTGCGATGGCCATGATGTTCGAGTTGCGGATGCCTTTCTGCACACGGGCACGAACCGGTGCCCAGTCCAGGGTTTCCTTCAGGTCGACGTCGATGTACTTCTCGCCACGCTGGGCGATCAGGATCTGTTGCGAGTCCAGCGGCAGGACGCCCTTGGACCACAGCGAACCCTGGAACGTCTCGTAGGCGCCACGCTCGTCGGCCAGGTCGCAGGACGCCTGGATCGCGTAGTAGCTGACCGCTTCCATGGACTTGTCGGCGAACTCGACTGCGGCGTCCGAACCGTACGGGATGTGCTGCAGGTACAGCGCGTCCTGGAAGCCCATGATGCCGAGGCCGACCGGACGGTGCTTGAAGTTCGAGTTCTTCGCTTGCGGCACCGAGTAGTAGTTGATGTCGATCACGTTGTCGAGCATGCGCACGGCGGTGTTGACGGTGCGTTGCAGCTTGGCGGTGTCCAGCTTGCCGTCGACGATGTGGTTCGGCAGGTTGATCGAGCCCAGGTTGCAGACCGCGATCTCATCCTTGTTGGTGTTCAGGGTGATCTCGGTGCACAGGTTCGAGCTGTGGACCACGCCCACGTGCTGCTGCGGGCTGCGCAGGTTGCACGGGTCCTTGAAGGTCAGCCATGGGTGGCCGGTCTCGAACAGCATCGACAGCATCTTGCGCCACAGGTCCTTGGCCTGGACGACTTTGAACAGCTTGATCTTGTTGTACTCGGTCAGGGCTTCGTAGTACTCGTAGCGCTCTTCGAAGGCCTTGCCGGTCAGGTCGTGCAGGTCCGGCACTTCGGACGGCGAGAACAGGGTCCACTTGCCGTCATCGAAGACGCGCTTCATGAACAGGTCGGGGATCCAGTTGGCGGTGTTCATGTCATGGGTACGACGACGGTCATCACCGGTGTTCTTGCGCAGCTCGATGAACTCTTCGATGTCCATGTGCCAGGTTTCCAGGTAGGCACAGACCGCGCCCTTGCGCTTGCCGCCCTGGTTGACCGCAACGGCGGTGTCGTTGACCACTTTGAGGAACGGCACGACGCCCTGGGATTTGCCGTTGGTGCCCTTGATGTACGAGCCCAATGCGCGAACCGGGGTCCAGTCGTTGCCCAGGCCGCCGGCGAATTTCGACAGCATGGCGTTGTCGTGGATCGCGCCGTAGATGCCCGACAAATCGTCCGGCACGGTGGTCAGGTAGCAGCTCGACAGCTGTGGACGCAGGGTGCCGGCGTTGAACAGGGTCGGCGTCGAGGCCATGTAGTCGAAGGACGACAACAGGTTGTAGAACTCGATCGCACGGTCTTCACGCTGCTTCTCTTCGATCGCCAGGCCCATGGCCACGCGCATGAAGAAGACCTGCGGCAGTTCGAAGCGCACGCCATCCTTGTGGATGAAGTAACGGTCGTACAGGGTCTGCAGGCCCAGGTAGGTGAACTGCTGGTCGCGCTCGTGGTTGATCGCCTTGCCGAGTTTTTCCAGGTCGAATTCGGCCAGGACAGGGTTCAGCAATTCGTATTCGATACCCTTGGCGACGTAGGCCGGCAGGGCCTTGGCGTACAGGTCGGCCATTTCGTGGTGGGTCGCGCTCTCGGCGACTTCCAGGAAGCTCAGGCCTTCGGCGCGCAGGGTGTCCATCAGCAGGCGCGCGGTCACGAACGAGTAGTTCGGCTCGCGTTCCACCAGGGTCCGTGCAGTCATCACCAGGGCTGTGTTGACGTCCTTGAGGGCGACGCCGTCATAGAGGTTCTTCAGGGTTTCGCGCTGGATCAGGTCGCCATCGACTTCTTCCAGGCCTTCGCAGGCCTCGGTGACGATGGTGTTCAGGCGGCCCATGTCCAGCGGCGCGAGGCTGCCGTCGGCGCGTGCGATGCGGATCGAAGGGTGGGCCTGGACCGGTGCGTCGGCCGGCGTGCGGGTGGCACGCTCCTTGGCGCGGGAGTCACGGTAGATCACGTAGTCGCGAGCGACTTTCTGCTCGCCGGCACGCATCAGGGCCAGTTCGACCTGGTCCTGGATTTCTTCGATGTGGATGGTGCCGCCCGACGGCATGCGACGCTTGAAGGTCGCGGTGACCTGCTCGGTCAGGCGGGCCACGGTGTCGTGGATTCGCGACGAAGCGGCAGCGGTGCCGCCCTCAACTGCGAGGAACGCTTTGGTGATGGCGACGGTGATCTTGTCATCGGTGTAGGGAACGACAGTGCCGTTACGCTTGATCACACGCAGTTGGCCCGGCGCGGTGGCGGACAGATCCGGGCTCGAATCGGCGGCCAGCGGCGCGGTGCCCTGCGGGTTCTCGCGAGTTGTGTCGGTGTGCATGGGTGTCTCCACGTTCTCTATGTTTATTTGGGCACCATCACGGTGCCCACCGTTCCGTCCTGAAGCACTACAACCGACTGGCGCCGGGTATAACAACTTCGGGACAGTAGGAAGCGGGCCACGGGCACCGCCTCCATCCGAAGTTCTTGGGTAACGGGCCTGGGCTCGAAACCGGGTTTGCCAAGGTGGCAGCGAAGGACTGCAACACCCGTACCGTTTCGGTCGTTTTCGACCGTTCGAAACGGTTGCCATCCGCAGGGGCGGTCTGGACTTGGAAACTGCGGTGTTGCAGAAGGACAGAGGCAAGAAAAGCGCTTGAATTCTCTATCCGACTTGTGTTGGGTTTTTGGCCTGAAACCCTACATGTAGGGTTTTTTACGCGGCGGGCTACAAGATAATGCGTTTTCAGGCGTGAATCAACGTGCTACCTGTGGATAAGCCTGTGCGTAATTTGTGTGCGAAACGTGGAACTGCTCTGTAGGCCGCGACCTAGCTGGAGCGAGCCTTTTTTCGATGTTTTTGACGACTCGAAAACAGCCCGAGGTTTTTTGCGGGCGCGGACGTTACCACACAAATCCAACCCGACCGAACGCATTTGTCCGCTTGTTTTCTGCGAAGGTGGCGTTTATACAATCGGCCGGTGCATGGGCGTGTTTATCCTCCTTTTAGATGACAAAAAGATGGGAGGATGCAGATTTCCAAGCGGGCACCTTTGTGGCGAGGGAGCTTGCTCCCGCTGGGGTGCGTAGCGCCCCCATGATTTTTGCGGCCGCTGCGCAACCGAGCGGGAGCAAGCTCCCTCGCCACGGGATAGTGCTGATCCTTCTTTTATATTCACAGCAAGACGAGGCCCCCCGTGGAACAAGAAGCCTGGCAGATTTTGATCGTCGAGGATGACCAGCGTCTCGCCGAGCTGACCCGCGAATACCTGGAAAGCAACGGCCTGCGCGTCGCCATCGAAGGCAACGGCGCGGTGGCGGCGCAGCGGATCATCGACGAGCAGCCGGACCTGGTCATTCTCGACCTGATGCTGCCCGGCGAGGACGGCCTGAGCATCTGCCGCAGGGTGCGCGAGCGCTACGACGGACCGATCCTGATGCTGACGGCGCGTACCGACGACAGCGACCAGATCCAGGGCTTGGACCTGGGCGCCGACGATTATGTCTGCAAGCCCGTGCGCCCGCGCTTGCTGCTGGCGCGCATCCAGGCCCTGCTGCGGCGCAGCGAACCGGAACCTGCCGTGCCACCGAAGCAGAGGCGCCTGGAGTTCGGTCCGTTGGTGGTGGACGACGCCTTGCGCGAAGCCTGGCTGCAGGGCAATGGCATCGAACTGACCAGCGCCGAGTTCGATTTGCTCTGGCTGCTGGTCTCCAATGCCGGGCGCATCCTGTCCCGCGAGGAGATCTTCACTGCCCTGCGCGGTATCGGCTACGACGGCCAGGACCGCTCCATTGACGTGCGCATCTCGCGCATCCGTCCCAAGATCGGCGACGACCCCGACCATCCGCGTTTGATCAAGACCATCCGCAGCAAAGGCTACTTATTCGTCCCTGAAGCTTGCGTAGACACCGCTCCGTGAACTCAATCTTCCTGCGCATCTATGGCGGCATGTGCGCGGCACTGGTGTTGGTGGCGGTGCTTGGCGTACTGGCGCTGCACCTGCTCAACCAGACGCGCGGCGAGCAATACCGCGAGCGCCTGGCCCACGGTACGTTTTCCTTGATGGCCGATAATTTGCGGCCGATGAATGACACCGAGCGTCGTCGGGCCCTGGCAGTGTGGGCGCGCCTGCTGGGCATCCCGCTGGAACTGCAGGTGCTCAGCCAGGCGGAGCTCGACCTGGGCCAGCGCACCCGCGTCTTGCGTGGGCAGGTCCTGGTGGAACAGATCGGCCCCCATGCGGCGAAGGTCTATCGGCTGGTCAGCGATGGCGAGCAGTTGGCGTTGGTAGGCGAAGTTCGCCAGATCAGCGAGCAGTTGGCCCGGGCGACGATCTACTTGTTGGCCGACGAGCTGGTGCGCTACCCCGTGGCCGAGCAGCCCGAGCGGCTTGCACAACTCAAACAGGAAAAGGGCTTCGGTTTCGACTTGCGCCTGATGACCGTCGACCAGGCAGACATGGACGAAGACCAGCGTCGTCGGGTCTCGGAGGGCGATACGGTGATGGCACTGGGCAAGGGCGGCGACTCGATCCGTGTGTTCGCCGGGATGGTCGGCACGCCGTGGGTCCTGGAAATCGGCCCGCTGTACCAGATGAATCCTTACCCGCCCGAATGGCTGGTGTTGATCGCGGCGTTGGGGTTGAGCCTGATCGGCTTGATCGTCTATCTGCTGGTGCGCCAGTTGGAACGACGTTTGCGCGGCCTGGAGTCAGCCGCCACACAGATCGCCCAGGGCAGCCTGGAAACCCGCGTGCCGGCACGCGGGGCCGACTCGGTGGGGCGGCTGGCCTCGGCGTTCAATGGCATGGCCGAGCATCTGCAGCAATTGCTGGCGATCCAGCGGGAGCTGGTGCGTGCGGTGTCCCACGAATTGCGCACGCCAGTGGCGCGCCTGCGGTTCGGCCTGGAAATGCTCGGAAGCGCCAGCACGCCCCAGGCCCGGGACAAATACCTGGCCGGCATGGACCACGACATCGAAGACCTCGACCGGCTGGTGGATGAAATGCTGACGTATGCGCGTCTGGAGCAGGGCTCACCGGCGTTGAATTTCCAGCGATTGGACCTGGACGCGTTGGTCAGTCAAGTCATCGAAGAATTGGGCCCTCTGCGGGCCGGGGTTACCGTGGAGCGTGGCCTTTGCCTGTCCGCAGCCGATTGCGATGGCGCCTGGGTCGAGGCCGAGCCGAGATTCCTGCATCGCGCCCTGCAGAACCTGGTGGGCAACGCGATGCGCCACGCCAGATCCCGGGTGACGGTGAGTTACCAGGTGGGCCAGTTGCGCTGCCGGATCGATGTCGAGGATGACGGACCGGGCGTGCCAGAGGCGGCCTGGGAGCGAGTCTTCAAGCCGTTCCTGCGCCTGGACGACAGCCGCGCGCGTGCCTCGGGTGGCCATGGATTGGGGCTGTCGATCGTGCGGCGGATCATTCACTGGCATGACGGGCGCGCCTTGATCGGCAAGAGCAAAAGCCTGGGCGGGGCGTGTTTCAGCTTGAGCTGGCCGAGGCATCAGGATCGGTCTTGAGATAAGCGCTGAATGATATTCCGCTTTCGCGAGCAAGCCCGCTCCCACATTTTGAAAATGCATACCACCTGTGGGAGCGGGCTTGCCCGCGAAGGCGGCACTCCAGGCAATACAAATCTCAGGCCTCGATCCCCACCAGGCTCAACAACTGCCCATCCTTCACCCCAAACTGCCCTTGCAACTCACTGCCATGACGCCATTCGGGCGACAGGTCGGTCAGCAGCCGCAGGCGCACTTGCCCACCATGGGACCATTCCAGCACCTCGGCATGTTCGAAATAGAAACGCTTCCCGACGATTGGATACAGCGCCTTGAACAGGCTTTCCTTGATCGAGAAGGTCAACGTCACCAGTAGCGCCCGGTCCTCTCGCGAAGTGGTTGTCATGCGCAGCAGTTCGGCGGGCGTGAGGATTTCCCCGGCCAGGCGCTCGGCGCGCTCCGGGTCGAGCAGGTTTTCCAGGTCCATGCCCAGGCCTTGCCAACGCTGTTTCTGCGCGACGATGGCCGCTGCCCGGCCGGTGCTGTGGGTGATCGAACCGCTGATATGGGCTGGCCAGACGGGGGCGCGGTCTTCGCCGATGGGAGGAATACAGGCGATCCCATCAAGCCGATGCAAGGCCGCCCGGGCGCAGATCCGCCCGGCGAGGAATTCCGCCTGGCGCTTGGCCACCGAGCGCTGGATGCTGTCCGGCTTTTCGATGGCGCTGTTGGGGAAATCAGCCGCGACGAGCAGCAGTGGATCGAAGCGAGTGCTGAGCAGCACCGTATCGGGCAAGGCGTCGGGCAGCAGCCAATGTTCATCCAGAGGCGAGCAGCAGGCGGGCAGGGCGGGGAGTGGGTTCATGCCCGGCATTTTGCCGGGTTGGCTTGAGGCTGGGTAGTGGGAAGACGTTTGAGCGGGATCGCTTTTGTGGCGAGGGAGCTTGCTCCCGCTCGACTGCGCAGCGGTCGCCGACAATCTTGGGGCCGCTTCGCCCGAAGCGTCGGACCGTCCCAGCGGGAGCAAGCTCCCTCGCCACAGGAGCAGTATGTGTCAGAAAATCTTCTTGAAGAACTTCTGCATGTCCGCCCAGGACTTCTGATCGGCTTCCTTGTTGTAGCCAATGTCCGGCCCGCCGTGTTCGCCGTGGCTCAAACGGTCGGCGTCGGGGTTGCTGAAGCCGTGCTTGGCGCCGTCGAGGCTGACGAATTTATAGTCGGCGCCGGCCTTGTCCATCTCGCTCTTGAACGCGGTGACGTTGTCCTCGGTGACCATGCTGTCCAGCGCGCCGTGCTCCACCAGGATCTTGGCCTTGACGCTGCCGGGAGTGGCCGGCGTGTTGGTGACCAGGGCCCCGTGGAAACTCACCACGCCGGCCAGTGGCACGCCTTGGCGCGCTGCGTCCAGCACCACCTTGCCACCGAAGCAGTAGCCGATGGCGGCGAGTTTGTCCGGATCGGTCTGGGGTTGTTTCTTCAAGAGGTCGAGCCCGGCCTGGAAGCGCGCGCTGGCCGCCTGGCTGTCCTTGAGCGCTGCCTGCATGAACGCCATGGCGTCCTTGGGATGCTCGGTGTTCTTGCCATCGCCGTACATGTCGATGGCCAGGGCGCTGTAGCCAAGACCGGCAAGGTCACGGGCGCGGCGCTTGGAATAATCGTTCAGTCCCCACCATTCATGCACCACCACCACGCCCGGGCGCGGGCCCTTGACCGCGTCGTCGTAGGCGTAATAGCCGATCAGCTTCGTGCCGTCGGCACTGGTGTAGGGAATCTCCTGGGTCTGGATGGCGGCGTGGCTGGCGCCGCTCAAGGCCAGCAGTACAACAGCAAGCAACCTGCGCATGATCGATCTCCTTAAAAAGTGGTGCACACAGACTAGCCGATTCATTCAGCCGAGGTTCAGAGAACATTCAAGGGGTGTTCAGGGAGCGATGGCTATCGTGGCTGCGACTTCACACAACCATTGCTTCACAAGGAACCTGATCATGACTGCTATGAAAAAACTGTTGCTGGCATTCACTGTACTGGGCGCCAGCGCCATGGCCCACGCCGATGACAACTTCGCCAGCCTGACCCTCGGCCAGACCAGCGACAAGGTCAAGAAATCCAACGCCCTGGACCAGAACCTGAACCATCCGAACGCCGACGGCGCGATCGCCAAGGCCACCACCTACGGCCTGCGCCTGGGTCGGCAGAATGATCAAGGTCGCTACTACGCCACCTACGACAACGTATCGGGCAGCCACAACGGCATCAAGCTGCGCCAGGAAAACCTGCTGGGCAGCTATGACTTGTTCTATCCGGTCACCAGCAGCACCAAACTGTTTGGCGGCGGCACGGCGGGCCTGACCAAATTGACCCAGGACTCGCCAGGCTTCAGCCGCGACACCGACATCGGCTACGCGGTGGGCTTGCAAGGCGGCGTCCTGCAACAGATTTCACAAAACACCTCGGTGGAACTGGGGTACCGTTACCTGCGCAGCAATGCCAGCACCGAAATGAGTCCGCACGGTGGCGCCAAGGTTGGCTCGCTGGACCTGACCAGCAGCGCCCAGACCTATCTGTCGGCGAACTACACGTTCTAGGCGGCAGGAGATGGAAACGTGCAGCCGGGTCGGCCCAAGACGATCCGGCGCCGCGTTTGACATGGCTGTTCTGAATCGCCTGGGAGAGGCCCATGAAACTATTGGTTGTCGAAGACGAAGCGCTGTTGCGTCATCACCTGCAAACCCGGCTCACTGACAGCGGCCATGTGGTGCAGGCCGTGGCCAATGCCGAAGAGGCCCTGTATCAGGTCCGCGAGTTCAATCATGACCTGGCGGTGATCGACCTCGGCTTGCCAGGCATCAGCGGCCTGGAGTTGATTCGCCGGCTGCGCTCACAGGACAAGACTTTCCCGATCCTGATCCTCACCGCCCGCGGCAACTGGCAGGACAAGGTCGAAGGCCTTGCCGCCGGGGCGGACGATTATGTGGTCAAGCCGTTCCAGTTCGAAGAGCTGGAGGCCCGGCTCAATGCCTTGCTGCGACGTTCCAGTGGCTTCACCCAGTCGACCATCGTCGCCGGGCCATTGCTGCTGGACCTCAACCGCAAGCAGGCGTCCCTCGGCGAAGAACCACTCGCATTGACGGCTTATGAATATCGCATCCTTGAATACCTGATGCGCCACCACCAGCAGGTGGTCGCCAAGGACCGCTTGATGGAGCAACTGTACCCGGATGACGACGAGCGCGATCCCAATGTCATCGAGGTATTGGTGGGCCGCTTGCGCCGCAAACTGGAAGCCCCGGCCGGCTTCAAGCCGATCGACACCGTGCGGGGCCTGGGTTATCTGTTCAACGAGCGCTGCCAGTGATTCGTTCGCTGCGACTGCGGTTGATGCTGGCCGCCATGACCCTGGCGGCGCTGTTCATGCTGGCCTTGTTGCCGGCGATGCAGGGGGCGTTCAGCCTGGCCCTGCAGGAGTCCATCGAACAACGCCTGGCATCGGATGTGACCACGCTGATTTCCGCCGCCCGGGTGGAAAATGGTCGATTGAAGATGCCGGCGCAATTGCCGGATGAACGCTTCAACCTCGCCGATGCCCGATTGCTGGGCTACATCTATGATCGCGACGGCAACCTGGTCTGGCGCTCGAAGGCGACCCAGGAAGAACACATCAACTACACGCCGCGGTATGACGGCCAAGGCAACCAGTTCGCGCGTATCCGCGAGGACAACGGCCAGGAATTCTTTGTCTATGACGTCGAGGTCAAGCTGCTCGGCGGCCAGAGCGCGGCGTTCAGTATCGTCACCTTGCAGCCGGTGCGTGATTACGAACTGACCTTGCAAGGGCTGCGGGACAATCTCTACCTTGGTTTTGGTGCGGCCTTGGTGGTGCTGCTGGCGCTGTTGTGGATCGGCCTGACCTGGGGGTTGCGCGCCTTGCGACGCCTGAGCCAGGAATTGGACGAAATCGAAGCGGGTACGCGGGAAAGCCTGAGCACTGCACACCCTCGGGAGCTGTTGCGCCTGACGGGCTCGCTTAACCGGTTGTTGCACAGCGAGCGTGAACAGCGCAGCCGCTATCGCGACTCCCTCGATGACCTGGCCCACAGCCTGAAAACCCCGCTGGCCGTGTTGCAGGGCGTCAGCGAAGACATGGCCCGGCGCCCGCAGGACCGTGGGCAGGCTTGGGTGCTGCAGACCCAGATCGAACGCATGAGCCAGCAGATCGGCTACCAGTTGCAACGGGCCAGCCTGCGCAAAAGCGGGCTGGTGCGCCACCAGGTGCGTCTGCGCCCGGTCCTGCAGAGTCTGTGCGACACCCTCGACAAGGTCTATCGCGACAAGCGTGTCCAGGTCCATTTCGATTTGCCGGAGCACTGCCAGGTGCCGATCGAACAGGGCGCCCTGCTGGAGATGCTTGGCAATTTGCTGGAAAACGCTTATCGGCTGTGCCTGGGTGAAGTGCGGATCAGCGTGCACCAGACCCTCGGCGGTACGGAGTTGAGCGTCGAGGACGATGGCCCAGGCGTACCGCCGGACCAGCGTGCGCGGATTCTCCAGCGAGGCGAACGGTTGGATCGCCAGCATCCGGGGCAAGGGATCGGGCTGGCGGTGGTCAAGGACATCATCGAGAGCTATGGCGCGCGGTTGACCTTGGGGGATTCGGAATTGGGCGGGGCGGCGTTCCGGATTCACTTTCCGGTGGTTTGATTGGCGTTTCAGTGTGTCGCGAGCCCCTGTGGCGAGGGGATTTATCCCCGCTGGGCTACGCAGTAGCCCCAAATGGGTGGCGTGGTGTGTCAGACAGAATGCAGGGGGCCGCTTCGCAGCCCAGCGGGGATAAATCCCCTCGCCACGGGGCAGCACACCACAGAAGTGGGATATCCCCCATCAGTTTTCCAACTCCCGATACGCCCCCGGCGTCACCCCCGTCCACTTCTTGAACGCCCGATGAAACGCCGACGGCTCCGAGAACCCGAGCTGCTCGGCAATCTGCTGCAACGACAGATCCGCCCGGCCCAAATGGTAGATGGCGATATCCCGCCGCAGTTGATCCTTGAGTTCCTGGAAGCTGGTGCCTTCTTCGCGAAGATGCCGGCGCAGCGTCTGGGAACTGATGTGCAGATGCGCGGCGACGGTGTCCAGGTCGGGCCAACGCGCTGTGTCGCGGCTGAGCAGGCGGCGCAGTTGGCTGCTCAGGCTGTGGCCATCGTCCGGGCGCGAGAGCAGGTCGGCGGGTGAGCGTTCGAGAAAATGCTTGAGCGTTCGCTCGTCCTGGAGCAGCGGCATGTCCAGGTAGCGCCCGTGAAACAACAGGCTGGTCCGTCGAGCCTCGAATACCAGCGGGCAGGGGAACAGCAGGTCGTACTCCGCGCCGTGGGCAGGCTTGGCATAGCTGAAGGTCGCCTGCTCCAGACCGATCCGCTGGCCGATCAGCCAACTGCCGAGGCGATGCCAGATGACCAGCAGGCTTTCTGTCAGGAAATGATCGGGATCGCGCAGCGTCGACTCATCCAGGTTCAACCGTACCCGGTCGCCTTCGGTTTCCAGGGTCAGGCTCGGCGCATCGGGAAACAGGCTGTAAAAGAGCAGGCCGCGTTGCAGGGCTTTGCCCAGGGTCCGACAGTGGATCAACGTGTGACACATCATGGCAAACGTCCCGGGTTTACTCGCGGCCCGGCCAAATCCGAGGAATTCATCCTCCAGATCCGCCCATAGCGCCTGCAACAGCCGGGCGAACTGCTCCGGGGCGATTCGCGCTCGCGGTTCGTCGAGCAGCTCGGGGCTGATGCCCAATTGTTGCAGCAGAGGGAGATAGTCAAACCCGTGCCGGCGCGCGCCGCCCAGGGCTGCGCGGGCGAAGTGGCTGGCAATCGTGCGTTGGCGCATGGCTCAAATCCGTCCGTTAAGCCGGCGATGGTAGCAGGGCGTCCGGGCTGGACAAGGCGGATATCCGCCAAATCCAGGAGTGAGAAACGGCGTCTTGGCGGAAATCCGCCATCCTTCGCCGCCTGTTTAACCGGCGACAAATAAACAAAAGCGTTCTGCAACGCGGGTTGTAGGGCATTTCCTCAAAATGGCACGGACCTTGCGATGCCCTGTGCAGGTCTGCCGCGTGCAGCCGACAAAACAAATCCCTCCAGTGCAGGAGGGTTCGCAATTGAGGTGTCGTGGACAACAGGTGGATGTTGCCCCACGGGACTCTTGAGGAAGGTTTGCCATGACGACTCGTCAGCCACTGTACAAATCCCTGTATTTCCAGGTGATCGTAGCCATTGCCATCGGCATTTTGCTCGGTCACTTCTACCCGCAGACCGGCGTTGCCCTCAAGCCGTTCGGTGACGGGTTCATCAAGTTGATCAAGATGGTCATCGCCCCCATCATCTTCTGCACCGTCGTCAGCGGTATCGCTGGCATGCAGAACATGAAATCGGTCGGCAAGACCGGCGGCTACGCGCTGCTGTACTTCGAAATCGTTTCCACCATCGCTCTGCTGATCGGCCTGGTCGTGGTCAACGTCGTGCAACCGGGCAACGGCATGCACATCGACGTGTCGACCCTGGACACCAGCAAGATCGCCGGTTTCATTTCTGCCGGTAAAGACCAGAGCATCATTGCCTTCATCCTCAACGTGATCCCGAACACCATTGTCGGTGCGTTCGCCAACGGCGACATCCTGCAAGTGCTGATGTTCTCGGTGATCTTCGGTTTTGCCCTGCATCGCCTGGGTGCCTACGGCAAGCCGGTGCTGGACTTCATCGATCGCTTCGCCCACGTGATGTTCATCATCATCAACATGATCATGAAGCTGGCGCCGCTCGGTGCGTTCGGTGCCATGGCCTTCACCATCGGCGCCTACGGTGTCGGTTCGCTGGTGCAACTGGGCCAGCTGATGATCTGCTTCTACATCACCTGCGTGGTGTTCGTGCTGGTGGTGCTGGGCGCCATCTGCCGCGCCCACGGTTTCAGCGTCGTCAAACTGATCCGTTACATCCGTGAAGAACTGCTGATCGTGCTGGGCACTTCCTCCTCGGAATCGGCCCTGCCGCGCATGCTGATCAAGATGGAGCGCCTGGGTGCCAAGAAGTCCGTGGTTGGCCTGGTCATCCCGACTGGCTACTCGTTCAACCTCGACGGTACTTCGATCTACCTGACCATGGCCGCGGTGTTCATCGCCCAGGCCACCGATACCCCGATGGACCTGACTCACCAGATCACCTTGCTGGCGGTGCTGTTGCTGTCCTCCAAAGGTGCGGCTGGCGTGACCGGTAGCGGCTTCATCGTGCTGGCGGCCACCCTGTCGGCCGTGGGCACCTTGCCGGTTGCCGGCCTGGCGCTGATCCTGGGCATCGACCGCTTCATGTCCGAAGCCCGTGCGCTGACCAACCTGGTGGGCAACGCCGTTGCCACGATCGTGGTCGCCAAGTGGGTCAAAGAGCTGGACGAAGACCAATTGCAGACCGAACTGGCTTCCGGTGGTCGCGGTATCTCCGATGTCCGTGAAGAAGACGACGTGGTTGCAGCGGCTGATACCGCAGTGCCTGTGAAGTGATCTTCGGCCTGTGACGAAAAACCCGCTTCGGCGGGTTTTTTGTTGGACGCAATTATCGGCAGACAGGCTTTTGTGGCGAGGGAGCTTGCTCCCGCTGGGCTGCGCAGCAGCCCCCCGACCACTTGAATGCTGTCTACCTGATACACCGCGGCGGTTGGTTTGGGGTCGCTTCGCCCGAAGCGTCGGACCGTCCCAGCGGGAGCAAGCTCCCTCGCCACCATGAAGTTGTGCTGAGCATAATTGTCAGCCCAGACAACCCCTTCGGTAATTGCCCCACCGCCAACCCCTGCCTAGTCTTGGATGCACATTCAAAGCGGAGATCTTCCATGCAGGGGCCACTGGCATCGCTCAAGGTTCTGGATTTCTCGGCCCTGCTGCCAGGGCCGTTCGCCTCGCTGTTGCTGGCGGACATGGGCGCCGAGGTGCTGCGCATCGAATCGCCGGACCGTCCGGACCTGCTGCGGATCCTGCCGCCCCACGACCAGGGCGTCTCGGCCAGCCATGCCTACCTCAATCGCAACAAGCGCAGCCTGGCGCTGGACCTCAAGCAGCCGGCGGCGCTGGAGATCATCAAACGGCTATTGGCCGACCATGACATCCTGTTGGAGCAATTCCGCCCCGGCGTGATGGAACGGTTGGGGCTGGGCTATGAAGCGCTGAAGGCGATCAATCCCCGGCTGATCTACGTGTCGATTACCGGCTACGGCCAGACGGGGCCCTACAAGGACCGCGCCGGCCATGACATCAACTACCTGGCCCTGGCGGGTTTGGCCAGCCATACCGGCCGTGCCGACAGCGGCCCGTTGCCGCTGGGGATCCAGGCGGCAGACATCGCTGGCGGTTCGCTGCATGGGGTGATCGGGCTGTTGGCGGCGGTGATCGCCCGTCAGCAGAGCGGGCAGGGCCAGCACTTGGACGTGAGCATGACCGATTGCGTTTTCAGCCTGAATGCCTTGGCCGGCGCCGGTTACCTGGCTTGTGGCGTGGAGCCGGCGCGGGAAAATCACGTGCTGAACGGCGGCAGTTTTTATGACTACTACCGCACCCGCGATGGCCGGTGGATGTCGGTGGGGAGCCTGGAACCGGCTTTCCTGCAGGCATTGTGCGAAGTGTTGGGGCGACCGGAGCTGGCAGCGCAGGGATTGTCGTCCGAGCCTGGGCAACAACACCTGCTGAAACGGGAGCTGCAGAGCGAATTCGAAAAATACGATTTCACTGAGCTCCAGGCGATGTTCGCCAAGGTCGATGCCTGCGTCGAGCCGGTGCTGGGGCTGGACGAGGCGCTTGAGCATCCTCAGTTGAAAGCTCGGGACCTGGTCACCCAAGTACCCCGTGGTGATGGCTCGCGACAGCCGCAGATCGCCTGTCCGTTGAAGTTTTCCGAAGGGCTGCCCGAGCCGCGGCATATCGGCGCGAGGCTGGGGGAGCATACGGACCAGGTATTGGGGGCGTTGGGGTTCAGTGCGGAGCGGATCAATCAATTGCGCAGTGACAGGGTGGTTGTGTAGCGACCGTCAGGGCCCTATCGCGAGCAAGCTCGCTCCCACAGGGGATTAATGTCGTTCACGGATCCAGTGTGGGAGCGAGCTTGCTCGCGATGAGGCCAGTCCAAACACTACAAAAAGCACTATTCGACCCGCGTCTCCCCACTGAACACCAAGGTATTGCGACAACTGCGGCATAAATACCGCCGCCCCTGACGCACCAGGCGATGGCGCTGGGCCGTGAACGGGAAATCGCTGCCGTCGCACGGGCATTTATAAATGTAGCGGGTCGCGGTGCGGCGTTTGATCTCGTAGGTGTGGCAACGGTTGGGTGGCAGTTCGTAGACTCCACGCATGATCAGTTGCCATTCCTCGCCATGGGCCTGGATACGGTCGCCAAACAACTGATGGGCAATCAGGTGCGCCACCTCGTGGGCCACCGTCTGCTTGAGGAAGTCTTCGGCGTTTTCCTGGTACAGCTGCGGGTTGAAGCGCAGCAGGTTTTCATGCAAATGCGCGACGCCGGCTTTCTGGCCGCGCAACTTGAGGCTGACCACCGGGCGTTTGAAAGGACGTTTGAAAAAGGATTCGGCTTGTTGGTAACACTCTTCGACGCGGGTATTGAGTTGCTCGAGCATGCTTTACGGGTCTCCAGAAAGGCGAGTATGCCGCAAGCGCTGGCCGTTGCGAATCGCCCAGGTGCCCAATGGTCGTCCCGGCAGATCCAGATACAGAGGAAGGCCGCCTTGCGGCGGCCTGTGGTGGCAGATCGTTTTTTGTTGGAGAGCCTCAATCCTTCAATTGGTATAGACCGGACCAACGCCCAGCCCCCAGACAATCACCGTGAACGCCATGATCGCCACCAGCACCACGAGGCCGACGGCAAGCACCGAGCTGGAAAACAGGAAGCCTTCGTCCTGGGGAATGTTCATGAACGTCGGCAGGCCCACGTACAATAGGTAGACCGTGTAGCAGATCGCCGCAGTGCCGACGATCATCCCCAGCCACATGTGTGGATAGAGCGCCGCCAGGCCGCCAATGAACAACGGGGTTGCGGTGTAGGTGGCAAACGCGACACACCGGGCCAGGCTCGGGCTGGCGTCATAGGTGCGGGCCATCCAGTGAATGAACGCACCCATCACCGCCACGCCGCCCAACATGGCCAGGTAGGACATGATGGTCATCCACAGCGCGCTCTCCTGGGTGAGCATGACCGGTGGACGATTGCCGATGACCCATCCCACCTGCGTGGTACCGATGAACGCCGACACCGCCGGGATGGCCGCCAGGATCAGCGTGTGGGTGAGGTACATGTGGCTGATGCTTTCCTCCTGATCGCCACGGATTTCTTTCCATTCTTGATCAGGGTGGGTAAAGAGCCCCACGACATGATGGATCATAGTCAGTCACTCCTTTGTTATTGCCATCGCCCCCCAACGGAGCGCCTACGGGCCAAGTGGCCGGGTAAGTTAAGGTCTGTAAGTGTGTGCGACCTTATGCCGCAGTATAGAAAGGAGTGGCGGCGAGGGGGATGGGGGGCTTAGAGCAAATCGCGCTGTAGCCGGGAGCGCTAATCGCCGTTAGGTCTGTGCGCGAGGTTTCTGGCGCGCCGGATTTTACTGTGGCGAGGGGATTTATCCCCGCTGGGCTGCGCAGCGGCCCCAATTATTCCCATACCACCGCGCAGTGTCAGGCTAAACGCAGGGGGTGCTGCGCAACCCGACGGGGATAAATCCCCTCGCCACAAAAGTGCCTGTCATCAGCCTTCGCCGACGGCGGATTTTTTGCGTAAAATGCCGGCCTTTCGTCACACCTCACGGATTTCGCGTCATGGGCACTCTTACGGTCAACCAGAACAAACTGCAAAAGCGCCTGCGCCGCCTGGCCGGTGAGGCGGTCGCCGACTACAACATGATCGAGGACGGCGACAAGGTCATGGTCTGCCTGTCCGGCGGCAAGGACAGCTACACCTTGCTCGACGTGCTGATGCATCTGCAGAAGGTTGCACCGATCAAGTTCGACATCGTCGCGGTGAACATGGACCAGAAGCAGCCCGGGTTCCCCGAGCATGTGCTGCCGGCCTACCTCGAGTCGTTGGGCGTTGAGTACCACATCGTCGAGAAAGACACCTATTCGGTGGTCAAGGAACTGATTCCCGAGGGCAAGACCACCTGCTCGCTGTGCTCACGCCTGCGCCGCGGGACGCTCTATACCTTCGCCGACGAGATTGGCGCGACCAAGATGGCCCTGGGTCATCACCGCGACGATATCGTCGAGACGTTCTTCCTGAACATGTTCTACAACGGCTCGCTCAAGGCCATGCCACCCAAGCTGCGTGCCGACGACGGGCGCAACGTGGTGATTCGCCCGTTGGCCTATTGCAACGAGAAGGACATCCAGGCCTATTCGGATTTCAAGCAGTTCCCGATCATCCCCTGCAACCTGTGCGGCTCCCAGGAAAACCTGCAGCGCCAAGTGGTCAAGGAGATGCTCCAGGAATGGGAACGCAAGACTCCGGGGCGTACCGAGAGCATTTTTCGCGGCTTGCAGAACGTCATTCCGTCGCAACTGGCGGATCGCAACCTGTTCGATTTTACCAACCTGCGCATCGATGAAAACGCCACGCCGCGGTTCGTCAATGTGGTGAATCTCTGACGGTCGCAACGACACTATTCACGGCGCTTGAAGGCGCCGTTTTTGTTTTTAACCCCTAGGAGAGGGCATGCGCGATTACAAGTGGCTGCACGAGTATTGTCTGAACCGCTTCGGTTCGGCGGCTGAACTGGAAGCCCACCTGCCTGTACCCAAGACCCCGGCGCAACTGCGCAAGATCAGCGACGACCGCTACCTCTCGACCATGGCGCTGCGAGTGTTCCGTGCCGGGCTCAAGCACAGCCTGGTGGACGCCAAGTGGCCGGCGTTCGAAGAAGTGTTCTTCAAGTTCGACCCGGAAAAAGTCGTGCTGATGAGTGCCGAGCACCTGGAGCGGCTGATGCAGGATGCGCGGATCATCCGCCACCTGGGCAAGCTCAAGAGCGTACCGCGCAATGCGCAATTGATATTGGACGTGGCCCATGAAAAAGGCAGTTTCGGCGCGCTGGTCGCCGACTGGCCGGTGACCGAGATCGTCGGCCTGTGGACTTATCTGAAAAAACACGGCCATCAACTGGGCGGCCTGTCGGCACCCCGCTTCCTGCGGATGATGGGCAAGGACACGTTCGTGCCCAGTTACGACGTGGTCGCGGCGCTCAATGCCCAGGACATCATCGACAAAGTCCCCACCAGCCAGCGGGACCTGGCGACGGTGCAGAATGCCTTCAACCAGTGGCATGAAGAGAGCGGTGGGCGGCCGATGTCGCAGATTTCGATGATGCTGGCTTACACAGTGAATCATTGAGACCGCGTAGCGCCCATCGCGAGCAAGCTCGCTCCCACAGGGGATTTTCAGCGTTCAAAAACCCAGTGTGGGAGCGAGCTTGCTCGCGATAGCGGTATATCAGGCGACGGAGGGTTCGCCTTCGCCCGCCAACCTTCGATTCAACTGAAACCGCCAGCGCACATACAGCAACGCCGAGCAGAACACCGCCATGCTCGCCGCCATCTCAAGCAAGCCGAACACATGCCGGTTCGGATCGTATGCGGCCAGTGCACCCTTGATGAAATACAGGTTCACCACGAAACACATCCAGGAATGCCCGCGGGCGCTGCCGATGAGCATGCCCGGCGCGAGGATCAACAGCGGCACCAGCTCGATCAGCAGGATCACCCAAGGGCGCGCGCCGTGCAGGTCGGCGATCAGCAAGTAATACGCACTGAGCAACCCCACCAAACCGAAAAAGCACAGCAGGCTGAGGGCGCGGGCGATGCGTACGCGCGGTTCCAGCCAGTGGACCGGTGGGAGGATCTTGGGCTTCTTAGCCACGGCCGTTCTCCAGCAATAGAGCGGTTTTCGCCAGGCGCAGGCCCAAGGCTCGGCACAGCTCGACTTCATGCGCGTTCAAGCCGCTTTTACCGTCGGCGCCGGCGTGATGGCTCGGGCCGTAGGGCGTACCGCCACCCTGGGTATCGATCAGGGCCGATTCGCTGTAGGGCAGGCCCGTGATCAGCATGCCGTGGTGCAGCAGGGGCAGCATCATCGACAACAGCGTGGTTTCCTGGCCACCGTGCAGGCTGGCGGTGGAGGTGAATACGCCGGCTGGCTTGCCCACGAGGGCGCCGGTCAGCCAGAGGTTGCTGGTGCCGTCGAGGAAATATTTGAGCGGCGCGGCCATGTTGCCGAAACGGGTCGGGCTGCCCAGGGCCAGGCCCGCGCAGTTCTTAAGGTCATCGAGCGTGGCGTAGAGCGGGCCCTGTTCCGGGATATCCGGCGACACCGCTTCGCATTCCGTGGAAATCGCCGGCACCGTGCGCAACCTGGCTTCCAGCCCGGCCTGCTCGACGCCCCGGGCGATTTGCCGGGCCATTTCGTTGGTGGAGCCGCTGCGGCTGTAATACAGGACCAGGATGTACGGCGTGGTCACGGCAGGATCTCCAGGATCTTTTCCGGCGGACGGCCGATAATGGCTTTTTCCCCGGCTTCGAGGATCGGCCGTTCCATGAGTTTCGGGTGGGCGACGATGGCGGCGATCAGATCGTCCTCGGCCAGGTTTTCGTCGGCCAGGTTCAGGGTCTTGTACTCGTCCTCGCCCGTGCGCAGCAACTGCCGCGCGCCGATGCCGAGCTTGCCCAGCAGGCGCTTGAGCTGCGCGGCGTCCAGCGGGGTTTCCAGATAGCGGACGACGGTGGGCGCCAGGCCGCGGGCTTCCAACAGTTCCAGCGCACCGCGGGATTTCGAGCAGCGCGGGTTGTGATAAAGCGTCAGATCAGTCATGAGCGGGTCGCATCTTGCGTAAGGTGGCGGCTATTCTACTGTGCAGCGAGGCGCCTAGCACCTGATGGGCGGCCAGCGTTCACATTTCAGGCAAGGATTGGCACATGACAAGGCGATTGGCGGCGGCAATGACATTCATCGGCATTTTATTGCTCGCCGGCTGTGGAAACGATTACGGCGTGGATCAGCACGGCCAGCCCATTGCTTCGCAACGGTTGGACAAACAATGGGTGGTGCTCAATTACTGGGCCGAGTGGTGCGCGCCATGCCGCACTGAAATTCCGGAATTCAATGCCTTGGCCGAACAGCTCAAGGGACGGAACGTGGGGGTGTTCGGCGTCAACTTCGATCAGGTACAGGGCGAGGAACTCAAGAGTGCCAGCGACAAGATGGGCATTCATTTCACCGTGCTGGCCCGTGACCCGGCCGAGATCTTCGACCTTCCACGCAGCGAAGGACTGCCGGTGACCTACATCATCGATAACCAAGGCAAGGTGCGTGAGCAGTTGCTGGGCGAGCAGACGGCGGCGGCGGTGATGGCGAAGCTGGAGGCGTTGCAGGCACTGAAATAATGGGGCTTTTGTGGCGAGGGAGCTTGCTCCCGCTGGGCCGCGAAGCGGCCCCCTTGGATCTGCCACTGCGGTGTGTCAGGTAGAAAGCAGGGGCCTGCTACGCCCGACGCGTCGGACCGGTCCAGCGGGAGCAAGCTCCCTCGCCACACAGTTAACCCGAACAGCTGTTCTCAGCCTTCTTCCAACCACCAACGCAGCGGCTTGCCCTGGGCGGGCCAGAAACGCATCTGTTCGATGGGCGAAACGTCCCAGCGCTCTACCTTCTCCAGCGCCTGCAAGAAACGCGTCTCCTGCTCCATCACTGCCGGGGCGCAGAGTTTGCGGGTACTGCCAACCTTGCCGAAACTCAACCGATGGCCTTCCAGGGTATACGGCGCAAACCAATGGTTGCAGCCGGCATTGCCATAGGCCCGGCCATCATCGCCCAGGGTGATGGTCAGGTGGCTGTAATCCATCAATGGTCGCTCACCAATCCATTCAAGGATGTAGCTGCGGTTTTGTTGCAGTTGCACCGGCTCACCGGCACAACCCAGCAGGCCGGCGCCGATCAGCGCGGCCAGGACCAGGCGTTTCATCAAGCGGCTTCCTGGCATTGAGGGCACAGGTGTTTTTCGCCGACCGTCGTCCAGCCCAACTCGGCGATGCGTGCGGTGGCGGCTGGCTTCTGGGCCTTGGTGCCAAGCTTGGCATCGACGGCGAATTCGAAGCTCAGCTCCTTGGCGCAGCGGTCGCAATTGACCTGCCAGGTGTGGATCGCCAGTTCGCCGAACACCGGGCCGGTGGTCATGGCGGTCCATTGGCCCATCGGCTTGAGCAGATGGCGAACGGTGTCCACGGTCAGTCGCATGGACAAATCCTTGCTGCCCTTGAGGGTGACGAGCAATACATCGTTGGCCTGGATCGAACCGCCGTTGCCGGTGACCTGATAACGACCCGGCGCCAGCGCGCGGACCTCGGTCAAGGTGTGCTGTGGGTTCATCAGGGTGTAGCGGAAATCGTGTTCGGCCATGGGTCCTCCAAATAGGCGCGACATGCTAGCACGGGGCATGGCTTGGAATGATCCAGATGGAAGGCATGCCGACGAAACTCCATGCATCCCCTGTGGAGCGAGCCTGCTCGCGAAAGCGGTGTATCAGTCAGCAATGATGTCAGATGACCCATCTAATTCGCGAGCAGGCTCGCTCCCACAGGGGGGCTAGTTGGCTATCAGGTTCTGCGGCGCGCCGGCGGCCCAGGCCGCGATATTGTCCAAGGTAGTGGTGGCGATCGCCGCCAAGGCTTCCCGAGTCAGGAATGCCTGGTGGGCGGTCACGACGACATTGGGAAAGGTCAGCAGTCGTGCGAGAACGTCGTCCTGCAATGGCAGGCCGGAGCGGTCCTCGAAGAAGAGTTGGGCTTCTTCCTCATAGACATCGAGTCCCAGATACCCCAACTGGCCGCTTTTCAACGCTTCGATCAGTGCCGGTGTGTCCACCAGGCCGCCGCGACCGGTGTTGATCAGCATCGCGCCGCGTTGCATGGTTTCCAGGGAACGGGCGTTGATCAGGTGTCGGCTCTGTTCGTTGAGCGGGCAATGCAGGCTGATGATCTGCGCTTGCGCCAGCAGATCGGCTAGCGGCACATAACGGGCGCCCAGGGCTTCGACCTGGGGATTGGGATAAGGGTCGTACGCCAGCAACTGGCAGCCGAAGCCGGCCATGATCCGGGCGAAGGTCGCGCCGATCTGGCCGGTACCGATCACGCCCACCGTCTTGCCCACCAGGTCGAAGCCGGTCAGCCCGTTGAGGCTGAAGTTGCCATCCCGGGTGCGGTTGCAGGCCCGGTGCAGGCATCGGTTGAGCATCATGATCAACGCCACCGCATGTTCGGCCACGGCATGGGGCGAATAGGCCGGCACCCGGACGATGCTCAATCCCAGGCGTTTGGCGGCGAGCAGGTCGACATGGTTGTAGCCGGCCGAACGCAAGGCGAT
The DNA here is from genome assembly GCF_016756915.1 of Pseudomonas sp. HB05. Taxonomy (NCBI): domain Bacteria; kingdom Pseudomonadati; phylum Pseudomonadota; class Gammaproteobacteria; order Pseudomonadales; family Pseudomonadaceae; genus Pseudomonas; species Pseudomonas sp. HB05. The sequence goes on from NZ_JAESPG010000044.1 coordinate 22,672, forward strand.
CAGCCGCGTGCCGCCTTCAGCCAGTCGTTCGAGCACCGGGGCGCTGAGATCGTCATTGATGAAGGCGCACACCACCTCGTGCCGTTCGGCCAGGGCCACGGTGTCGAGGTTCAGGCGTGCAGGTTGAAACTGCAGCTCCAGGTTGGCAGGTACGGGCGCGTTGCTGAAACTGTCACGGTCGTAGGTCTGGCTGCTGAAAATAATGGCGCGCATGACGGCCTCCTGGCAAAAAAATAAGCCTGTAGGAACTGCGTAGGAGCTCCTACGGTCCGGGGGGCGGAGCGGGGATTTTCAGTGATTCCGATTTCCAGGATATTGCCTTGGATCAGGCACTGATACGCGCCTCGCTGGCCAGGCGATCGATGGCGCGCTCCAAGTCCTCAAGGGCCGCCGCCGCTTTGGGATCCTGCTGCTTGAGCAGGGTTTCGCTGCGCTGGCAGGCCGCGCGCAATTGCGGTACGCCGCAATAACGCGTGGCACCGTGCAGGCGGTGGACCCGTTCGATCAGGGCGTTGTGATCGTTGGCTTCGCTGGCCTGGCGAATGGCTTCGCGGTCGGCTTCCAGGGAGGCCAGCAGCATTGCCAGCATGTCCGCTGCCAGATCGGCCTTGCCCGCGGCCAGGCGCAAGCCTTCTTCGTGATCGAGCACCAGCAGCTCTCCGCTGCCATGGCCGTCCCAGCCTCGGTCCGGCACTTGGTTGCGCAAGGCCAGGCCGGTCCATTTGAGCACGACCTGGGCCAGTTGCCGCTCGCTGATGGGCTTGGTCAGGTAGTCATCCATGCCGCTTTGCAGCAAGGCGCGTTTCTCGTTGGCCATGGCGTGGGCGGTGAGGGCGACGATCGGCAGCGGCGAGCAGTGTCGCTCGCTTTCCCACTGGCGAATCGTCTCGGTGCTCTGGCGACCGTCCATGCCGGGCATCTGCACGTCCATCAAGACCAGGTCGAAGGTTTCCTTCTGCACGGCCTTGACCGCTGCGTAACCGCTTTCCACCGCCAGCACCCGGGCGCCCATGTCTTCGAGCAAGGTCTGCACCAGCAGCAGGTTGGCCGGGTTGTCGTCCACGCACAGCACTTTGGGGGCACGGCTGGGCGCCGGTTCGTTGGGTTCGTTGCGCAATGGGCGCGGATTGACCAGGTCGGACAGCGAGCGGCGCAACTTGCGGGTGCAGGCGGGCTTGGCCTGGAGCTGGCTGTGGGGGTTGGGAACAGAGAGGTGATACAGCGTCTGCTCGGTGGTCGGGCAAAGCACGAGGACTTTGCAGCCCAGGTGTTCCAGGTCCCAGATGTGCTGGTTGAGGCGTTCCGGCGGCATGTCGTTGCTGGTAATGCCGAGCACGGCCAGGTCGATGGCCTGGTCGGTCTGGTGGGCGACGGTGACACCGTTGGTCAGGTTTTCCAGCGAATTGAACGGCGTGACCTGCAGGCCGCAATCTTCAAGCTGGTGCTGCAAGGCCTGGCGGGCCAGCTCATGATTTTCCAGGACGGCGACGCGTCGACCCAGCAGCGGTGGGCCGGGCAAGTCCTCGGCGTCGTCCCGGGTCCTGGGCAGGCGCAGGCTGATCCAGAACTCCGAACCTTCGCCGGGCGTACTGTCCACGCCGATCTCGCCGCCCATCTGTTCCACCAGCCGCTTGGAAATCACCAGGCCCAGCCCGGTGCCGCCAGGTTGCCGGGACAGCGAGTTATCGGCCTGGCTGAAGGCCTGGAACAGCGCCCGGACGTCCTGGGCGGAGAGACCGATGCCCGTGTCCTGGATGCTGATGCGCAATTGCACGCTGTCTTCATGCTCGTCTTCGAGCATGGCGCGGGCGACGATGGTGCCTTCGCGGGTGAACTTGATCGCGTTGCTCACCAGGTTGGTGAGGATCTGCTTGAGGCGCAGCGGGTCGCCCACCAGCGACAAAGGCGTGTCGCGGTAGACCAGGCTCACCAATTCCAGCTGCTTGGCATGGGCGGCGGGGGCGAGGATGGTCAGGGTGTCCTGCAACAGGTCCCGCAGGTTGAACGGGATGTTGTCGAGTACCAGCTTGCCGGCTTCGATCTTCGAAAAATCGAGGATCTCGTTGATGATCCCGAGCAGGCTGTCGGCGGATTTTTCGATGGTGCCCAGGTAGTCGAGCTGGCGCGGAGTCAGTTCGCTTTTCTGCAATAAATGGGTGAAACCCAGGATGCCGTTCAGCGGCGTGCGGATTTCATGGCTCATGTTTGCCAGGAATTCGGATTTGATCCGGCTCGCCTCCAGGGCTTCCTTGCGCGCCAGGTCCAGCTCGATGTTCTGGATCTCGATGGTTTCCAGGTTCTGGCGCACGTCTTCAGTGGCCTGGTCAATGCTGTGCTGCAATTCTTCCTGGGCATTCTGCAACGTGCCGGCCATGCGATTGATGCCCGACGCCAACTCATCCAGTTCCTGGCTGCCCAGCGGCGGCAGGCGGGTTTCCAGGTGGCCATCCTTGAGCTGCGCCACGGCCTGCTTGATCTGGCTCAGCGGGCGATTGATGGTGCGACCCATGCGCAAGGCCAGCAGCCCGGTGCATCCCAGGCCGGCGGCGATCAGCAACAGGCTGGCGAACAGGCTGCGATAACCGCGCAGCAACATGCCACTGTGGGACAACTCCAGCTCGACCCAGCCCAGCAGGCGGTCGGCTTCCTCGGGAATCAGTTCACCCGCCAGGTTGCGGTGCTTGCCGAACACCGGCAGCAAGTAACGCGTCGCGTCGTTACCGGTGCGCTGCAGCAACTGTGTACTGTTGCCGTCGGGCGCGCGGTTGAGCATGGTCGGGCCGGCATGGGCCAGGGGCGAGCGGTCGGGGGCGAGGAAGGTCACGGCGCGTACGTCCGCTTGTTCGAGGGACTGGGTGGCGATGCGCTCCAGCAGATCGGTGTCGTGCTGGCTCATCGCCGGCGCAACCAGCGGGGCCAGCTGTTCGGCGATCATCTCGCCCCGTTGCAGCAACTGGGCGTGCAGGTCCGACTGCTGCATCCAGGTGAAATAGCCGCCCAGGACCAGCGCCATCAGGCTGGTCGGCAACAGGGTCAGCAACAGGACGCGGCCTTTGATTCCCAGTTTCTTGAGCACACTTGTCTCCTGCATCCAGCGGTCTGATTGAGCTTTGCGCGCATCCGGCACGCAATACCTGCGCAGTGTAGCGATTTGCGGGCAGGTGATCTTCGTAAAAATTCACGGACGCCGGGTTCGTGATCCATGGGGACCGCAACCAAGGGAAGTCGGGTGTGGGGGCTGGGTATGCGCACGCTTATTCCCATAAGCCATAACCACCACACTTTGCGTGATATGGCCTCGCCGGGTTTGTCGGTATGATAGGCGCCCCCGCAGCCCGGATTGCGAATACGCCATGACTTTGCAGTACCCAACCATCGCCGATTGCGTCGGCAACACTCCGCTGGTTCGTTTGCAGCGCCTGCCCGGCGCGACCAGCAATACGCTTCTGCTCAAGCTCGAAGGGAACAACCCGGCGGGTTCGGTCAAGGACCGCCCGGCGCTGTCGATGATCACCCGTGGCGAGTTGCGTGGGCAGATCCAGCCCGGCGATACGCTGATCGAGGCGACGTCCGGCAACACCGGCATTGCCCTGGCGATGGCTGCGGCGATCAAGGGCTACAAGATGATCCTGATCATGCCCGACAACTCCAGCGCCGAGCGTAAAGCCGCGATGACGGCTTATGGCGCCGAGCTGATCCTGGTGACTCAGGAAGAGGGCATGGAAGGTGCTCGCGACCTGGCCGAGCGCATGCAGGCCGAAGGCCGTGGCAAGGTGCTGGATCAGTTCGCCAACGGTGACAACCCCGAGGCCCACTACACCACGACGGGCCCGGAGATCTGGCGCCAGACCGACGGCACGATCACCCATTTCGTCAGCTCGATGGGCACCACTGGCACCATCATGGGCACCTCGCGCTATTTGAAAGAACAGAACCCGAACGTACAGATCGTCGGATTGCAGCCGATGGAAGGCTCGGCGATCCCCGGCATTCGCCGCTGGCCCCAGGAATACCTGCCGAAGATCTACCAGGCCGAGCGCGTGGACCGGATCATCGACATGGCCCAGAGCGAAGCCGAGGACGTGACCCGTCGCCTGGCTCGCGAAGAAGGCATCTTCTGCGGCGTGTCTTCCGGCGGTGCCGTGGCGGGCATGCTGCGCTTGTCCAAGGAAGTTGAGAATGCAGTGATCGTCGCGATCATCTGCGACCGTGGCGACCGTTACCTGTCGACCGGCATTTTCGACGCGCCCAACTGATGGCCAAGCAAGAACGAGGCTTGCGCTTCCAGCCCAGCGGCGGAAGCCGGGCCCCGCAAGTGCCCACCGGCAAAAAGCAGCGCCTGACCATCGAGCGCCTGGCCAACGATGGCCGTGGCATTGCCTTTGTCGACGGGCGCACCTGGTTTGTCATCGGTGCACTGGCCGGCGAAGAGGTCGAGGCGCGGGTGCTCGGGGCCCACGGCAAAGTGGTCGAGGCCCGCACCGAACGGGTGTTTTCGCCCAGCGAGCTGCGTCGTGCCGCGCCGTGTGTCCATGCCGGTCGCTGCGGCGGCTGCAGCGTCCAACACTTGCCCCACAACGAACAACTCGCCCTGAAACAGCGCATGCTCGCCGAGCAACTGTCACGGGTGGCGGGCGTCGAGCCGGAGGAATGGGCTGAGCCTTTGAGCGGGCCGGAATTCGGTTACCGGCGTCGCGCCCGGGTGGCGGTGCGTTGGGACCAGAAAGCAAAAAAACTCGAAGTGGGTTTCCGTGCCGTCGGCAGCCAGGACATCGTCGCCATCGACGAATGCCCAGTGCTGGTACAGCCCTTGCAGCCGATCATGAGCCGCTTGCCGGAAATGCTTCGCCGCTTGGGCAAGCCCCAGGCATTGGGCCACGTGGAATTGTTCGCCGGTTCGTCCCTGGCGCTGTTGTTGCGGCACATGGCGCCGCTGTCGGACGCCGACCTGACGCTCCTCAAGGATTTCTGCGCCCTCCACGAAGCCCAGTTATGGCTGCATGGCGAAGGCGAGCCGCAACCGGTCGATCCGGGATTGTCCTTGGGCTATCGCCTGGAAACCTGGGGCCTGGACCTGGCTTACCGGCCAGGGGATTTCATCCAGGTGAATGCCGCCGTCAACGAGGCTATGGTCGCCCAGGCCTTGCAATGGCTGGCGCCTCGATCCGAAGAGCGCGTGCTGGATCTGTTCTGTGGCCTGGGCAATTTTGCCTTGCCGCTCGCCAAAAGCGTGCGCGAGGTGGTGGCGGTGGAAGGCGTGCAGACCATGGTCGACCGTGCCGCGGCCAACGCCCTCAGCAACAATTTGCATAACACTGCTTTTTTTCAGGCCGATTTATCCCAGCCTTTGGTGGGTGCCGAATGGATCGGCGAAGGCTTTTCTGCGGTACTCTTGGACCCACCCCGTGACGGTGCTTTCGAGGTGGTACGCAAGCTGTCGTCCCTGGGTGCCAGACGGTTGGTTTTTGTATCGTGCAACCCGGCAACTTTGGCCCGGGATACGGTCGAACTGATCAAGCAGGGCTACCGGTTAAAACGTGCCGGGATTCTCGATATGTTTCCTCAAACGGCGCATGTCGAGGCCATGGCGTTATTTGAAGCGAGCCAGGATGGCTTGTCCGACTGACCCGTTCGTGCCAGTCCGCCACGGCCCTGGGCGGAAACACGGGCAACGAAGGTCAGCGATGTTGACGCATTGAATCTGCGTCGTAGGGAAGGTAAGTAAAGATGGTACAGGTGAGAGCACACCAGCCGATCAACACCGACGGCAGTATCAATCTCGAGGCTTGGCTCGATCACGCGGTCAGTATCGACACGGCACTGGATCGCGAAGCCTTGAAGGCCGCCTGCGAGTTCGCTCGCGAGGCGGAACAGCAGCACAACGCGGCGAAGAACCTGTGGTCCGAAGGCACGTCGAGTTTCCAGACAGGCCTCGAGATCGCGGAAATCCTCGCTGACCTCAAGCTGGACCAGGATTCACTGGTCGCCGCGGTGCTGTACCGTGGCGTGCGCGAAGGGCAGATCCAGTTGCCAGTGGTCAGCCAGCGCTTCGGCACCGTGGTCGCCAAGCTGATCGACGGCGTGCTGCGCATGGCGGCGATCAGCGCCAGCCTCAGCCCGCGCCAGTCCATGGTGCTGGGCACCCAGGGCCAGGTGGAAAACCTGCGCAAGATGTTGGTGGCGATGGTTGACGACGTGCGCGTCGCATTGATCAAGCTGGCCGAGCGCACCTGCGCGATCCGTGCCGTGAAATCCGCCGACGACGAGAAGCGCAATCGCGTTGCCCGGGAAGTTTTCGACATTTATGCACCGCTGGCCCATCGCCTCGGTATTGGTCATATCAAGTGGGAGCTGGAGGATTTGTCCTTCCGCTACCTGGAGCCCGACCAATACAAGCAGATCGCCAAGCTGCTGCATGAGCGACGCCTGGATCGCGAGCGCTTCATCACCGATGTGATGACCCAGTTGCGCGAAGAACTGCAGGCCACCGGCGTCGAAGCCGATATCAGTGGCCGCGCCAAGCACATCTATTCGATCTGGCGAAAAATGCAGCGCAAAGGGCTGGAATTCAGCCAGATCTACGACGTTCGCGCCGTTCGCGTGCTGGTTCCGGAAATGCGCGACTGCTACACCGCGCTGGGGATCGTCCACACCTTGTGGCGGCACATCCCGAAGGAGTTCGACGACTACATCGCCAACCCCAAGGAAAACGGCTATCGCTCGCTGCACACTGCCGTGATCGGCCCGGAAGGCAAGGTGCTGGAAGTGCAAATCCGCACCCACGCCATGCACGAAGAAGCCGAGCTGGGTGTTTGCGCCCACTGGAAATACAAGGGCACCGACGTCAAGTCCGGCTCCAACCATTACGAAGAGAAAATCTCCTGGTTGCGCCAGGTGCTGGAATGGCACGAGGAGCTCGGCGATATCGGCGGCCTGGCGGAACAGCTGCGGGTCGATATCGAACCTGACCGGGTCTACATCTTCACGCCCGACGGCCATGCGATCGACTTGCCGAAGGGTGCGACGCCGCTGGACTTCGCCTATCGGGTCCACACCGAGATCGGCCACAACTGCCGTGGCGCCAAGATCAACGGGCGGATCGTGCCGCTCAACTACAGCCTGCAGACCGGTGAGCAGGTCGAGATCATCACCAGCAAGCACGGCACGCCGAGCCGCGACTGGTTGAACCCGAACCTGGGCTACATCACCACCTCGCGGGCACGGGCGAAAATCGTCCATTGGTTCAAATTGCAGGCCCGCGACCAGAACGTCGCCGCCGGCAAGACCTTGCTCGAGCGCGAGCTGAGTCGCCTCGGCCTGCCGCAGGTGGACTTCGACAAGCTGGCCGAAAAAGCCAACATGAAGACTGCCGAGGACATGTTCGCCGCCCTCGGTGCCGGCGATTTGCGCCTGGCGCAACTGGTCAACCTGGCCCAGCAGTTGGTGGAGCCGGAGCGCGGCAACGAACAGTTGGAGTTGATCCCGCGCAAGGCCACGGGCTACAAGCCCGGCAAGCGCGGCGACATCCAGATCCAGGGCGTGGGCAACCTGATGACGCAGATGGCCGGCTGCTGCCAGCCGTTGCCGGGGGATGCGATCGTCGGCTACATCACCCAAGGCCGCGGCGTGAGCATTCACCGCCAGGACTGCGCCTCGGTGCTGCAATTGGCGGGGCGCGAACCGGAACGGATCATCCAGGTCAGTTGGGGCCCGGTGCCGGTGCTCACCTATCCGGTGGACATTGTCATTCGCGCCTACGACCGCTCCGGCCTGCTGCGTGATGTGTCCCAGGTGTTGCTCAACGAGCGGATCAACGTGCTGGCAGTCAACACTCGTTCGAACAAGGAAGACAATACCGCGCTGATGTCCCTGACCATCGAGATTCCGGGGCTGGATGCATTGGGACGGTTGCTGGGGCGGATTTCCCAGTTGCCGAACATCATCGAGACGCGGCGGAATCGGACACCGGGGTGATCGCTGGTTGTCTTGGTTTATGTGGGAGCGAGCTTGCTCGCGATAGCGGTATATCAGACGCATCAAGGTTATCTGACACACCGCAATACCGCGCAAGCACGCGCCCACACGTTTTTTTGTGACGGGATGGATTGATGTACAGCCTCGAAGACCTGCTCCACCTGATGAATCGCCTGCGGGACCCGCAATATGGTTGCCCGTGGGACATCAGGCAAACCTACGCCACCATCGTCCCCCATACCCTGGAAGAAGCCTATGAAGTGGCCGATGCGATCGAGCGCGGCGATTTCGATCACTTGCAGGGCGAATTGGGCGACTTGCTGTTCCAGGTGGTGTATTACAGCCAATTGGCGCGGGAAGAGAACCGTTTCGAATTCGCCGGCGTGGTCGATAGCATCACGCGCAAGCTTGTTCGTCGCCATCCCCACGTGTTTCCTACCGGTGACTTGTATGCACCGGTGGATATCCCGCGATTGAGCGAAGAGCAGGTCAAGCAGCGCTGGGAAGAAATCAAGGCCGAAGAACGTGCCGAGAAGGCTTCGGCGCCCGAGCAGCTGTCGTTGCTCGACGACGTCCCGGCGGCGCTGCCGGCTTTGTCCCGTTCGGCAAAACTGCAGAAGCGTGCTGGCCAGGTGGGTTTCGACTGGCCGGGGCCGTTACCGGTACTCGATAAGGTCAGGGAAGAGCTGGACGAAGTGCTTGAAGCCATGGCAGACAACGATCCCGTAGCCATCAGCGATGAGGTGGGCGATCTGTTGTTCAGCGTGGTCAACCTGGCGCGACACCTCAAGGTGGACCCCGAGACAGCCCTGCGTGGCGCCAACGCGAAGTTCGAGCGCCGTTTCCGATTTATCGAACAGGCATTGCGCGACACCCACCGTCCCATGGAAGATTGCACCCTCGAAGAGTTGGACGCCTTGTGGGGCGAAGCCAAACGTCAGGAAAAGAATTTGCCCAGCTGTGGCTGAGGCCGTTGCCTAAGTGAGTAAGCACCATGAGCCTTTCCCTTCGCGACCAGTTGCTCAAAGCAGGGCTGGTCAACCAAAAGCAGGCCAAGCAGGTCGGCAAAGAGAAACAGAAACAGCAACGCCTGGCCCACAAAGGCCAGGTCGAACTGGATGATTCCCAGCAGCGTGCTGCCCAGGAAGCCATGGCCGAGAAGGTCAAGCGCGACCAGGAACTCAATCGCCAGCAGCAGGAAAAGGCCGAGCAGAAAGCCCGGGCTGCGCAGATCAAGCAATTGATCGAAGTCTCGCGCCTGCCGAAGCTGACCACCGAGGACTACTACAATTTTGTCGACGACAAGAAGGTCAAGCGCATCTCGGTCAATACGCTGATGCGCAACAAGCTCAGCAGCGGCTCCCTGGCGATCGTTCACCATGCCGGCGGCTACGAAGTGATCCCGCGCGAAGCGGCGCTGAAGATCCAGGAGCGCGACCCCAAGCGCATCGTCCAGCTCAACACCCAGACCGAAGAAGTCGATGCCGATGATCCGTACGCGGCCTATCAGATTCCTGATGATTTGATGTGGTAAGCGGGACAATGCTATTGAGTTGAACACAAACCCTGTGGGAGCGAGCGTGCTCGCGATAGCGGTATATCAGTGACAGAAATATTGACTGATACGATGCTATCGCGAGCAAGCTCGCTCCCACAGGTGTTTTGTGTGGTTCAGGATTCAGCTGTCTCACGCAAACGCTGCCGCTCCTCGCGCTCCAGCTCGGCTTTGTAGCTGTGGGCGTCCGTCTCGGAGTGGAACATCCCTACCAGCATGTCCTGTTGATGCACGTCCCAGATCCGGATACCGGCGGCAATCCCTTCGTGGGACATATGGGCGTCGTCGCGTTCAGTTACTTTCACAGTCATCTTGCAAGCTCCAATCTCTGTTATCTGCAGCAAGGCGTGTGCAGGACTTTGTTATAGATTTTGGTAGCGTGCTAAGTAAATGCCCCGGCTCGTTAAGAAGTTTTCATGAAAAGCGCAACAATCCTGCAGGCCAGGCAGGGCGCGGCATTCGGTCGCAGGTGGTGTTCATGAAAAAGTTTTCATGTTGCCAGGCGTGAGCGTAAATAAAACCTGTGGGAGCGAGCTTGCTCGCGATAGCAGTGTGTCAGTTGATAGTGGAGTTGGCTGATCCGGCGCTATCGTCGGATCGCCGCCCGGAGCAAGCTCGCTCCCACAGGTTTACTCCCAAAGGCCCATTGGGTGGGTTTGAAATCCGGGCAACAAAAAGCCCCGCATTTGCGGGGCTTGGTGTTATCGGCGTCGATCAGCTGCCTTTCACAGCCTTGCCGTTGACCGTGCCGTCCTGGAGCATGATGTTGTACTCCTTGCCGTCGGTCTCGACCTGTTGCAGGCGTACCAGCAGGTAGTCCCAGTCCTTGGCGAACCAGAGCACGGTGATGCGCTTGCTCTGTGTCGGGTCGCGCACGCGCTCGACCTTGATCGCGTCGATCTGGCCGGCCTTGGTGTCGACTTTTTCCGAGCCCAGCACGCGGAAATCATAAGTATCGATTTCGCCATCATCGACGACCTGATAGCTCATGCTTTTCTTGCCGGCCGCCACGTCATGCTGCAGGGCAAGCTGATAAGTCGATTTGTCGACCATGCCCCGGTTCAGCGGGATCTTGACTGCGTCACCGCGATCGGTGCCGGTGACCATCTTGGTGTTCCAATCGAAGTCCAGGTCAGCCTTCTTGGCCTTGCCCAGGCCACCGCGCTCGAAGTGGTAGGACTGCGGAAGCAAGGTGTCCTTGTCCAGCGTCAGGGTGCTTTCTTCGGTCAGGCTGGCGATCATCATCGAAGCCTTGAAGCTCAGCTTCCAGGTACCGTTTGCCTCCTTGGTCAGGCTGCGCTCGGCGGTGCCGCTCATGGGCAACTGTTTCCAGTCGGCGGTGTAGCTGGCGGAGAACGGTTGAAGGTCTGCGGCCTGTGCCAGGGGCAAGGCAAGCAGAGCGCAAGCGAAGAGCAGGGCGCGACGCATAAAATCTCCTAGTATCGAATCAAATGGCCGCTGGCGGCGAGCAACTGGCCGTCCAGTGAAGCACCGCGATCGTCGAGGGTCAGCCGTCCTTCGGCAAACCAACGCACGGCCATCGGGTAGATCTGGTGCTCGCGGGCATGGACCCGTTGCGCCAGGCTTTGCGGCGTGTCGTGCAACTCTACCGGTATTACTGCCTGTACGACCAGTGGTCCGCCATCGAGTTCCTCGGTGACAAAGTGCACCGAGCAGCCATGCTCCGTGTCTCCGGCCTCCAGCGCTCGCTGATGAGTGTGTAACCCTTTGTATTTGGGCAGCAGCGAGGGATGGATATTGAACAGGCGTCCCTGGTAGTGCCGCACGAAGCCAGCGCTGAGAATGCGCATGAAGCCGGCGAGTACGACCAGTTGCGGATTGAAGGTGTCGATCTGTTCGATCAGTGCGGCGTCGAAGGCTTCGCGGCCCTCGAACGCCTTGTGATCCAGGACGCGGGTGTCGATTCCCGCATCCTTGGCGCGTTGCAGGCCGTAGGCGTCGGCGCGGTTGGAGATCACCGCGCGGATGCGGACCGGGCTGTCGCCGGTCCGCGTACTGTCGATCAGGGCCTGCAGGTTACTGCCGGTGCCGGACAGCAGCACCACGACGTTACAGGTTGCAGGCATCTGCTCGTGCATCAATGTGCCTTAAGATTTTTCAGCTCGACTTGTGCAGCGCCTTCCGCCGCAGTGGCGATCTGGCCGATGACCCAAGGCTGTTCGCCGGCTTCACGCAATACGTTCAGGGCGGTTTCGACGTGCTCCTGGGCCACGCAGATGACCATGCCCACGCCGCAGTTCAGCACGCGGTGCATTTCGGTTTCATCGACGTTGCCTTTTTCTTGCAGCCAGTCGAATACCGCCGGGCGGGTCCAGCTCGCCACGTCGACCATGGCCTGGGCACCTTTTGGCAGCACGCGCGGGATGTTGTCCAGCAGGCCACCGCCAGTGATGTGGGCCATCGCCTTGACGGCGCCGGTGTCCTTGATCAGCTTGAGCAACGGCTTGACGTAGATGCGGGTCGGGGCCATCAGCAGGTCGGCCAGCGGCTTGCCGTCGAGCTGGGTGTTCTCGATGTCGGCGCCGGACACTTCGATGATCTTGCGGATCAGCGAGTAGCCGTTGGAGTGCGGGCCGGAAGATGGCAGGGCGAGCAGGGCATCGCCAGCCGCGACTTTCGAGCCGTCGATGATTTCGGCTTTTTCCACGACACCGACGCAGAAGCCGGCCAGGTCGTAGTCTTCGCCTTCGTACATGCCAGGCATTTCAGCGGTTTCGCCGCCGACCAGGGAGCAACCGGACAGCTCGCAGCCGGCGCCGATGCCGGTCACGACCTGGGCAGCGGTGTCGACGTTCAGCTTGCCGGTGGCGTAGTAGTCAAGGAAGAACAGCGGTTCGGCGCCGCAGACCACCAGGTCGTTCACGCACATGGCCACCAGGTCGATGCCGATGCTGTCGTGCTTGTTCAGGTTCAGGGCCAGGCGCAGCTTGGTGCCGACGCCGTCGGTGCCCGAGACCAAGACCGGTTGCTTGTAGCCGGCCGGGATCTCGCAGAGGGCGCCGAAACCGCCCAGGCCGCCCATGACTTCCGGGCGCGCGGTGCGCTTGGCGACGCTCTTGATGCGTTCGACCAATGCTTCACCGGCGTCGATGTCTACACCGGCGTCCTTGTAGCTCAGGGAGGGTTGCTTGCTCATGATCCAGGCCTTTAAAGGGGGATTTCTGGGTAACGACCGATCGCCGGGGCCGTTGAATAACCGTTGTACGAATTATTCCGGGTGCCCAGCCATTGCCGGTCTGCGAAGGCGCGCGATTTTATCAGGCTTGTGGAGCAGCGGCCATCCTCGCGCCGACGGGCAGGGACATATCCGCCAAAAAAAACCGATATTTCTTGTATTGGTACTGTGCGACGCGTCTGTATAAGGTGTAGCGGTAAGCGACTATGGTTATGACCGTGGAAACTTGCATCGGGCAGGTGAATGTTTTGCCTGGTGCCGTGTCACAGCCATGCTCAATCTTCTCCACACGGCCGGTGCCAGCCGTTATGTCCGGGAATCTTCCATGCGTTTGTTCAAATTCTTGTCTGTTGGCTGCTTGTCGCTGGTCAGCCTCGCGAGCCATGCCGAAACCCTCAATAACCTTTACCAGGTGCGTGAGCCGGTCAGCAGCCAGGCGCCGGACGAGCGTAACCAGGCGACATTGCGAGCCCTGGACACCTTGGTGCTGCGCCTGACCGGTGACACCAAGGCTGCGCAGAACCCAGGCCTGGCGGCGATCCGCAAGGACCCGCAGCAAATCATTCTTCAATACGGCTACGATGCCGGTCCGCCTGAGAGCCTGCAGGTGGACTTCGATCCCGCCAGCACCGATCGCGCGTTGCGCTCGGCGGGTCTATCGCTTTGGGGAGCGAATCGTCCTTCGATCCTGGCCTGGTGGCTGAATGATTCGGCGGAAGGTTCCAGCCTGGTGGGGGATGGGCAAGGCAGCGCTACGCCGCTGCGCCGTGCCGCTCAGCACCGGGGTTTGCCGTTGCACTTGCCGCTGGCTGACCTGAGCGAGCAGATTGTCGCGACGGCACCCAGCCTGGAAGGCAATGATCCGGCCCCGTTGCGTAATGCTTCGGAGCGTTATGGCTCCGACGCCTTGCTGGCTGTCCACGCGAAAGAAGAGGGCGGCCAATGGCAAGCGACTTGGCGCCTGTGGTTGGGCGACCAGCGCGAACAAGGCAGCGCGCAAGGGGCTGATCCGGCGGCATTGGCCGATGCCGTAATGTTGGCGGTGAGCCAGCGCCTGGCACCACGTTTCGTGGCCAAGCCGGGCGTGGCGACCGAGCAGTTGCTGGAAGTGCAGGGCATGAATCTTGAGCGTTACGCGGCGCTGGGGCGGTTGCTCGAACCGTTCGCTGGGCAGTTGCAGCGGGTCGAGGGTGACATGAGTTTCTACAAGGTCAACGGCAGTGCCGAGCAGTTGAAGGCGCAGTTGGCCCTGGCGAAGCTGCAGGAAATCCCCGCCGGTGAGGCTGTTGCGCCACCGCCTGCGGCCCAGCCCGCCGTCGATGGGACCGTTGCGCCCGCCCAGCCAGCGCCGGCGCCGGCGGCCAATCTGCGGTTCCGCTGGTAGTTTCTTCTTTATATAGGATCAGGAGTGGTTCATGGGCGATACGCGGCGTTGGTTCTGGTTGGGTGGGGTCGCCCTGCTGATTGCATTTATCTACTTGCTGCATCCGATCCTCACGCCGTTCCTGGTTGCGCTGCTGTTGGCCTATCTGTTCGATCCGGTGGTGGATCGCCTGGAGAAGCTCGGGCTGTCCAGGACCTGGGGCGTAGTGGCGGTGTTCGCTCTGTTTACCTTGATCGTCAGCGCCCTGTTGCTGGTGCTGATTCCCATGCTCGCCAAGCAACTGTTTCGCCTGTATGAACTGGCGCCACAGATGCTCGACTGGCTCCAGCACAGCGCGGTGCCTTGGGTGCAATCGAAGCTGGGGTTGGCGGACGGCTTCTGGAAATTCGACAGGGTCAAGGCTGCCATCAGCGAGCACATGGGCCAGACCACCGATATCGTCGGGGTTGTGTTGAGCCAGGCCACGGCTTCGAGCCTGGCGTTGATTGGTTGGCTGGCGAACCTGGTGCTGATTCCGGTGGTGGCCTTCTATCTGCTGCGTGACTGGGACCTGATGATGGCCAAGATCCGCAGCCTGCTGCCGCGTCATCGCGAAGAACGCATCATGACCCTGACCGGCGAATGCCATGAGGTGCTGGGCGCCTTTGTGCGCGGGCAGTTGCTCGTCATGGTGGCGCTGGGCTTCATCTATGCGGCCGGGTTGATGCTGGTGGGGCTGGAGCTTGGGTTGTTGATCGGGATGATCGCCGGGTTGGCGGCCATCGTGCCTTACATGGGATTTGTCATCGGCATCGGCGCGGCGCTGGTCGCCGGGCTGTTCCAATTCGGCGGCGACTTGTACCCCATGGTCGGCATCGTGGCGGTGTTCATGGTTGGACAGGCCTTGGAAGGCATGGTACTGACGCCCCTGCTCGTAGGCGATCGCATTGGCTTGCATCCGGTGGCGGTGATCTTCGCGATCCTGGCCGGTGGCGAGTTGTTCGGTTTCACCGGGATTTTGCTGGCGCTGCCGGTGGCAGCGGTGATCATGGTGCTGGTGCGTCACGTGCACGATCTGTACAAGGATTCGGACATCTATAGCGGCGTCGAAGACCCCGACCTGTAAGGCCAAGGGCGCGCGCGGTGTCAGGGAAACTGACGCTGCGCGCCCTTGTCGCTGCAAACCTTTGATTTTCCTCGTGGTCCGGTGCATTGTGCGGTCCGCGTCACGGGTATAAACTTTGCGAACTTTACACAGAGGCCACTAATGGTTCCTTTGGAACTGTTCAGTCAGCATGAAACCGATTCAGCTGCCCCTTGGTGTGCGTCTGCGTGATGACGCCACCTTCATCAACTACTATCCAGGCGCCAATGCCGCTGCACTCGGCTATGTCGAGCGGCTTTGCGAAGCCGACGCTGGCTGGACCGAGAGCCTGATCTACCTGTGGGGCAAGGATGGAGTAGGGCGCACGCATCTTCTGCAGGCTGCGTGCCTGCGATTCGAACAACTGGGCGAGCCGGCGGTTTACCTGCCGCTGGCCGAGCTGCTTGATCGCGGTGTTGAAATTCTCGACAACCTTGAACAATACGAACTGGTCTGCCTGGACGATCTCCAGGCCGTGGCCGGCAAGGCTGATTGGGAAGAAGCGCTGTTCCACCTGTTCAACCGGTTGCGCGACAGTGGGCGGCGCTTGTTGATCGCGGCATCCACGTCGCCGCGAGAGCTGCCGGTTAAACTGGCTGACTTGAAATCCCGCCTGACCCTGGCGCTGATTTTCCAGATGCGCCCGCTCTCCGATGAAGACAAGCTGCGGGCGCTGCAACTGCGCGCTTCCCGCCGTGGCCTGCACCTGACCGATGAGGTCGGGCATTTCATCCTCACCCGTGGCACCCGCAGCATGAGCGCGTTGTTCGAGCTGCTCGAACGCCTCGACCAGGCCTCCCTCCAGGCGCAGCGCAAGCTGACTATTCCTTTTTTGAAAGAAACCTTGGGCTGGTAGAACCGGCGCAAATAGTGGCTTATAGCCTGCTCTGGGCGCGGCGAAACCCGCGGTCCTGCTGGGTTGCAGGCTGCGTGACGTTCTAAATGGGGCTTAAGCGCTTAGATGTAAACGTAAAACCGAGAAGTCACATTTGCATCGATTGAATTTGCAAATGAGGACGATAGAAGGCATAGTCTCGCCATCTTTACTACTTCAGCCACGGTCGTGCCCATGCTAAATCGCTTCGCACCCCTCGTGCCTCTCGCACTCGTTAGCCTGTTGTTCGGTTGCGCTGCCCACTCCCCAGTGTCCCAGCAAGCGCCGCAAGTACAGGTCAAGAATTCCGTAACCGCCCAGTCTTCCTCCGTTGCGTTCCAGGAAGAAATGGCCACCGACAAAGAGCTGGCAGAGTTCGCCGGCAGCAAGCCTTATCAGCTTCCAGTGCTGGCAGACAGCATCCTGGAGCGTGGCATGTCCTTGATCGGTACTCGTTATCGTTTTGGCGGTACGTCTGAGGCCGGCTTCGATTGCAGCGGTTTCATCGGTTATCTGTTCCGCGAAGAGGCCGGCATGAACCTGCCGCGTTCCACTCGCGAAATGATCAACGTGAACGCCCCACTGGTTGCACGCAATCAGCTGGAACCGGGTGACTTGCTGTTCTTCAGCACCAACGGTCGTCGCGGTCGTGTCAGCCACGCCGGTATCTACCTGGGTGACAACCAGTTCATCCACTCCAGCAGCCGCCGCAGCGGTGGGGTGCGAATCGACAGCCTGGGCGACAGCTACTGGAGCAAGACCTTCCTCGAAGCCAAGCGCGCCCTCGCCATGGCACCGACCGTGGTCACCGCTCGCAAGTAAGCGCACAGTTTGTAGGGCAAACTTAAAGTCTTACTTGAAGTTTGCCCCATAGCCGCTAGAATCCTTGATCATTGATTGATGGCAATCCGCCTGCGTATTACGCGGGCGGATTTGTTTCCATCTCCACGGCAGAAAAAGCCGCATCCAGATCAGGATTGTTCTGCATATGTCGACGTCGGCCCGCCTCGCTCTCATGCTCCTTGCCGCGCTGCTCAGCGCATGTGCCAGTCGTACTCCGCCACCCGCACCCGTGCGGGCTCCGGTGGTATTCGCTCCCTCCCAACCTTCGTCTCCGGCCGCTGAAGACGTGCTGTTCCGCGCGCTGGGGCTCGTGGGAACGCCCTATCGCTGGGGTGGCAACACGCCGGATTCAGGTTTCGATTGCAGTGGCTTGATCGGCTACGTGTACCGTGACGCCGCCGGTATTTCCCTGCCGCGTTCCACCCGGGAAATGATCAGCATGCGAGCGCCGGAGGTCGGCAAGGATGCGTTGGAGACCGGCGACCTGGTTTTCTTCGCCACCAATGGCGGCTCCCAGGTCAGCCACGCCGGGATTTATGTCGGGGAAGGGCGTTTCGTCCATGCGCCGGCCACGGGCGGGACGGTCAAGTTGGACAGCCTGTCCAAGGCCTATTGGCAGAAAGCCTACCTGGGCGCCAAGCGCGTGTTGCAGCCGGAGCATCTGGCGCGTAATCCCTGACGATTAAGAAGATCGACTCTGCTGGAGAGGCTCTTGTGGCGAGGGAGCTTGCTCCCGCTCGGTTGCGCAGCAACCGCTAAAAGCTTGGGGCTGCTACGCAGCCCAGCGGGAGCAAGCTCCCTCGCCACGGTTCGGTTCCGGTTCTTAGTTCTTCGAAACCCGCCAGACCTTGTTCCCGACGTCATCCGCCACCAACACCCCGCCCTGTTTATCAATCACCACGCCCACCGGCCGGCCCTGGGCTTTTTCGTCTGCGTTGAGAAAACCTGTCAGCACATCCACCGGTGGTCCCACCGGTTTACCTGCGCTAAACGGGACGAAGATCACTTTATAACCACTGTGGGGCTTGCGGTTCCAGGAGCCGTGCTGCCCGACGAAGGCCCCTTCGGTGAAGGGCGCGGGCAAGGTGCTGCCTTCGGCGAAGGCCAGGCCCAATGACGCCGTGTGGGGGCCGACGGCATAGTCGGGGGCGATAGCCTTGGCCACCCGCTCGGGGTTTTGTGGTTCGACCCGGATGTCCACGTTCTGCCCGTAATAACTGTAGGGCCAACCGTAGAAACCGCCATCCTTCACCGAGGTGATGTAGTCCGGCACCAGGTCACTGCCAATCTCGTCCCGTTCGTTTACCGCGGTCCACAACGCGCCACTGCGGGGCTCCCATGCGAGGCCGTTGGGGTTGCGCAAGCCCGAGGCGAAAATGCGATGAGCGCCGGTGGCCCGGTCCACCTCCCAGATCGCCGCGCGGCCTTCTTCCGCCTCCATGCCATTTTCCGCAACGTTGCTGTTCGAGCCCGTGGTGACGTACAGCTTGCTGCCGTCCCGGCTGGCGATCACGTTCTTGGTCCAGTGGTGGTTGAGCGTGCCGCCCGGCAAATCGACCACTTTGGTCGGCTGTGCCGTGATCTTCGTGTCGCCTTCCTTATAAGGGAAGCGAATCAACCGATCGGTATCGGCCACGTACAGCTCATTGCCTACCAGCGTCATGCCGAACGGTGAGTTGAGATTTTCCAGGAAGATCGTCCGGGTTTCAGCAACGCCGTCATGGTTTGCATCGCGCAGCAACGTAATGCGGTTGGGGCTTGGCACCCCAGCGCCGGCGCGTCCCATGACTTTTTTCATGACCCAGCCACGAATGCCCTTGGCATCGTCGGGCTTGGGCGGTGCGTTGGTTTCCGCCACCAATACATCGCCATTGGGCAGGACATAGAGCCAGCGTGGATGATCCAGCCCCTCGGCGAACGCCACTACCTTCAGGCCCTGGGCCGGGGTTGGCTTGGCGCCGTCCGGCCAGCCGACGGCTTCGGCGATATTCACCGTGGGGATCAGGGTCTTGTTCGGCTCGGGCAGTTTCGGCGACGGGCCGATCCCATCGGAAACCTGCAAGGTGGAAGACTCGCCGCAAGCGACTAGCCCTGTAGCAAGGGCGACGATCAAAAGATGAGAGGGCTTGAGCATGCGGGCTTCCCTATGAATGCATGGTGTTATTCATAGAGAAGCGTAGACGTGGGATGGTTCAATGGCGGGCGGCCGCTTAGCCAAGTGAAATCTGGGTGGGAGCGGGCTTGCTCGCGAATGCGGTGGGTCAGTCATTATTTATGCCTACTGGCCCA
>NZ_JAESPG010000045.1:0-39540 GCF_016756915.1 Pseudomonas sp. HB05
TTATCCCCGCTGGGTTGCGCAGCGACCCCAAAAAGGCCAAGCCCAATCAACCTGACCCACCTCGGTGACTGTTCCAGGGGCTGCTGCGCAGCCCAGCGGGGATAAATCCCCTCGCCACAAGGGCTGCGTTGATACCCCTTTCTTCCAGCCACCCAATCCCCGTGGCGAGGGAGCAAGCTCCCTCGCCACGGGATCGGTGTCAGCCTGTGTACTGCAAAGCGATTGGAATACCTGTGGCGATGGGATTTAGCGAAACGTCGCACCGCCCCGCTGGGTTGCGCAGCAACCCCAAAAGGCCGAAAACGGTCAGTGGCTCATTGAGGACATCGCTCCGGCCTGCCCCAGCAGCTTCTGGTCGATGTCCTCCAGACGCAGGACCTTGCCGCCGGTATCGTGGGCGAGTTTTTGTGCCGCCTCGGGGTCGGAGAAGGAGGCCAGGACCACGCCCATGGCGCCCTTGAGTCCGGAGCCGATCACGAAGTAGGCGGTGCGGGCGTCGATCAGGTGGGCGTCGTCCGGTGCGTCCCAATGGCTGCGGCCCATGTCGTGGACATACAGCTTCACGTCGGCGCGGTGGTTTTCCGGTTGCAGCCACCAGCCAAGCATTTCCGCCGGAGAGCAGAACTTCTTCGTCCCGCCGGCACCGACCGCCGCGCCCTTGGGCCCGGGGAAATCGGTGATGACCATGCCACACACATGGCATTCATCCCCTGGATGAAAAGCCAGTCCCGCCTGGGCAGCCGGCGGCGATTGAGCCTTGTCGCAAGCCACCAGCGCCAGGCACACCAGAACCCCGGCCAGGACACGGCTCACCTTGAAATAAACCCTGTTCATCACATCCTTCCTCATCAAGACCAGAAACTCATGGGCATCGGCGATTGAACAACCGATAGGCCAGCCACAACGGCACCCCCAACCACAACCCCAGGCACAGCCACAGCAGCGGCGCTGAAACCGGCAAATCGCTGCCCAGCGTCAACACGCCGGCCCCACTGGAAGCGGCGTCGAACCCCGACACATTGATCAGTCGATACACATCAGTCGGGTTCAACAGCAACAGCCAAGGCAACAGCTCCGGACTGAACCGGCCCTCGCTCAGCACCAGCAACGCCAGCAGCGCCAGGTCGAACACCAGCACGAAGAAAAACCACACGCCCAGCGCCAGCCCCGCCGCGGTGGATTTTTCCGCCGACAGGCAACTCAGCACATAGGCCAACCCGAGGAACACCCAACCGAGCAGCGTGCTGGACAGCATGAAGCGACCGAAGGCCCAGAGCAGCAGGCTCAGCTCGACGTCATCCACCAGCACGGCAATGGCCAGCATCGCGCAGCCAAAGCCAATCAGGGTCGCCAGGGCCAGGATCAGCCCATGGCCGACAAACTTGCCCAACAACAGCTGCCCGCGGCCCAGCGGATACGTCAGCAACAGCAGCAACGTGCCGCTTTCGTCCTCACCGACAATCGCGTCATAGGCCAGCAGCAAGGCAATCAACGGCATCAGGAACGTCGCCAGGCTGGCCAGGCTCGCCACCGTCGCCGGCACCGAGGTGAAGCCCAATTGGCCGGACGCCGCCGCGCCGAGCCAGGCGATGCCGATCGCCAGAACCGCGAACAACAAGCTGATCGCCAACAACCATCGGTTGCGCAGGCCGTCGCTGAGTTCCTTGCGGGCCATGTTCCAGATCGGGTTCATTGGCCGGCCTCCTCGGTCGCCGCGCGGGTCATGTAGTGGCGGTACAAATCTTCCAGCGAGGGAGGCTTGATCTCCACGTCCGTCGGGTCGTCCTGGGCCAGCAACTGGCGCAGCAACACCAACTTGCTGCCATCCGGCGCGGACACCTGCACGCCTTCGGCGCCCCAGCCCTGGGTGACGTGCCCTTCGCTGCGCCAGTGCTGGCGCAACCAGTCGGCCCGGGACAGGCCCGACGCGCGGATCAGCGTCGGCAGCTCCGCGTCCTCGCGCAATTGCGCCAGGCTGCCCAGGGCCAGCAGCCGCCCTCGGGTGAGGATCGCGGCGCGGTTGATGTGCGCCTCCACACCCGGCAAGACGTGGGAGCAGAGAATGATGCTGGTGCCCTGCCAGCGCAGGCGATCAAGCAATTGATAGAGATCCTGGGTGGCGATGGGGTCCAGGCCCACGGTCGGCTCATCCAACAGCAGCAGGCGCGGCTGGCCGAGCAAGGCCTGGGCCAGCCCGAGGCGCTGGCGCATGCCTTTGGAATAGGTGCGCACCCGCCGTCGTGCCGCGCCCGCCAGCCCCACCTCCTCCAGCAAGCGCTCGACCTGCGTAGGCGCCGCGCCCTTGAGCCGGGCGAAATGCTGCAAGGTTTCCAGCCCGCTCAACTGCGGATAGAACATGACGTTCTCCGGCAGATAGCCAAGCATCCGCCGCACATTCGGGTCGCTGGGCTCGCGGCCGAAGACCCGCACCTGCCCCGAGCTGGCCTGCAGCAAACCGAGAATCAGCTTCATGGTGGTGGTCTTGCCCGCGCCGTTGTGCCCGAACAGCCCGAGCACTTCGCCCTGGGCCAGGGTCAAGTCAAGCCCGTGCAGCACGGCGACGTCGCCATAACGCTGGCTGACGCCTTCGATTTCGACGACGTTCAAGACGCGTCCTCCTGGGCAACGTTGCGTTGAAGAGATTGTATGGGCGCTTGCATCAGCGGGTGGCTGTCCATCACGCCTGGGGATTTCATCACCGGGAAGGCCCGCTGCACCCAGCGCAGCAGTTCGACGCCCGGGCTGTTCATCAGCAAGCGCACCTGGGGATACAGCCACAGCAGCCGGTCGACGTTATCGTTGGGTTCATAGGCAACATCACCGAGACCGTCGCTGTTGCGGTCCCAGCCCAGGTAATCGCTCCAGTAATTGCCGCGCCCGTCCGCCGACCATTCCTGCAGCCGCGTGGCGACATATTTGACCTGGCGCTGGTTATGGACGAAGGCATTGCCGGCGATGCAGTTGTCCTCCGAGCCGGCGGTGAGGTGGATGCCCACGGCGCTGCGCTCGAAATGATTGCCTTCGATGCGGTTGAACAGCGAGTTGTAGATGAACAGCGCCTTGCCTTCGGCGCCGGTGATCATGGTGTCGCCGGTGGACCCGTCGCGCACGTCCGTGACGAAGTTGTCGCGCAAGGTCGAATAGGTGATGTAGTTCATCAGGATCCCGTAGTTCTGGTCCTGTTCGGAGCGGTTGCCGATCACCGTCAATTGACGGCTTTGCATCAGCGCGTAGCCGGTGCGGGTGCGCCGGGTGATGTTGCCCAGCAGTTGGTTGTCGTTGGCGAACATGTAATGCACGCCGTAGCGCAAATCCTCCAGGGTGTTGCCCTGCAGCAGATTGCCGTTGGACGTGTCGATGTAGATGCCGTCGCGGGTGTCGCGGATCTGGTTGCCGATGACCCGCGCGCCATGCACCGCGTACAGGTGAATGCCATTGCCACGGTCCTGGGAGCGCAGGCCCGGGTCGCCCTGGATGCGGTTGTCGATGAGGCTGACGTCCCGCGTGCCATCGACCCAGATGCCGAAGCCCTGGCCCTGCATGCGGTTCGCCCGCACCACCGCGCCTTGCCCTGCAGGCTGGATGAACACGGCGGCGTTCATGGCCGTCAGGTCATGGCCCCAGTCCAGGAAGGTGCAGCCTTGGACCTGGACGTTCGGCGCCCGGATCACCAGGCCGTTGCCCTCGCCCTGCCCCTGGAATACCGCGTCCGGCGCACACGTGAGCGTCATGGCTTGATCGATGCTGAACGAGCCACGGTATTCACCGGCCGGAAGACGCCATTGCTGGTCGCCCTCGGCCTGCAATGGCAAGTCCATGATCGACTGCGGCGCGCTGGACGCGCCGCCCGACAACAGACAGAACATCAGCGCAATGACCGTTCGATGAGCGTTTGCATGCGACATGTTCCCGGTCATTGCACCTGCCTCCTCGATGAATGACTCAGGCTTTTTCAACCAGCATGCGCCCGACCATTTCCATGTGCAGCGCATGACAGAACCAGCTGCAGTAGTACCAATGCAGGCCTGGCTTGTCGGCCATGAAGGTGATGGAAGAGGTTTGCTGCGGGCTGATCTCCATGCTCGCGCCGTGGTTGGTCATGACAAAACCGTGGGACACGTCCTCGATCTGGTCGATGTTGGTGATCGTTACCGTCACCTCGTTGCCCTGCTTGACGGTGAACTCCGTCAGGCCGTAGGCCGGCGCCATGGAGGTCATGTAGACCCGCACCTTGTTGCCGTCGCGGATGACCTTGTTGTCAGTCTCCAGGTTGATGCCGTCCTTCTTCGCCCGGGCCACGGTTTCGGCGAAGAACGGGTCGTTGCGGTTCCAGATCTTCTGGGTCTTGATCTGGTCGCGCCGCGCGAGGATGCAGTCGTGGGGCTCGGCGAAGGCCGGGCCGTCGTGGACCAGTTTCATTTCGTCGCCGGAGATGTCGATCAGTTGGTCGTTCTCAGGGTGCAGCGGCCCGGTGGGCAGGAAGCGGTCCTTGGAGAATTTGCACAACACCACCAGCCACTTGCCGTCCGCATCGCTGGTTTCGGTCAGGGACGCATGGTTGTGCCCGGGCTGGTACTGCACGTCGAGTTTCTGCTTGATGTAATTGACCTTCTCGCCCTTGTAGGCGCGGATGGCCTCGTCCATGTTCCATTTCACCACCTGGCTGTCGATGAACAGCGTGGTATAGGCATTGCCGCGTCCGTCGAAGGTCGTGTGCAGCGGCCCCAGGCCAAGTTCCGGCTCGGCGACAATGACTTCGCGCGGGTCTTTGTAGCGGTCGTTGAACAAGTCATCCAGGCGGTCGATGGCGATCATCGAGACGGTCGGCGAGAGCTTGCCGTTGGCGATGAAGTATTTGCCGTCAGGCGAAGTGTTGAGACCGTGGGGGTTCTTCGGCACGGGGATGTAGCGGGTGAACTCGCTGTCCTTGCCATCGACTTTACGGCCGTCCACCACCGGCACCTTGGAACCGTCCAGGTTGATGAACTTGCCGGCCTTGATCGCCGCCTCGATGCGCGGGATGTTGAACACCACGACCCAGTCGCGCTCGTTGCGCATCATGCCGCCCAGGTCGTAGGCCTTCTCCGAGTTATAGCAGGTGCTGGCGGCGTATTTGCCGGTGTAGTCGGCGTCCGAGTTGTCCAGGTTGCCGTCGACGATGACCTGGAAGGCCATCTCCATTTTCTCGGCATCGATGGCGTTGAACATCGTGAAGCTGTTCTTGTCCTGCAGGTCGAAGGTGTGACCGTCGTTGGGGTGCGGAATGACGAACTCGGCGTTGGCGAACACGTACTTGGTGTACGGCACCTTTTGCAGGCGCAGGCCGTGGATCGCTTGCACGTTGGGCACGGTGAGGATCTTGTCGCACTTCATGATGTCGAGGCGAATGCGCGCGACCCGCGAGTTGGCCTTGTCGTTGATGAACAGGTATTTGCCGTCGTACTTGCCGTCGGTCATGGAGATGTGCGGGTGATGGCAATCGCCGTTCTGGTACTTGGCGCTGTCACCGAGGATGTGCTTGCTCTCGTTGGTCAGGCCCCAGCCGGTCGCCGAATCGACGTTGAACACCGGGATGCGCATCAGCTCGCGCATCGATGGCACGCCGAGCACCCTCACCTCGCCTTGGTGGCCGCCGCTCCAGAAACCGTAGTATTCGTCGAGCTCGCCGGGGCCGACGTGGATCTTCGACTTGGCCTCCTTGGCCGCTGCCGCCCAGGATTCGCGGGTGAATGTACCGGCCCCCAGTGCGGTGGCGCCCGCCAACACGGCGCCAGTGACCGCGCCAGTGCCGAGGAATGTCCGCCGGCTGACGCCCCTGGGCTCTTCCACTGCGTCAGGCGTCGGGATTTTTTTATCGCTCATGCTGTGTGTGCTCCGTGAAGAATGAAAGGGTCGAGGCCAGGTCTTGCGCGCCTTTCAAGGCGTCGGCTCCACCTGCACCACCGGGATTCGTTGCGGGTCGGCCGGGTTTGCCTTGCCACGTTTCTTGCGCTTGTTGATCAAGGGCGGGCATTTGTTTTCGTTGTGCCAGGTCATCTGGCAGTCGAGGCAGTAGTGGCATTCGTTGGCGTTGATCCGGCCGTCGGGGTGGATCGCCTGGATCTCGCATTCCTTGGCGCACAGTTGGCACGGGTTACCGCACTCCTTGCGGCGCTTGAGCCAGTCGAACAGGCGCAGCCGGGTTGGCATCGCCAGCGCGGCGCCGAGTGGGCAGACGTAGCGGCAATAGACTTTGCGGGTGAACAGGTTGATCAGCAGCAGCCCCGCCGCGTAGGCGACGAACCACCACTGGCGATCGAACTTGAGGGTAATGGCGGTCTTGAACGGCTCCACTTCGGCCAGTCGCTCGGCGGTGGCCATCGACTCCAGCGAGACGCCGAACAGCACCAGCAAAATGATGTACTTGATTGCCCACAGGCGCTCATGAACGGCGAACGGCAGTTCGTATTGCGGCACCTTGAGCTTGCGCGCCAGCTCGTTGATCAATTCCTGCAACGCGCCGAACGGGCACAGCCAGCCACAGAACACCCCGCGCCCCCAGAGCAGGATGCTGGCGGCGGTGAACACCCAGAGGATGAAGATCAGCGGATCGGTGAGGAACAGTTCCCAGCGGAAACCTTCGAACAGCGCGTGGACGAAGGTCAGTACGTTGACCACCGACAACTGCGCCAGCGCGACGCCGCCGAGGAACACCACGGTGAACACCAGGTAACCGCGACGCACCCAATGCAGCAACGTTGGACGCCGGGCCAGGGAGTCCTGGAAAAACAGGATCGCCGTCAGCACCAGCAACGCGGCGCCGAGCACGCTGATCTCGACGCTTTTCTGGTACCAGAGGGTCAGCCACATCGGTCGGCTGGCCTCTTCGGCCGCCGCCAGTTGCTCGGCCGTCGGCAATGGCCGCTCCAGATAAGGCTCGGGCAGTTGGTAGCCGAGTTCGAAACTGCTGAAGGTACCGCTGACCGGCCCGGTCTGGCGCCGCACCAGCAGTTCCAGGCTCCACGGCGCGCCGGGGTCGAAACGGTGGGCGGCGCGAATGATGAAGATCGCCATCTCGTCGAAGTCCGGCATGTCGGCGGCAGCGACGTCATCCAGGCGTTGGAAATCCAGGTCGCGGAAACTGATGGTGTCGCCGGACTGGCGCAATTGCACCCGGTCGAAAATCCCCCCGCGCACGTAGCCCGAGCCCTTGAACGAATAGCGGCCGCTGCCCATCACCGCGATCGCCTGCTCGCCTGGCTTGAGCTCGGCCATCAGCGTGCGGTACTGCGTCTCGCCCAGCAGATTGCGGCCGATGGTGGGTGGGTTGAGGTGGGTGACGTAGAGGTCGATGAAGGTGTCGTTCACCTGCTCGCCACTGGCGGTTTCGACGTGTTCGGCTTCGGTGCCTTTGAACGAGGCGTCGACCTGGCCACGGGTCAGGTGCAGGCGCCGCACCGCGCCGTTGCCCACCAGGGTGGTCCAATCGGCGGGCTGGTAGAAATCGTCCCGCACGCGGGCCGGCGCCACGGCCAATCCGGCATCGCCCTTGACCAGGCCCAGGGACACGGCGACGTCGTGGGCGGCGCGCATGATGACTTCGTTGACCACCATGGCCGTCACGGTGGCGCCGGCGATCGCATCGACCGTCACCGCATTCGGGTCGCTGGAATGCCCCACCACCACGCGCTGGTTGACCTTGATGCCGCTGTAGCGTGCGCTGAAGGCGTGGAGTTTTTCTTCGGCGATGCCGATCAGCAGGATCGGTTCGTGGTGTTCCAGCACGTAGGCGTCGAGGATCACACCGGCGGGATCGAGGACCACCTGGACGTTTATCGGTTTGCCTGAATAGGCCGGGATGTTTACCACATCCAGGCTTTGGAACACGTAGCCTACGACCTTGCCGGCGGCGGAGAGCTTGCGAACCTTGAAAGGGCCTTCGGGTTCGGAAGTCGAATCGACCTGGCCCAGGACGTGATGGATGCGTTGTTGCTCGATTTCACCGTAGTCCTTGGCCTGGGCAATGCCGGCAAGTATCAGCAGTAGAAGGAACAGCCCGGGAAACCAGGAACGGGATGGGTGCAGCATCGCTAAGGGACGGGTCATGAGCGCCAGGGCTTGAAGACAGGATCTTGGCGACCATTCTGCGGCTCGCCCCTACCCTCGGCCCTTGATTGAAATCAACTTGGCGGAAAACCAGCTGCGGCGGTTTTACACAGCCAACTGTGGCAGTCTTGTGTTCCAAGCCGATCGAAACATTTGTGGCGAGGGGATTTATCCCCGCTGGGCTGCGCAGCAGCCCCATAAGCAACGACTTTGACCTTACTGGCACACCGAGTTGTTTGGTTTGGGGCCGCTGCGCAGCCCAGCGGGGATAAATCCCCTCGCCACAAGACCGGTTTCCCTGCGCGACAGCGCAGCGTCAACGACGCGGCGGGGACTCCTCGCCACGAAAGCGGTTCGGCGCAGACAGCAGGAATTCTTTTCGCACCCAAACGGTCGAACCCGGTCGCATAATGATCAGCGCTGTGCTGCAGTCCGCTCCTCACCGCGCGTAACGCACCGACCCTCACAAGGAATCCCCGATGCCTCCACGCTTCACCCCTGCTTCCGCCGCTGGCACCGGTTTCGTCCGGGTGCGTGGCGCCCGCGAGCACAATCTCAAGAACGTCGATGTCGACATCCCTCGCGATGCCCTGGTGGTGTTCACCGGCGTGTCGGGGTCCGGCAAATCCTCGCTGGCCTTCTCCACCCTTTACGCCGAAGCCCAGCGTCGCTACTTCGAGTCGGTCGCGCCTTACGCGCGGCGGCTGATCGACCAGGTGGGCGTGCCGGACGTGGACGGCATCGAAGGCCTGCCGCCGGCCGTCGCCTTGCAGCAGCAACGCGGCACGCCGAGCGCGCGGTCCTCGGTGGGCAGCGTCACCACGTTGTCGAGCCTGATCCGCATGCTCTACTCCCGCGCCGGCAGTTACCCGGCGGACCAGCCGATGCTCTATGCCGAGGACTTCTCGCCCAACACGCCCCAGGGCGCCTGCCCGGCGTGCCATGGTTTGGGCCGAGTCCACGAAGTGACCGAAGCCACCATGGTGCCCGACCCTTCGCTGACCATCCGCGAACGCGCCGTGGCCGCCTGGCCCATGGCGTGGCAAGGCCAGAACCTGCGGGACATCCTGGTGACCCTTGGCTATGACGTCGACATTCCCTGGCGCGACCTGCCGAAGAAACAACGCGACTGGATCCTCTTCACCGAAGAGACTCCCACTGTCCCGGTGTACGCCGGGCTCACCCCGGCCCAGACCCGCGAAGCCCTCAAGCGCAAGCTCGAACCCAGCTACCAAGGCACCTTCAGCGGCGCCCGGCGCTACCTGCTGCACACTTTCATGCATTCGCAAAGCGCGCAGATGCGCAAGCGCGTGGCCCAATACATGCGCGCCAGCCCCTGCCCCGCCTGCGACGGCAAGCGCCTCAAGCGCGAGGCGCTGACCGTTACCTTCGCCGGGCTGGACATCGCCGAGTTGTCCAACCTGTCGTTGCTGGAATTGGCCGAAGTGCTCAAGGCCGTCGCTGCGCCCGACTATCTGGAGCAACCCGAAGAGCCGGGCGATGTGCTCACCCACCGCCAGACCCGCGAAGCCCGCGAGCAACGCGCAGCCAGGGGCGACAACCCGCACGCCGGCGGGCCTGACGCGCGCCACACGCCCAACCTGTCCCTGGAAAAACGCCTGGCCGCCCAGCGCATTGCCGCCGAACTGCTCGAACGCATCGTCACGCTGATCGACCTCGGCCTCGGCTACCTGGCCCTGGAGCGCAGCACGCCGACACTGTCCTCCGGCGAACTGCAACGCCTGCGCCTGGCGACCCAGCTCAATTCCCAGCTGTTCGGCGTGATCTACGTGCTGGACGAACCCTCCGCCGGTTTGCACCCGGCCGACAGCGAAGCCCTCTTCGGCGCCCTGCAACGCCTGAAGGCGGCGGGCAATTCGGTGTTCGTGGTCGAGCACGACCTGGACACCATGCGCCGCGCCGACTGGCTCATCGATGTCGGCCCCGACGCGGGCGAGCAAGGTGGCAAGATTCTCTACAGCGGTCCGCCCGAAGGCCTGGGGCAAGTGGCCGAGTCCAAGACCCGCGCCTACCTGTTTGCCGAAGAACAGGTCACCGCGCGAACCCCACGCAAACCCGAGGATTGGCTGCGCCTGGAAGGCATCACCCGCAACAACCTCGACAACCTCAGCGCGGCGTTTCCCCTGGGCTGCTTCACGGCGGTAACCGGCATTTCCGGCTCGGGCAAATCGAGCCTGGTCAGCCAGGCCTTGCTGGATCTGGTTGGCGCGCACCTGGGCCAGCCCAGCACCACCGTCGAGGCCGAAGAACAAAGCCTGGAAGACGAACCGGTGCAGGCCAGTGGTGGCCAAGTCACCGCCGGGCTCGAAGGGATAAAACGCCTGGTCCAGGTCGACCAGAAACCCATCGGCCGCACGCCGCGCTCCAACCTCGCCACCTACACCGGACTGTTCGACCACGTGCGCAAGCTCTTCGCCGCAACCGAACAGGCCCAGGCCTTGGGATACGACGCCGGGCGATTTTCCTTCAACGTCGCCAAGGGCCGTTGCGAAACCTGCGAAGGCGAAGGCTTCGTCAGTGTGGAGTTGCTGTTCATGCCCAGCGTCTATGCCCCCTGCCCGACCTGCCACGGCGCCCGCTACAACCCGCAGACCCTGGAAGTGCGTTGGGAAGGCCTGGACATCGCCCAGGTGCTGCAACTGACAGTGAACCAAGCCCTGGAAGTCTTCGCCGAACAAGCGGCAGCCCGGCGTTCGCTACAGGTGCTGCAGGACATCGGCCTGGGCTACCTGCGCCTCGGCCAACCGGCCACCGAACTGTCCGGCGGCGAGGCCCAGCGGATCAAGCTGGCGACGGAACTGCAACGCAAGGCCCGGGGCGCGACGCTGTACGTGCTGGACGAGCCCACCAACGGCCTGCATCCCCAGGACGTCGATCGTTTGCTGGTGCAACTGAATCGCCTGGTGGACGAAGGCCATACCGTGGTCGTGGTGGAACATGACATGCGGGTGGTGGCGCAGAGCGACTGGATCATCGACATCGGCCCGGGGGCTGGGACGCAGGGTGGGAAGGTCGTGGTGAGCGGTGTGCCGCAGGTGGTGGCAGCTTGCAAGGAGAGCCGTACGGCACCGTTTCTGAAAAACGCCCTGCGCTGAACCGTTCGAACGGAAAACAGAACCCCTGTGGCGAGGGGATTTATCCCCGCTGGGTTGCGAAGCAGCCCTAAAACCTGACACCTCGGTATGTCTGTTAGGTAGTGCTCGCTGCTTTGGGACTGCTTCGCAGCCCAGCGGGGATAAATCCCCTCGCCACAAGAGCAGTCCACCACACTTGCAGCCAAGGCTTCAAACCGTACGCGAATACTGCACCGTCTGTCCCCCCGCCAGGTACGCGTCGAAGGCCATCGCCACGTTACGCATCATCAGTTGCCCTTGGGGCAGCAACACCAGCGAGTCGGCACGAATGTCCAGCAGCCCATCACCCACCAGTTCCTGAAGCTTATCCAGCGCCTCGCCGAAGTAATCGGCAAAACGAATGCCGTGTGCGGCCTCGATCCGGCCGAAATCGATCTGGCCGTGGCACATCAGCTCGCTGATCACTTCGCGGCGCAAGCGGTCATCATCGCTCAGGCGGTAACCGCGCTGGACCGGCAACAAGCCCTGGTCCAGGCGCGCGTAATACTGGGAAAGCTCCTTGACGTTCTGGTTGTAGCTGTCACCGACCTTGCCGATCGAGGACACGCCCAGGCCGATCAAATCGCAATCGGCGTGGGTGGAATAGCCCTGGAAATTACGTTGCAACGTACCCTCGGCACGGGCGCGCACCAGTTCGTCGTCCGGCAGCGCGAAGTGGTCCATGCCGATGTACACGTAGCCGGCCTCGGTCAGGCGATTGATGGTCAGTTCCAGCAACTCCAGCTTGCGCTCCGGTGGCGGCATGTCCTCGGGGCGGATCATCCGTTGCGCCCTCACCCGCTGCGGCAGGTGCGCGTAGCTGTACGCCGCGATCCGGTCGGGACGCAGGGCGATGATCTTGTCCAGGGTGACGTCGAAACTGGCGATGGTCTGCAACGGCAGGCCATAGATCAGATCGACGCTGACCGACTTGAACCGTGCCCGCCGCGCGGCCGCCACCAGTTCGGCGACTTGCGCTTCGCTTTGTATGCGATTGACGGCGGCTTGCACCTGCGCGTCGAAATCCTGGATACCGAAGCTCAGGCGATTGAACCCCAACTGACGCAAGCCTTGGACCTGCTCGGCGTCGATCGTGCGCGGGTCGACTTCGATGGAAAATTCGTGGGCGTCGCTGTCATCCATGTCGAACGACTGGTGCAGGCAGTCCATCAGGTCAGCCAGTTGCTCATGGGTCAGGTAGGTGGGTGTGCCGCCGCCCAGGTGCAGTTGGGTCAACTTGCGGGAGCGGTCGAACAAGCTGGCCTGCAAGGCAATTTCGCGCTTGAGGTAGGTCAGGTACTCGGCGGCGCGGTGGGTCTTGCGGGTGATGATCTTGTTGCAGGCGCAGTAATAACAAAGGCTCTGGCAGAACGGGATGTGGATGTACACCGACAGCGGCTTGGGCACCGGGGCCTGGTTGCTGCGCTGGGCGGCCTGGCGATATTCGTCCATGGCGAACGCCGGGTGAAACTGTGGCGCGGTGGGATACGACGTGTAGCGCGGCCCTGGACGATCGTATTTTTCGACCAGGGCGCGATTGAAAGCGGAGGCAGCGTTCATGAAGGGTTCAACTTCTCAAAAGAGTTATGGCCTGCGTTATCCAGTGCGGGGTCGAACAGGTTGCAGATCGCGTCCACGCTCAGGCGCCCGGCGGGCAGGATGCCGATGAAACGGCTCGACAGCTCGATCAATCCCTGAGCGTGCAACTGCTCCAACTGTGGCCAGATGACCGCGAAATGTTCGCGAAACACCAGGCCGAAACGCGACTCGACGGCGGGAATATCCAGCTCCAGGTCGCAGGACAACTGTTCGGTGACGGTCGCTCGGATCTGGTCCTGCGCCTCGCAGCGCCAACCACGACACACCGGCAACTGCCCGGCGTCGAGCTGCTGGCAGTACCGCAGCAGGTCATCGGTGTTCTGCACATAAAGCTGTTCGATCTGGGTGATGGCCGCCAAGCCGAGGCCGACGTGGTCACAGCAACCATGCCGGGTAAATCCCTGGCAGTTGCGATGCAGTCGGCCGTGCTCCTGGGCCACGGCCAGGTCGTCGTCAGCCCGGACAAACTGACCCAGGCCGATGTAGTGATAACCCGCCGCGACCAGCTGTTCGCAGCAAGCGCGACGCATCGCGTCTTTGTCGGCCTCGCTGCAAAAGGCCCCGGCGCCTCCGGCGTTCTTCGAACGATAGCGATAAGGCGCGCGGGCGTAGTCGAAAACGTGCAGGCGATCCGGCTCCAACTCGATCAAGGTCGCCAGTTTCTGGGCGAAACTCCGGGGCGTCTGCCAAGCGTGGCCGTAGCCTAGGTCAATGTTGATGGAGCGAAAACCAAAGGTCCGCGCCGCATCGATCAGCGAATGGATCGGCGCCGGGTTCTGGTAGCAATCGACCGACAGCTCGCTGTCGACACCGATGTCGGGCACGCCGATGCTGACATGGGTGAAGCCTTGGTCGCGGATCAGGCCCATGGTCGACCAGTCGGTATGGTGCAGGTCGACCTCGATGCTGTGGTCGCCGCTTTCGCAGAAATCGAAGCGTTTGCGCAGGTCGCTCATCAACCGTTGCAGATGGGTAATCACCGGGGTTCCACCGGTCAGGCAAAACTGCTCGACCCGTCGCCCGCTGCCGAGGTGGCAGGCGACCAGGCCCAGTTCGTAGGTCAGGCGTTGCAGGTAGCCGTCGATTTCGCCGCACTGGCACACGCTGGCCAGGGGCGAGCAGGAGGCCAGCCGCAAGCGCGATGGCAGGTGCACCGTCAGCGACAGCGGACGGCGTTTCTGCCGGCTGGCGCGCAAGCCCCTGAGCAAGTCGAGCGAGCCGATGCCGCCGTGGAACTTGCGTGTACCGACCGGACAATCGAAGTCCGCCACCGCAGGGGGTCGCCCGGAGGGACGGTCACCGGGGGAATGGAACAGGTCGAACATGACAATCTCCGAGTGGCTCGCACGGCAACAGTGTCGGGCTTATCCCGTGTGGGCGCCTTGACCTGTATCAAGCGTCCCGCAGCGACTACCAGCTCAGGTAGAACATGCCCTTGGCCAGCAGCACGATCGCGACCATGTGCAGGAACACGCTGGTATGAATGAACTGGACGTAGCGCGCATTCATGCGACCGCTTCGAAACAACCACATGGCCCAGAGAAAATGCCCCAATACGCTGGCGGCGAGCAGGATCTTGAGCCCCAGCAACACACCGAACGACGATTGCAGCGGCGCCGCCAGCACCGGCCGATAACGCAGCCAGACCATGGCGATGCCCGCGCCAAACAACACCAGCAACACCCACGGCATCAACTGCCGGGCACGCCGGCTGATGCCCTGCTCCAGCAGCGCCATCACTTTGTTGGGCAACTGCTTGCGGATGTTTTCCAGGAACAACACCTCGAAAAACACCGTGCCGATGAAGATCAGCGCGGCGAACAGGTGCAGTGTGAGAAACAGCGGATAAGTCATGGCAGCCCTTTTTCGGCGGGGCGAATGGTTGATTCGAGGGTATCGCGCAGGCGTTGTGGTGGGGTTGATGCCAATCAAGGAAAGGCCACGCCACCGGAGTACCTCGTGTGGGAGCGGGCTTGCTCGCGAAAGCGGCAGTTCAAGCGACATCGATGTGGCTGACATACCGTCTTCGCGAGCAAGCCCGCTCCCACAGGGTTCGATGTTTAGTCCGAAAAAGCGTCAAGGAAATGTTACACATCTGAAATTCCGCGTAACCGTTTATCAGTTTTTTGACACTTCCCCGATACGCGGTCACAACTTTTTCACTCCGTTGGGTCATAACACCGTGGTCGCCGATGGAATATTGGCATCCAACGAGGTTTTTAGCCTGATACGGAGATAAGTCCATGATTTTCAACGTACAAGATTTTGGCGCCAAAGGAGATGGCGTTACTGACGACACGGCGGCCATTCAAAGTGCGATCGATGCGGCGGCAGCCGCGGGCGGTGGGCAGGTCTACATGCCCACCGGCACCTACATCGTTTCGGGGGGCGAGGAACCGTCCGATGGCTGCTTGATGCTCAAGAGCAACGTCTACCTGTACGGCGACGGCATGGGCGACACCACGGTCAAGCTGGCCGATGGTTCCGACACCAAGATCACCGGCATCATCCGTTCGGCCTATGGCGAGGAAACCCACGATTTCGGTGTCAGCAACCTCACCATCGACGGCAACCGCGACGCCACCACCGGCAAGGTGGATGGCTGGTTCAACGGCTACATCCCCGGCGAAGAAGGCTACGACTCCAACGTCACCCTCGACAGCGTCGAGATCAAGGATTGCTCCGGGTACGGTTTCGACCCCCACGAGCAGACCGTCAACATGGTCATCAAGAACAGCGTCTCCCACGGCAACGGCCTCGATGGTTTCGTCGCCGACTTCCTCAGCGACAGCACCTTCGAAAACAACGTCGCCTACGACAACGACCGCCACGGTTTCAACGTCGTCACCAGCACCCACGATTTCACCCTGACCAATAACGTTGCCTACGGCAACGGTGGCAACGGCATCGTGGTGCAGCGCGGCAGCGAAGACATCCCCTCGCCCAGCAACATCACCATCACCGGCGGCGAGGTGTACGGCAACGGCGCCGAAGGGGTGCTGGTCAAGCTCTCCAGTGAAGTGACCGTCACCGGCGTCGACATCCACGACAATACCAGCGCCGGCATCCGCATCTACGGCAGCAACCACGTCGACATCATCGACAACACGCTCAACAACAACGCCCTGGGCAGCGCGGTGCCGGAGATCATCATCCAGTCCTACGACGATACCCTCGGCGTGTCCGGCAAATACTTCAACGGCAGCGACAACCTGATCCAGGGCAACGTGATCAGCGGCAGCAACCTGTCCACCTACGGCGTCGCCGAGCGCAACGAAGACGGCACCGATCGCAACGCGATCATTGCCAACACCATCAGCCACACCAGCAAGGGCGCGACGCTGGTCTACGGTGACGGCAGCTACGTCAGCGCCACGGTGCCGATGACCACCGTGCAAGGCACGGCGGGCAACGACATTCTCACCGGCACCAGCGCCAGCGAAATCTTCTACGGCGCGGCCGGCAACGACACCATCAATGCCGCAGCCGGGGCCGATATTCTGGTGGGCGGCGCGGGGGTCGACAAACTGACCGGCGGAACCGGTGCCGATACGTTCCGCTTCGCCAGCCAGTCCGACAGTTATCGCAACGCCACGACCAGTTTCGACGACACCATCACCGACTTCGACGTGACGCAGGACAAGATCGACCTCGCCGGCCTCGGCTTCACCGGCCTGGGCAATGGCCGGGGCGGCACCCTGCAAATCAGCTACAGCGCCAGCAACGACCGCACCTACATCAAGGACTTCGACGCCGATGCCAGCGGTAATCGCTTCGAGCTGATTCTGTCGGGCAACCTGGCAAGCACCCTGACGGCCAGCAATTTCATCTTCAACCGGGTCATCACCGGCACCGCCGGCAGCGATTCGTTGCTGGGCAGCGACGCGGCCGACACCCTGCTCGGCCTGGCGGGCAATGACAGCCTCAGCGGTGGCGCGGGCGACGACAAGCTCGACGGCGGCGCCGGCATGGACACCCTCACGGGCGGCGCCGGGGCCGATACCTTCGTGTTCTCCAACCGCCTGGACAGCTACCGCAACTACAACACCGGCGGCGCCAACCTCGGTGACCTGATCACCGACTTCGACATCGCCGCCGACAAGATCGACCTTTCCGCCATGGGCTTCACCGGCCTGGGCGACGGCAAGAACAACACCGTCTACCTGGTGCTCAACAGCGCCGGCACCAAGACCTACATCAAGTCGCTGGAGGCGGATGCCAATGGCAACCGATTCGAGGTGGCGCTGGACGGCAACTACCTCGACAAACTGACCAACGCCAACTTCGTCTTCGCCACGTCTTCACCGGTCAACCAGGCCCCCGTGGTGGCGACGCCGCTGCTGGACCAGAACGCCACCGAAAAGACCCCCTTCAGCTACGTGGTGCCGGCCACCGCCTTCACCGACCCGGATAACGACAGCCTCAGCTACACCGCCAAGCTGGCCGATGGCAGCGCCCTGCCGAGCTGGCTGACGTTCAACGCCGCCACGCGCACGTTCAGCGGCACCCCACCGGACACCGCGTCGGGCACCTACTCGATCCAGGTCACCGCGACCGATGGCAGCAACGCGACGGTCAGCGACAGCTTTACCCTGGCCGTGCAGGACGTACCCACTTCCGTGATCATCAACGGCACGCCGAACAACGACACCTTGACCGGCACCACGGCCAACGAGCAGCTCTTCGGTGGCGCCGGCAACGACACGCTCAACGGCGCCGCCGGCAACGACATCCTGGTGGGCGGCACCGGCGTCGACAAACTCACCGGCGGCGCGGGCGCCGACGTGTTCCGCTACACCTCCAAGCTCGACAGCTACCGCACCGGTTCCACCAGCGCCAGCGACCAGATCCTCGATTTCGACGTGGCCGCCGACAAGATCGATGTCGCCGCGCTTGGCTATACGGGCCTGGGCAACGGGCTCAACGGCACCCTGCAGGTCACGTACAGTTCGTCGACCAACCGCACCTACCTCAAGGACCTCACGGTCGATGCCAACGGCAACCGCTTCGAAATCTCGATGGCGGGCAACTTCGTCAGCAGCCTGACGGCCAATCACTTCGTTTTCGCCGACCAGAACACCCCGACCAACGTGGCGCCGGTGGTGGTCATCCCGCTGCTGGACCAGAACGCCAGTGAAAGCACGCCGTTCAAATACACCGTGGCGAGCAACAGCTTCAGCGACGCCAACCAGGATGTGCTGACCTACACCGCGACCCTCGCCAACGGCAGCGCCCTGCCCTCGTGGCTGACATTCAACGCCACCAACCTGACCTTCAGCGGTACCCCAACCAACACCGCCGCCGGCAACTACGACGTGCTGGTCAAGGCCACCGACCCTTCGGGCGCATCGGTGAGTGATAGCTTTGCCCTGACCGTGGCCGACTCCCCCGCCAACACCATCACCGGCACCGCCAATGCCGAAACCCTCAACGGCACGGCCGGCGCCGATTTGATCCTCGGCCTGGGCGGCAGCGACACCATCAAGGCCGGCACGGGGGCGGACATCATCGACGGCGGCGCCGGGCGCGACTCGTTGTATGGCGGCGACGGTGCCGACACGTTCCGCTACAGCAACCTGTCCGACAGCTACCGCGACTACGACACCGGAGGCGTCACGGCCACGGACACGATCTACGATTTCACCGTCGGCGTGGACAAGATCGACGTGTCCGCGCTGGGCTTCACCGGCCTTGGCGATGGCAGCAACGGCACGCTCTACATGACCCTGAACGCCGCCGGCGACAAGACCTACGTCAAATCGAGCGAGGCCGACGCCGATGGCAATCGCTTCGAGATCGCGCTGAGCGGCAACTACCTAAACACCCTCACCGCCAGTGATTTCGTCTTCGGCGAACGCGCCCAGCAGGACATCCTCTACCTGCCGACACTCGGCCAATCCAACGCACGCCTGCTGCGCATGACAGAAGACGACGATCAATCCGGCACCTCGATGCTGGTCAACGACCTGGACAAGTACACCACCTATGACGTGCGCAGCCAGTTCACCGATGCCGACGGCAACGGGATCGACATCGCGGTGGGTGGCAGCACGGTCAACGGCTTGTCGACCTTGGGCGCCGAGGAGCTGAAGTTGTGCTGGTGGCTGACCGACACCAACCAACCCGGGCCAGCGTTATTGCGGGCCGTGACGTTGCTGCGCGACCAACTCACCGAACTGAAGGCCATCGACAACGTGACCATGGGCATCATCTGGGGCCAGGGCGAGGAAGCCGCCCAGGAAATCGCCCGGGCCACGGACAAGGCAGCGGCCGCGGCGGCCTATAAGGCGGCGACGTTGAAGGTCTTCGATTACTTGCACGCCCAGTTCGGCAATTTCACCGTGTACATGATGGAGACCGGTCACTACGAGCAGGACGCGGCACGGGCCCGTGGCTATTCCGAAGACAAGATCGCCGCCATCGTCGACGGTGTCGGCTATGTCCGCGCCACCCAGGAAGCCATCGCCGCCGAGCGCGCCGACGTCAAGTTGGCCGTGGACTACACCGACCTGCCCTTGCGCTACGAAGTCGACCCGCTGGTGTATCCCGACGACGTCTGGCACTTGCACGAGGAGTCGGCGGAAATCGTCGGCCAGCGCTTGGCGGACTACATCGCCGATGACCTCGGTTTCCACGGCAATCCCAACGACAACAACAGCGTGCAGGACATTTTCGACGGTGCGCAGAACGAGGGCGGGAAAATCTTCGGTACCGACCAGGACGATACGCTGGTGGGCAGCGCCGGCAACGACACGCTGGACGGTGACTTGGGCGCCGACACCTTGACCGGTGGCGATGGCAACGACATCTACATCGTCGACAACGCGTTCGACAGCGTGGTGGAAACCAACACTTCGACCTCGCAGATCGATACGGTGCAGGCGTCGGTGAGTTGGACCCTGGGCGCCAACCTGGAAAACCTGGTGCTGACCGGCGTATCGGACATCGACGGCACCGGCAACGAGCGGCGCAACTTCATCACCGGCAACGTTGCCAACAACGTGCTCGATGGCGCTGCGGGGGCCGACAGCATGAGCGGTGGCGATGGTAACGACACGTACTACGTCGACAACGCCAGCGATACGGTGATCGAGACCAGCGGCAATCCGGTGTCCGGCGGCAAGGACAGCGTCCACAGCAGCCTGGCGGCCTACACCTTGGGCAACAACGTCGAGAACCTGTACATCGACAGCGCCGGCGCCGCCAACGGGACCGGTAACGCACTGGACAACACGCTGTTCGCCGGTGCCGGCGACAACATCCTCGACGGACGCGATGGCAACGACACGGTGTCGTTCGAGCGGGCCCTGGCCGGGGTGACCGTGAATCTGTCGACGTCTGCGCAGCAGAACACCGTGGGTTCTGGGCTGGACACTTTGAAGTTCATCGAGAACCTGACGGGCAGTGCCTACGCTGACACGCTGTCGGGTAACAGCGCCGGGAACATCCTCAACGGAGGCGCGGGCAACGACACCTTGGTCGGCGGCTCGGGCGATGACCGGCTGATTGGCGGCGCGGGCACCGATAACCTCACGGGGGGCACGGGCGCGGACACCTATGCGTTTGGCGCGCTGTCGGACATGGGCGTCGGCGCGGCGCGGGACGTGATCAACGGGTTCAAGACCACGGAGCTGGATAAACTCGATCTCACCGGCCTGGACGCCAACCCGCTGACCGCCACCCACGATGCGTTCACTTTCATCGGCAGCAACGCCTTCGACACCACCAACGCCACCGGCCAGTTGCGGTTTGTCGACGGCATCCTCTACGGCAGTACCAACGCCGACGCCACCGCCGAGTTCGAACTCGCCCTGGTGGGCGTCAAGGAGCTGCATGCCAGTGACTTTACTGCCTGATTGAGCTTTTGAGGCTGCTTCGCAGCCAACGGGAGCAAGCTCCCTCGCCACGGTGGGTCAAGCCGCCCGCAATCTGTGGCGAGGGAGCTTGCTCCCGCTGGGCTGCGCAGTAGACCCAAAAAGACCTATCGGAATCAGCCTGACACACCGCAGTGATTGGTTTGGGGGCTGCTTCGCAGCCCAGCGGGGCGGTGCGACGCTTCGCTAAATCCCCTCGCCACAAGGGCATTGCACCATCGGCCAAGATTTCAGAACAAACTTTGCACCTGTTCCAGCACCGCGCGGTTCATCTGGCCCGTGTGGGTGTGCAGGCTCACGTAGCTTTGCAGCATGTCCAGCTTGGTGCTGAGCAAATCCCGGCGGGCCTGGAAGAGTCGTTGCTGGGCATCGAGGATGTCGACGGTCGAACGCACGCCGCCCTGGAAACCCTTTTCGGTAGAGGTCAGCGCCCGCTGGTTGGACTCCACCGCCCGTTGCATGGCCTTGCTCTTGGCGAACCCCGCCACCACGCCCAGGTAATCGGTCTCGATGGACTCGGCCAATTGCTGACGCTGCACGTCGTAGTCGGACTGGGCGCCGGCCAGTTGCGCCTCGGCCTTGGCCACCGAAGCGCGCACCGCGCCGCCGCGATACAGCGGAATGTCCAGCTGCACCCCAACGTAGTACGAGTCCTGGCGCGGATCGAGTTCCTGGTACTGGCGGGTTTCCCGGCGGGTCAACTGCGTGGTCAGCGACAGCGTCGGATAGTGCCCGGCGCGCTGGCTGTCGGCCTGGGCCTCGGCGACTTTCACGGCCGCCAACCGCGCCGCCAATTCAGGGCTGGCTTCACGGGCGATCGCCGTCCAGTACGGCAAATCCTGCTCCGGCGGGATAGGCGTGCCGGCGGGCAACTCTTCGCGCATCGGCTGGATGTCGTCGATGGGCACGCTCGCCCGCCCGGACAGCGCCCGCAACGCCGCCACGCGACGGGCCTGGGCTTCGGTTTCCTGGGCCTCCACCAGATCGAGCCGGGCCTGGGCTTCGTCGATGTCGGTGATCGCCCCTTGGCCGCCCTCATAGAGCTTTTTGCTCTGGACGACCAAGCCACGGATCGCGGCTTTTTGCTGGGCGATCAGCTTGAGTTCGTTCTCGGCACGGGCGACATCGAAATAGCCCTTGGCGACGCGATCGAACAAGGCCTGGCCGGCGACATCGAACTGTTGACTGCCCAGCGCGCCACGCGCCTTCCCTTCTTGATAAGCCGCCCAGCGCCCCTTGTCATAGAGCGGCTGTTGCGCCGCCAGCGTCACGCTGTTCGCCTGGTAGTCGTTGCTGTTGACATAGCTGCGGTCGTCACCGCCATCGGTACGCCCGCCATACCCATAGCGCGACGACAGCGACACCTGCGGATAAAGCCCACCCCGACCAATCGCCTCTTCCTGGCGCGACGCATCGAAGGCATGGGTCGCGGTTTGCAAGGTCGGGTCGTTGAGGCGCGAAGCGTCATAGGCGGCCGTCAGGCTCAGCCCGCCCTCGGCCGCCCAGGCCGGGCCGATCACCGCCCAACTGGTGCACAAGCTCAACAGCACACGGACGCCGTAACGGCAACGGTCGGTCATGCTCATTCCTCTTTGAAGGCAGCCAGCAAGCGTTCGCGCAACGGTTTCATCAGGTAATTCATCAAGGTCCGTTCACCCGTCACCACGGTGACGTCGGCGAGCATCCCCGGACGCACCAGCAGCCCGGCGTCCTGCAGCGAGACAACGGTCTCGGCGGGAATCTCGACCTTGGCGGAGAAGTATGGCTGGTGCGTCTGCTGGTCGATCAACTGATCCGCCGACACGGTGGTGACCGTGCCGGTCACAGTCGGCGTATCCACTCGTTGCAGCGCGGTGAAATGCACATGCACCGGCAACCCGGGGCGCAGTTTGTTGGCCATCAGCGGCTCGAAACGCGCGGTGATCGCCATCGGCGCGTCCAGTGGCACCACTTGCATCAAGGTTTGTCCGGCCTGGGCAACGCCGCCCACCGTGTGGATGGCCAAGTCCATGACCTGCCCCGCCACCGGCGCGCGGATCGCGCCATTGTCGACTTCGAACTGCAAGGCTCGGATCTGATCGGCATACCCCGCGGCCTCGGCCGACACCTCGCTGAGCTGGGTTTCAGCATCACGCCGGAACTCCTGCTGCGCCTGCAAGGCCTTGAGCCGACTTTCATTGATGGCCTGGCGCGTACGACCGACATCACCGACACCCGAGGCGATCTGCCCGGCCAGTTGCGCCGCGTTGCGCTCGGCCTCGAAGAGCTTGTTGCGCGGCACGTAGCCCTCCCGGGCCAGGTCACGCAGGCCGACGAGTTCCTGCTGCTGGAAACGCATCTGCGCATCGTAGTTGCGCTTGACGCCTTCGTAGCCCTGCAACTGCTGCTGCAAGGCGCCGATTTCATGCTCGATGATCTGCAAGCGACTGCCGAGCTCGGCGCGACGGGTCATGAACAACTGGCTCTGGAGGGCCATGGCCGCCTTGACGCGGGGCTCGTCGGCACGCTCCAGCAATTGCTGCGGCCACTGGATGTCATCGGCGCCCAAACGCTCGGCCATCAACCGCGCCTCGATGCTGCGATCGTTGAGCAGCTTGCCAAGGGTCACGTCCAGCTGCGATTGCGCCTGCACCGTGTTGAGCTGCACCAACAATTGCCCTTGGCTGACGCGGTCACCGTCACTGACCAGCAGTTTTTCCACGACCCCGCCAACCA
Organism: Pseudomonas sp. HB05; assembly: GCF_016756915.1. Classification (NCBI taxonomy): domain Bacteria; kingdom Pseudomonadati; phylum Pseudomonadota; class Gammaproteobacteria; order Pseudomonadales; family Pseudomonadaceae; genus Pseudomonas; species Pseudomonas sp. HB05. The sequence continues at coordinate 23,408 of NZ_JAESPG010000045.1, forward strand.
GCGACTGCACGGCCTTGCGTTCACCCGCCACCACCACGGTGCCGCTGCCCACCACGCCCTGGTCGAGCGGTGCCAGGCACGCCCAAAGCAGAAAGCCGCCAAGGGCCAGGGCGAGGAACACCACACCGTAGCGCGCCGCCCCGCCCGCATCGGTGCTGGCGCTGGGCAATGTGTTGCTGCTGAGCACACTCAGGCCATGCTCACCGTGGGCCGGTGCGGCCGATTTCAAATCACGCATCCTTGCTTGCCTCCCGCACAGCCGCCGGCCTCGGTCCCGGCATCAGCGCCTTGAGCACCCGGTCCCGCGGCCCGAACGCTTGTTGAGTACCGTCCTTCAGCACGAGGATGTGATCGACCACTGCCAGCACGTTGGGCCGATGGGTGATCAACACCACGGTACTGCCGGCAGCCTTGAGCACGCCGATGGCCTGCACCAGCGCCAGTTCGCCGGCTTCATCCAGATTGGAATTGGGTTCGTCGAGCACGATCAGCGACGGGCTGCCATACAGCGCGCGGGCCAGGCCCAGGCGTTGCTTCTGCCCGCCGGACAGGCCAAGTCCACCAGGCCCCAGCGGCGTGTCGTAACCCTTGGGGAAGCGCAGGATCATTTCGTGGATGCCCGCGTGGCGGCTGGCGGCGATGATCTTGTCGGCGTCCTGCTCGCCGAAACGGGCGATGTTGTCGGCGACGCTGCCATCGAACAGCTCGATGTCCTGGGGCAGATAGCCGAGGTACGGCCCCAGCGCATCATGGGACCATTGACTGATCTCGGCATCGTCCAGGCGCACCGATCCACCGATGGCCGGCCACACGCCGACCAACGCGCGAGCCAAGGTCGACTTGCCGCTGGCACTGGGGCCGACCACCGCGAGCACTTCGCCCTTGCCCAGGCTGAAATTGATGCCCCGCAAAATCGGCTGCGAAGCCCCGGGCGGCCCCACATACACTTGCTCCAGGCGCAGCGCGCCGGTCGGCGGCGGCAGCGGCATGCGCAAGCGATCACGGGGGTGTTGCGCCAACAGTTGGCTCAGGCGCTGGTAGCTCTGGCGGCCGCTGTTGAATTGCTTCCACGAGCCGATGGCGATTTCCACCGGCGCCAGGGCACGCCCCAACAGCAACGACATGGCGATCATCATCCCCGCCGACAACTGCCCTTCGAGCACCAGGAGCGCGCCCAATCCCAAGGCCAGGGATTGCCCGGAAATCCGCACGAACCGCGTCGCCGAGGTGATGCGCGCACCGCGATCGCTGGCGTGGGCCTGCGCCGCGATGATGCGTTGTTGCAACAGGCTCCAACGCTGGCGTAGCGGCCCGAGCATGCCCAGGGCCTGGATGACTTCGGCGTTCTGCAGCGTGCTGTTGACGTAGATCGATGACTGCACCCCCAGCCGGTTGGCCTCCCCCAGGCGTCCTCGGGTCGCCAGTTCGCCCCACAGCGCCAGGCCGATCAGCGTCAACGCGAGCACCAGGGTCAGCACGCCAAACCACGGATGGAAGATGAACGCCACCAGCAGGAAGATCGGCAACCACGGCGCGTCGAGCAAGGCGATCAGGCCCTGGCCGGTAATCAACTGTCGCAGGGTAGCAAGGTCGGTGAGCACTTGCGCCGGGTTGGCGTTGTGCTCGCGCAGGCTGCGGGCAAACGCCGCGTCGAAGATCCGCTCGCCCAAGGCGTCGTCCAGCCCGGCGCTCATGCGGATCATCACCTCGCCGCGCACCCACTCGATCAGCGCACTGAACATGAACAGCCCGAGGGCGATCAAGGTCAGCATTAACAGAGTGGTTTCGTTGCGACTGGTGAGGACCCGGTCGTAGACCTGCATCATGTAGAGCGACGGCACCAGCACCAACAGATTGATCACGCCACTGAACAACGCCAGGGACCAGAACACCCGGCGATAACTCAACAATGCGGCGTCGATGTCGTGCCGTGGATCAAGGAGCAAACCCATAGAGTGTCAACCCGCAAAAGAAATAACCGTCCCGATGCAATCCATGCGAGTCATTAGCCCGAAGGCGTCAAAAAAAGAGCGTCATCCTGCTGACATTGTCGCCATCTGTGGCGAACTCCACCCGTACGGGCGCCAACTACTGACAACGCTGCCAAAGGTAAGTGCCAGAGGGGAATGAGGGATTTTCGGGGGACGGTGAAAAACGAGGGGATGAGACGCAGGTCCCTGTGGGAGCGAGCTTGCTCCGGGCGGCGATCCGACGATGGCGTCGGGTCAGTGGCTGGGATTTGACTGCCACACCGCTATCGCGAGCAAGCTCGCTCCCACGGGTTTGTAGTGTTAACCCAGGGACACCGCTTCTTCAGGCTGCGCCGATTGCCGCGCCGTCACCAGGCCGATAAAGGAAATGACCAAGGCCAGGCCAAGGGTGGTGCTCACCTCGCTGCGGTGCTCGGGCGTTACCATCATCACCGCCAGGGCCGCGCAGATGAACACGATCACCGCCCAGGTGAGCCACGGGAACAACCACATGCGAAAGCCCAGCTCGACGCCTTGCCGGACCAGCTTGCGGCGCATGCGCAACTGCGACACGGCGATCGCCAGGTACACCAGCAACGCGATGGCGCCGGAGCTGGCGAGCAGGAACTGGAACAACCCGGCCGGCATGAAATAGCTGAACACGGTGATGCCCAACCCCAACACCGTACTGGCAATCACTGCGGCCCTGGGTACCCCAGCGGCCGAGGTCACTTCCGCCGCCTTCGGCGCATCGCCTCGCCGGCCCAGGGAATAGAGCATGCGCGAGGCGATGTAGATCGAGGAGTTCATGCAACTGGCCACGGCGATCAGCACCACCACGTCTACCATGAACTTGGCATGGGGAATGTTCATCAGTTCCAAGGCCCGTTGATAGGAACCCACCGACGCCAACTGCGGATCGTTCCACGGCACCACGGAAATAACCACGAAGATCGACAGCAGGTAGAAAACGCCGATACGCCAGATCACCGAGCGGGTCGCCTTGGCAATGTTCTGCGCGGGGTTGCTGGATTCGGCGGCAGCAATGGTCACCGCTTCCGTGCCGATGAAGCTGAACATGATGGTGATGAAGGCTCCGACCACGGCAGACAAGCCATTGGGCGCGAAGCCGCCGTATTCGTCCATCAAGCGACTCAAGCCGCTGGCCTCGCGCTCGGGAATCCAGCCCATCAAGACCGCGAAGCCCAGGGAGATGAAACCGATGATCGCCACCACCTTGGCCATGGCGAACCAGAACTCGAATTCACCGTATTTGGAGACGCTGAACAGGTTCGTCACCGCCAAGGCGATGATCGACACCGAAGCGAACAGCCACGCATCGACGGAGGGAAACCATTGGTTCAGCACATGACCGGCGGCCAGTGCCTCGATGGGAATCACCAGTACCCAGAACCACCAATACAGCCAACCGATGGTGAAGCCGGCCCAGCGCCCGATCGCCTGGTCGGCGTAGGTGGAAAAGGAGCCGGTATCCGGCCGCGCCACCGCCATCTCGCCGAGCATGCGCATGACGAGCACCACCAGCAGGCCGGAAAAAAGATACGCCAGCATCACCGCCGGACCTGCGGCGGCGATGGCATGGCCCGATCCGACAAACAGGCCTGCGCCGATAATCCCGGCAATTGAAAGCATGGTGACGTGACGAGGCTTGAAGCCCTGCGCCAGGTGGCCGTTCGAATCCTTGAAGGTCGGGCTGGTCATTGTTGTTCTCTTATCGACAGTGAGGCGTGTCGAGGGACTGTCGGTGCTGGTTGGTTTTCGCTCCTCCTGAAAGCGGCACACCCTGGATGTCTGATCCAATCCCTCGTGAAGTTGGCTCTGCGGTAAACCGTTGAGCCACGTTACCCGCCTACACGCCCGAGTCAGTTACCTGTGGGCGCCGCCTTTTTGCCTGATCTCGCCAACGAGTAATGGCGTTTGGCCCGTCAAGCAGGCTCTGCGCCGAGGGTTTCAGCCATTCGCACCAAGTCGGCGAACGACTTGGCATGCATTTTTTTCATGGCGTGGGCGCGATGGATTTTCACGGTGATCTCGCTCAGGTTCATCTGCCCGGCGATCTGCTTGTTCATCAGGCCTTTCGCAGCGAGGGACATCACTTCTTTCTCTCGTGCTGTCAGCGATTGATATCGGGCGTGCAGGTCCGAGAGCTGCCGCTCGACGCTCCTGCGCTTCACATCGGTTTGAAGCGCGGCTGACACCGCATCCAGCAAATCCTGTTCACGAAAGGGTTTGGCCAGGAAGTCCATGGCCCCCGCCTTCATCGCCTTGACGGACATTTCGATATCACCGTGACCGGTGATGAAGATGATGGGAATCCTGATGTTCGCCGCCGCCAACTGGCTCTGGAAATCGAGCCCGCTACTGCCTTGCAGTCGAACATCGAGTACCAGGCAACTGGCACTGTCGGACCGGGGCCACGCGAGAAACTCTGCGGTGGAGGCGAACGTCTCGACGCGCATGCCAACAGAACGCAAAAGATTGCTCAGCGCATTGCGAATGGAGGCGTCATCGTCCAGGACGAACACAATGGAGCCTTCACTGCCCGGCTCATTGGATTTGGAATTGCCGTTCATGCACGCTCCTCTCGCGTAATGGACGGAAAGTCTAGCACAGCGCTCTCAGCCATCACCTGGCCCCGGCGGTCCCTGGCGCTACGCGACAAGGTTGGATTCCAGGGCTGTGATCGAGGCAAGAAATTCCCGTGGACGACGCCAGCAAGCATTGAGCTGCGCACTGTAGCTTTTCCCCGTGAGGCACCAGGTGCAGAAGTGTTCGCAGTTATTGGAGAACAGCCGGTATTGGTTTTCGCCCAGCCTCGAACGCGCCCGATGGACAATTTCATCGGCACGATACCGGCGCGCCTCGCGGATTATCCAGACGGGCTTTCCGCTGGCGAAATGCTCAAGATCAGTGACTTCGATAGGCCCCGCCTCGAGAGAACCACCAAGCCCCGAATAATGTGCGACGTTTCCGTTGCCCAGGTAAATGCCGTGATGCAGATAGAACCGACGCGGGCTCACCAGGTGCGCACCTGGCGGCAACTCGCCTGCGGCGACGATATCGACTCGCTCCAACGAACCATTCGTCAATGCACCCAGCCGCCCGCCACACTGGCGAGGCTCCAAGGACGGGCAACCTGACGACATGGGCACGCTCATACGATAGAAAACATTCGTTGTGATCAGCGCCAGGCAAATAAGCACTATTGAACGAAGGGACGAAAATTCGTCCGCTGCAATGGCTGTCAGTTTCATTGCCAGATACTCCGCAACCCGTGCTATCAATGTATCGCTCGAGTTGGCGGGGATCATTTGTACGAGGGATTGCTTCGCTGGTCGATTGATATGCGGTCAGTAAACCTAGGTATTACATTCGCTTGATCATCAGCATTGTCTGATCGGTAGCGTGAACTCCACAGTGGCACCGCGGGGTGGATTGGCACCGGCTCTCAAGCAGCCACCATGGGCCTCGATGATCGATCGGCAAATGGACAAGCCCAGCCCGAGCCCGGAAGGTTTCGTGGTGTAGAACGAGGTGAACACCTGCTCGGTGCATTCCAAGGCAAAACCCGGCCCCGAATCGCTCACCGTGACCCTGACGTATCCGCCATCATCGCGGGCGGAGCAGATCAGCAGGTGCCGATCGCCAACATCGATCCCACCCATGGCCTCCAGCGCGTTCATGATCAGGTTGAGCAACACTTGCTGCAGCTCCACGCGATCCCCCTCGATGGTGGGCAAGGCGTCGGCCAGCTGTGTGTGTATCGAAGCGCCGCTCTTGATGATCTGGAAACGGCTGAACTCGATCATCTCCTCGATCGCCGCGTTGATGTCCACAGGCCCCTTCTGCGGCGGGGCCTTGCGGATATGTTGGCGAATCCGTCCCAGCACGTCGGCGGCCCGATTGGCGTCCAGGACCAGGTGCCCGAGTATTTGCCTGACCTCCTCGATCTCTGGCGGCTGGGCATTGAGCCAACGCAACGCGGCGTCGGCATTGAGGATGGTCGCGGCAATCGGCTGATTGACTTCATGGGCAATCGAGGCGACCAACTGCCCCATGGTCGCTACCCTGTTCGCGTGGGCCAGCTCCGTCTGTACCTCGCGATAGCGGCGTTCGCTTTCACGAATTTTTTCTTCCGCCTGCCGGCGCTCGGTCAGGTCCAGCACAAAGGCCACGCCTTCCCCACTGCCGGCTTCGAACACGGCCAGGCCAACGATGACCGGCAAACGACTCCCATCCTTGCGCCAATATTCTTTCTCGTACGGACAAGCCTGTCCGGTCAGCAGGGCCTGGGCCAATGAGCGCTCGCTCAGCTCTCGATACTCGGGCACCGTCAGGTCCCGCCAGCGCAGGCGACCGGAGAGCAGGTCCTCGCGTTCGTACCCCACCATGCGCAGGAAAGCGTCATTGGCTTCAATGATGTCGCCCTCGGCATTCCACACGAGAATTCCGATGATGTTGGCATCGACGAGGCGACGGATCTTCGCTTCGCGCTCGGCCACCTCACGATACAAACGGGCATTTTCCAGTGAGATGGCCGCACGGGACGCCACCAGGTTCAGGATGGCGATACGCGTCGGACTGAAGACATGGGCGGTAAGGCTGTTTTCCAGGTAGAGCACGCCGACGAGCGTGGCCTGGTTGATCAGCGGCAGGCAGAGCACCGAACGCACCCGTCGCGCAAGCAGGTAGGGATCGGTGACAAACGGCGAAGCGACCGACGCCATGGCGTCGTCGAGGAAAACGCTCTCCTGGGTTCGTAGCACATGGTAAAGAATCGACTCCGGCAACAGCGTCGGACTGACCGGCACATCATGCGATTGCAGGGTGCTGCCGCCCGTCGTCGCTTGCGCTGCGATCCGAAGCCCCCCATCGCCGGACAGGATCAACAGGCCGCGTTCGGCGCCGGCCTGTTCAATCGCCGTGGCCATGACCCGGTCGATCAGTTTCTCCAGGACGATTTCACCCGACACGGCCTGGGAGACTTTCAGGACCGTCGCGATATCCAGTTGTTGTACAGGCGTGGCCATCGTCGAGGCCGGACCCGGTGCGAGCTCTTTGTCTCTCAGCCATGGGTATCGGGCTTCAAGCTGTCGAACCTTGCCATCGGCCCCCCACCGCACATAACCATAGCGCGCATCCTGCATGTACATCCGAGCGATTTTCTCCAGGCCCCGCCCGGCGTAGAACCGTGAAGCCCGTTCGTTGGCCAGCGCCTCGATATGGATGAAACCGCTTTCCCGGGCGGCCTCCATGGCCTGTTCGTACAGCAACTCGGCTTCGATCAGGCGCCCTTCGACGCGGGCAATCTCGGCAGCCACCAGCGCCGCGCGGCTGGCGAAGTTGTCCGGGCACTGTTGCGCCCAGGCCTGGAGCTGTCGATGCGCCGCCATCATCGCGCTCAAGTGTTGCCCCTGCTCATGCGCAGGAGCATCGGCGCAGACAGCCGCGTGGGCCAGGGCGACAAAAAAATGGAATTCGGCCTCTTCAAAAAACGCCTGGCATACCCAGAGCAACCGCTGCGCCTTTTCGGCGGCGGCCAATGCCGCTACAGGCTCATCGGCCATGTAGCGGGCCTGCAGCTTGCGCACCCAGTACAGGCATTCGGCGAGGACCAGGTCGGGATTGCCGGACAAATGGGTTTCCGTTGTTGGCTCGTCCTGTCCGTCATCGTCCAGCCGGCCGAACGTTGGCGTCTGGCCCCGGAGCATCCGGATCAACAGCAATTGGGTGGCGATAAAATCAGTCACCAGCCCGAACTGCACCTTCTTGGCGTAGGCCAGCCCTCGTTCAGCCTCCCCTTGCACGTCGGGCAGCGACTCGCCGGCAAACAGCAGGTCCGCGGTGAGGTTATTACCCGCATAGGCACCGTACGGCAGGTCGCCGATCCGGTTCGCCGCCGCAAATGATCGACGCAACAGATCGCGGCATTCGCCCACCGGCCGCATCCAGCGCACCGCAAAGCATGAGAAACACAGGTAGGTGCTCGCCTCGAATCGCGTCAAGCCACGGTGCTCAACCAGGTCGCAGCCCAGTTGGCCAAAACGGAAGCCGACCTCATAGTCGCCAAAGCGCCGCCCCGCGACTCTGAACAGGTTGGCGTAGAGCACGCATGAAGCATCGCAGTTGCCCCATTCCAGGCTGAGGGTTATGGCTTTGCAAATCAGCAAGTCCGCCAGGTTCGCGTCACTTTGCAAGGCTGGGGCGAACAGCTTGCCCAGGGCATTGACGGTTTCCAGCGCCGTCGCGTCCTCCATCAACGGCAAGACGATGAGGTCTTCGATTGCGCGGTCGCCCAGCAGCGCTCCGATCCGGTCGTATTCCTCGCGCACCGTCTCGTCGCTCGGCTGGGCGGACCATTGGATACCCACGTGCCGCAGGTAGGCGAGACAGACCGCGACCGCGCCATCGCTGCGGTCCATGAGCAAATACACATCCATCATCAAACACGCGACGCTGGCGCGCTCACTCACGGTCACGGCACGGTCCGACAACATTGTCAGGCGCTCGTCGGCGATGGCGAGCTGCCCGGTCAAAAACTCACATTCGGCCCGATTCAGTTCCAGGGCAAAAACGAGCCCGTGTCGATGCGTCCAACAGTCGTCGCCCAACAGCCGGACCCCGGTGGCCAGATAGTTGAGTGCCGACGCATAGGCCGTTGACGCCTTGGCCCGTTGGCCGGCCAGCAGGTTGAGCGCCGCCAGTTCCTCGCGTTCGGCGGGGTCCGTGAGCAACGCGGCGCCGAGGTTGAGCTGGCCAACGATGTCGAAAATCACCTCATCACGGGCCTGGGACGATGTCTGTGTGGCAAGCAATCGGCCGATTTTCAAATGCAGCTGGGGGCGCGAGTCGACGGGAATCATTGAATAGGCGGCTTCATGGATGCGGTCATGGACAAACCCGTACGCGCCGTCACGTCGCTCAACCAACTCCTGGCGAATCGCCTCCCAGAGGACCGCGCGGATTTGCGTCCTGGGAATTTCCAGCACGATCGCCAGCGACTTGAGCCCACAAGCGCTGCCCAGACAGGCAAGCTTTTGCAGGGATTGTTGTGTGTCCGTCGGCAGGCGCGCCAGCTTTTCGACCATCAGGTCCACGATATTGTCGGTGTAGCCCTTGGCATGAATACGGTCCGGGTCCCACCACCACTGCCGGCCGCCGTGATCAAACGTCAACAGTCCCTCGTCGGCGAGGGCCTGCAGGAACTGGATGACGAAGAAAGGATTGCCAGCGGTCTTGTCCAGCACCAGCTGCGCCAGAGGCTCGATACGAGCCGGCTCATCGTGCAGAGCCTCGGCAACCAACTGCTCGATATGGCCCTTGGCAAGCGGCGCCAGCGCGAGTTCGCTGACCTTGCCACCCGCGCCACGCAGCGTCTTCAGTTTGCCTGCCAGCGGATGTGACTCATCGACCTCATTGCTGCGGTAGGCCCCGACCAGCAGCAGATAGGGGACGTCGTCGCTGGTCAACAAGTCGTCCAGCAAGTCCAGCGTGGCCGCATCGAGCCATTGCAGATCGTCGAGGAACAGCGCGAGCGGATGCTCTCGTCGGGCGAACACGCCGATGAAACGCCGCAACACCAGCAGGAAGCGCCGCTGCTCTTGCTGGGGGTCAAGTATCGGGACCGCGGGGGGCTCGCCGAGGATAAGCCGCAGTTCGGGAATCAGGTCCGTCATCAGCCGTGCGTTAGGCCCCAACGCCGCCTGCAACGCGTCTCGCCAACCGGCCAGTTCGGCATCGCTCTTGCCCAGGAGCATGCGCACCAGGCTCTGGAACGCTTGAACCAGCGTCGAATAGGGAATATCCCGTCGGTATTGATCGAATTTGCCGCTGGCAAACAGTCCCCGTGGCGGCACGAGCACCTTGTGCAGTTCATTGACCACGGAGGACTTTCCGATACCGGAATAGCCCGCCACTAACACCAGTTCCGCCGCGCCGCTGTCAACGACACGGCCGAACGCATCGACCAGCGCCTGGACTTCGCCTTCTCGGCCATAGAGTTTCTCTGGAATCAGCAACCGGTCGGAACTGCCCTGCTCACCCAGCGCAAAAGCCTCGATGCGCTGCCCTTGCCGCCACTGCGCCAGGCATTGGCGCAGGTCGTACTCGACACTCGCGGCCGTCTGGTAGCGCTCCTCGGCGGTCTTTGCCAGCAGTTTCATGACGATCCGGGAAAGCGCATCGGGAATGGTTGCGATCCGCTCGCGGGGCGACAAGGGTTGCTTGGCGATATGGCAGTGCACCCATTCGATCGGATCCGATGCCGTGAACGGCAGCGAGCCGGTCAACATCTGGTAAAGCGTGACACCAAAGGAATAAAGATCGCTGCGCGAGTCGATCGAGCGATTCATTTTTCCGGTCTGTTCGGGCGCCATGTAGGCGAGCGTGCCCGCCAGGGTTTCAGGGGCCTGCCGCTCGCGAGGCAAGCGTGACGCCAGGCCGAACCCGGTGAGTCGGGCCTGTCCGTCATCGCAATCGGCCAGGATGTGGCTGGGCTTGATGTCTTTGTGGATCAGGCCGCGTTGATGAAGCTTGCCCAACGCCACGGCGATGCTCACTGCAAGTTGCAAGAACCGGGTGGTTTCCAAGGGCGATGTCAGCAAATGCACCAAGGGCAAGCCGCCTGGGTCGCTGAGCACCAGTTGCACCTGGGCGCCATCGCGGGCCAATTGCAAAGGCTTCACGGACCATGCGGCGTCCAACTCGTCCTTCAAGTCAAACTCATGGGCGAGACGGTCGAGGCAGTCCGGACGAGGTTGCTGCGTGGCGGGACGCGCCACCAGGACACTGCCATCGCCCTCTCTCACCGAGCGTCGCACCCGACTGAAGATACGCTCGCCATCGTCCCATTGTGTTTGCATGCTGTTATCCATCGGCACTGGAGCAAAAGTATGTTTCTGTCACATCTGCCGTCGAGCTGGCATCCAGTGTCCTGTCGCAATTGCCGATGCGACCGCTTTGATGCGGCTTCCATGGCTGCGCCGGCGACTCGAGGGGAAAACGTCGTGTCGGGTTCCGGGACGGGTCGTGTTGCCCTCGTCAAGATTAGCGCTTCGCCAGTTTCCTTCCTATTTTTTCCGGATCGCAGATGACCACCGGCTTGGCCATCGATTACCACGCCGATCGACGATGCCGCGCCAGTCTATTTGAAATTGCGCCGCGATCATTACTCTCCATGTGTCCAGCGGCCGCTCCTTTGGTCTTAGCGAGGTATACACAGGTATACTTTTGCACCCGGCGGGACCGCGTATGGTGAAGTGAAGACAGGCGCCATTACGAGCGATCCTCATGCCAGATACCCCCCTGCACGACCAGGCCACGATTGCGGTAGTCGATGACGACGAATCCGTTCGCGCGGCGCTCGATAACCTGTTGCGATCCAGCGGTTACGCCGTGCGCACCTATCCCGGAGCCCTGGAGTTCCTCGACGCGAAAGGGCCCGGGCAGACGCAGTGCCTGGTGTGCGACATACAAATGCCGCGCATGAGCGGCATCGAGTTGCATCGGCATCTGGTTGAAAAAGGCTGGCGCATCCCCACGCTGTTCATTACCGCTTACCCGCAACTGGCCGCCAATGTTCCAGGGTTGGTCGCCTGCCTGCCCAAGCCCTGCGATGCCAACAGGCTGCTGGACTGTATCGCCAGCGCCCTGGGTCAGCGCCACTGACCGCCCTGGCGAGTACTTCCCCGCCATCCATATACCTTCGTATAACCCCTCTCGCACCCACGTATGGTTTCGCTGAACCGATGCAGAAGTGCGCCCCGAGGAGCCCGCTCATAACATGCACTGGCGGTGTGCAAATCACCGTTATGGATTTTCGCCCCACCGCGAACGCTATTCGAGCGGCGTGCAACGCTCCGGGGAACAGGCTATGTCGGGCTCTCATGATTTACCTCAACACCTTTTAAGGCGTTTCTGCGGCGTCGTTGCCGCCCTCGGCACTGCTTGCCTGGCAGGTTGCATGGTCGGCCCGGATTTTGTCCGGACTGAAGGCGCACTGGACGCTGCGCAACTGGAGCCTCGCCAGGCGCCTACCGGCCCCTTCCCCACGTCGGGCGAAGTGCCCGTGCAATGGTGGCTGCTGTTCAACGATGGGCTGCTCACTCAGTTGCAGGCCCGGGCGCTGGAAGGAAACCTCGACCTGCAAATGGCGTCCGAACGCATCGAGCAAAGCCGTGCACGACTGGGCATCGCCGCGTCGCGACTGCTGCCGCAGGTCGGCGCCAATGCCAGCTATGCCCGTGAGGGCCTGAGCGAGAACGGCAAATCAGCGGCGCTCGGTGCCCCCACCGCCCCGCAGAATTTCTGGCAACTGGGTTTCGACGCCAGTTGGGAAATCGATCTATGGGGCCGCGCCCAGCGCCTGCGCGAAGGCGCGGCCGCGACTGTCGAGGCCACGCTGTATGACCGCGAAGCCGCGCGGGTGGCCTTATCCGCCGAAGTCGCGCGGACCTACTTGCAGTTGCGCGGGACCCAGGCGCAACAGGACATTGCCCGGCAGAACCAGGCCGTTGCCGAACGCACCCTGGCCCTGGCCGAAAGCCGCGAACGCAATGGCGTGGCGACGCACTTCGAAACCTCCTCCGCCCGCGCGCAACTGGCAACGGTCAAGGCCCTGTTGCCTGAACTGGCCCAGCGTCGCAACGCCCAGATGAATGCCCTGGCGCTGCTGTTGGGTGAACAGCCCCGCGCCCTCGATGCGCAACTGCGCGAAGCCATGCCCCTGCCGTCGCTGCCTACCCGCGTTCCGCTCGGCGTGCCGTCCGAACTGGCCCACCGGCGTCCCGATATCCTGCGCGCCGAAGCGCAACTGCACGCCGCCATGGCAGCCATCGGCGTCGCCAAGGCTGATTTCTATCCACGCATTGGCTTGAAAGGACGGGTCGGCGTGGAAGCGTTTAACAGCGGTGACCTGACCAGCTGGGACTCGCGCGCGTTCTCCGTCGGGCCGACGGTCTACCTGCCCATTTTCCAGGGCGGGCGTTTGAAACAACGCCTGACCTTGACCGAATCACAGCAAAAGTCCGCCGCGCTTGCCTATCGCCAGACCGTGTTGCAAGCCTGGCATGAAATAGACAACGCCCTGGATGCCTGGGCTGCCCAACAGCGCGAGCATGAGGAGCTGCTGGTTTCATACGAGCAGAACAGGCAGGCACTCCACGCCGCCGAACGGGGTTACGAACAAGGCGCCGCCGACTATCTCAGCGTCCTCACTGCGCAACTCAATGTGCTCGCCAGCCAGACCCGTCTCAATGCCAGCACGACCAATGCCACCCTCACCGTGGTCAATCTCTATAAATCCCTGGGTGGCGGTTGGGCTCCGGAGCAGGTTCGATGAACGGCATGGCCTTGTCGCCAGCGGCGGTTGCCATCAGCCAACTGCCTCAGGCAACAGACTCGAAACGGCCGCTGATCGGTTTGCTGGGGATTTTCCTCGCGGCGATGATGGCGGGACTGAACATCCGGGTTGGCGCGCTGGCACTCGCGGATTTGAGGGGCGCACTGGGCTTTGGTCTGGACGACGCCTCCTGGCTCACCACGGCCTACAGCGCCGGGGAGCTGATCGCCATGCCGTTTTCCGCATGGTTCGCCCTGACCTTTTCGGTCCGTCGTCTTGAACTGTGGGTGCTGGCTGCCTGTACGGTGCTGGCGATGATGCTGCCCTTTATCCGCGACCTGGAACTGCTGCTGACGCTGCGCTTCGCACAAGGCATCGCCAGTGGCACGACGATTCCGTTGCTGATGATGGCGGCCTTGAAGTTCCTGCCGCCCCCCGTACGGCTGTACGGGCTGGCGTTGTACGCCATGACCGCGACGTTCGCGCCCAATCTGTCGATCTGGCTCGCCGGATATTGGACGGATGGCCTGCAGGATTGGCGCTGGGTGTACTGGCAGATCATTCCCCTGACCTGCCTGGCCGCCGGACTGATCGGCTGGGGACTCCCGAAGGAGCCCGTCCAGGCCCACCGCTTCGGACAAGCCAACTGGTTGGGCATGGCGTGCGCGGTGCCCGGCCTCGGCCTGATAGCGATCGCGCTGGACCAAGGTATACGGCTGGATTGGCTTGAATCGCCGTGGGTGGCGTCGTCGCTGATGGCTGGCCTGGCGCTGCTGGCGATCTACCTGTTGACCGAGTGGTACCACCCGTCACCGTTCATCAAGTTGCAGATTCTCGGCCGGCGTAACCTCGGACTGGGCTGCACGTTATTCCTCTTCCTGCTCGTGGTGCTGATGTCCAGCTCTCTGTTGCCCGCCAGCTATCTCGGCCCGCTACAGCAATATCGGCCTTACCAGATGGCATCCATCGGCCTGATCGTCGCGCTGCCGCAACTGGTCTTGGGGCCGATGGTTGCCCTGTTGCTCTACCAGAAGTGGGTCGATGCCCGCCTGGTGTTCTCGTCAGGGTTATGCCTGATTGCCTTGGCCTGTTTTTGCGGTGCGCAATTGACCAGCGACTGGAACCGCGACCAGTTCGTCCTGGCGCAAGCGCTGCAAGCCCTGGGGCAACCCATGGCCGTCGTCTCGATGCTGTTCCTGATCACCAGCGTGGTGCAGCCTGCCGAAGGGCCCTACGTATCCGGCACCATCAACACCTTGCGTGCCTTTGGATCACTGGCCGGCGCTGCGCTGGTCGGGCAATTGATGGTCACGCGCGGACGCTTTCACGCAGAGATGTTGCTCGACCAGGCCGCCCTGGCCGGTAACGCCTTGCCTTCAATACCAGCGCCGCTGCAGTTGACGACCCTCGTCAGCCAGCAATCGCTGGTGCTGTCGATCGCCGATGCCTACCGCGTGCTTGGGGTGCTGGCCCTCCTGCTGATTCCTCTCGTGCTGCGCCTGGGCTTCATCCCGGCCCCTGTCATCCAGGCCGCCTCGCCCCCAACGTCCTCAAACGGTTGACCCATCATGGCATTACCAAAGAAAGCCAAGTTCATCAGTGCATTGCTGCTCACCGTAGCAATCAGCGGGGCTGTCTATATCAATCGTCCCGAATCCGCGGCCTCAGTCCAGTCGACTGACGACGCCTACGTGCTCGCCGACTTCACGACGGTAGCGCCTCAAGTGTCCGGCACGGTGGATTCGGTGTTGATCGAAGACAACCAGACGGTGAACAAAGGCGACTTGCTCGCGACCCTCGATGATCGAGATTTCATCGCCGCCGTGAACGCCGCCAAAGCCCAGGTCGCCAGCGCCCGCGCCGGCATCGCGAGCCTGCAAGCACACCTGGCCCGGCAGGCCACCGCCATTCGCCAGGCACAAGCCGCGCTGGCGGCGAGCGAGGCCGAACTCAAGCTGGCGGCGGTCAACCAGACGCGGTATCGCAACCTGGCCAACGATGGCTCAGGTACCGTACAGGCGCGGCAACAGGCTGAAGCACAACTGAGCATCCAGCAGGCACGCCGGGACAGAAGCGAGGCAGGTCTGCAGGCCGCCCGGCAACAAGTGGATGTGCTCAAGGCCGACCTGGAAAAAGCCACGGCGACCCTTGCCCACGCCGAAGCCACGCAAGCGATTGCCGAACTGAAGCTTTCCTACACTCGGATTACAGCGCCGATCAGCGGCACGATCGGGCAGAAATCGGTCCGAGTGGGTGCGTTCGTCAGCACAGGCAACCCCTTGCTGGCGATAGTCCCCCTCGATGCCGTGTACATCACGGCAAATTTTCGCGAGACGCAACTGGCGCGTGTAGCGGCCGGACAACCCGTGGAAATTGACGTGGATGCCTTGCCGGGCGAGGCGCTGCGGGGCACGGTACAGAGCCTGGGGCCGGCCAGCGGCGTCAGCTATTCGGCCATCGCACCGCACAACGCCACCGGCAACTTCACCAAGATCGTCCAGCGCCTGCCCGTGCGCATTCGCATCAATCCTGACCAGCCCGGCGCGACGAAGCTGCGCGTTGGGATGTCCGTTACGCCACGTATTCGTGTGGGTGGGTGACGTTCGGGCCCGCGGCGCCAGACGGGCCAGCACGACGCTTTCGAATATGTGCTTTAAAGTTTTAATCCAGTTAAGTATTTTGGGCGGATGCTGAGGGCATGCCGCTGTCAGCATGACTGCACCTGTGGAAGAACCTGTGGGAGCGAGCTTGCTCGCGATAGCGGTGTGTCAGCCACCTTATACGCAACTGACGCAACGCTATCG